>JAGRPN010000364.1 GCA_019449555.1 Ramlibacter sp.
CCGGGTTGGGCGTGACGACCTCCGACTACGGCCAGCTGAGCTTCACGAAAGTGCGGCGGCCGATCTTTCCGCTCGACCCGATCTGACGGCATGACCGCAGACACCCACGGTCCGCGCCCCAGCGAAGGCGACGTCAACGATACGCCCGCGCGCGCCGGCTGGCAGCGCGAACACCTGGACGAGCCCACCCGCGCGCTGCTGGCGCGCGACAGCGCCGCGTTCCTGCACCAGTCGGTTTCGACGCCCTGCCTGAGCGCCATCCGCAAGGCCGAGGGCATCTGGATCGAGGACACCGCGGGACAGCGCTACATGGACTTCCACGGCAACAACGTGCACCACGTGGGCTACGCGCATCCGCGTGTCGTGCGAGCGATCAAGCAGCAGCTGGACGAGCTGAGTTTCGCGCCGCGCCGCTTCGCCAACGACCGGGCCGTGGAGCTGGCCGAAGCGCTCGGTGCGCAGTTCAAGCGGCTCACCGGCTGGGGCGGCAAGGTGTTGTTCACGACCGGCGGCTCGGACGCGGTCGAGGTGGCGATCAAGCTCGCTCGCGCCGCGACGGGCCGCTTCAAGACCTTGAGTTTCTGGGACTCCTTCCACGGCGCGGGCTTCGGCGCGTCCAGCGTCGGCGGCGAGTCGCTGTTCCGCGGCGGCAAGGTCGGCCCGTTGCTCCCCGGCACCGAGCACGTGGCGCCCTTCGGCTGCTATCGCTGCGCGTACGGCCATCCGGTCGACGACCAGGGACAGCCCGACCTCGACGCCTGCCACCTCGCGTGCGCGGCGATGGTCAGCTACGTGCTGGAACGCGAGGGCGACGTCGCCGCCGTCCTGGCCGAGCCCGCTCGCGCGGTGCCCTACCTCCCGCCGCCCGGATACTGGCGGGCCGTGCGCGAGGCTTGCAGCAGCCACGGCACGCTACTCATCTTCGACGAGATTCCGACCGGCCTGGGCAAGACGGGGCGCTTCTTCGCGGCGGAGCACGATGACGCGGCGCCGGACATCATGGTCCTGGGCAAGGCGCTCGGCGGCGGAATCCTACCGCTGGCCGCGTGCATCGCTCGCGACGAACTCGACGTCGCGGGCGCCTGGGCCTACGGCCACTACACGCACGAAAAGAACCCGGTGACCGCGGCAGCCGGCCTGGCGACGCTGCGGGTGATCGAGGACGAGGGCCTGGTGGAGCAGGCCGCGCGCGTGGGGGCGCACGCACTGGCCCGCCTGCACACGATGCGCGACCGCTATCCGATCATTGGCGACGTGCGGGGCCGCGGCTTGTTGCTAGGCGTGGAGTTGGTCGCCGATCGCGCCGGCAAGTCCCCCGCGCCACGGGCCGCCGAGGCGGTCCTGTATCGTGCCTTGTCCAGCGGCCTGTCGTTCAAGACGACGATGGGCAACGTGCTGACGTTGACGCCGCCGCTGATCACCACCACCCGGCAGATGGACCAAGCCCTGGACATCCTGGACGACTGCATCGCCGCAGTGCAACGCGACGCGGTCACCGCGGCCTGAACAGCGACGCTGCCGCTCGCGCCGCCCGGCCGCTGTGTGCCTTCCATATACTTTCAGCCCTTGAAGATCGCCACATTCAACGTGAACGGCGTCAACGGGCGGCTGCCGCGGCTGCTCGAATGGCTCGCCGAATCGCGGCCCGACGTCGCCTGCCTGCAGGAGATCAAGACGGACGACACGAAATTTCCCGCGAAGCCGCTCGAAGCCGCGGGTTATCGCGCCGTCTGGCACGGGCAGCGCTCGCACCACGGCGTCGCGATCCTCGCGCTCGGCGAGCCACCGCTGGAAATCCGCCGCGGCCTGCCCGGCGACGACAGCGATGGGCAGACCCGCTACCTCGAAGCGGACGTGCAAGGCCTGAGGGTCGCTTCGATCTACCTGCCCAACGGCAACCCGCAGCCCGGGCCCAAGTTCGATTACAAATTGGCGTGGTTCGAGCGGCTGATACGGCACGCGCAAACGCTGCGCGACTCGGGCCGCCCGGTCGTGCTGGCCGGGGACTTCAACGTGGTGCCGACCAACGCCGACATCTATAACGCGGGAACCTGGCGCTTCGACGCGGTGCTGCAGCCGCAGACCCGGCAAGCCTGGCAGCGGCTGCTGGCGCAAGGCTGGGTCGATGCGACGCGCCACCTGCACCCGACCGAGCGCGTGTACACGTTCTGGGTGAATGCGGACGCCTTTCGACGCAACGCCGGGTTTCGCATGGACTTGCTGCTGCTGAGCCCGGATCTCGTGGACCGGCTCACCGCCGCCGAGGTCGATGCCGGGCATCGCGGCCGCGAAAAGCCCAGCGATCACGCGCCGGTGTGGATCAACCTGGCGCCGCGGCCGCTCGCATGACCAAGGCGCAGCGCAACGGGCCGCGGCCCCGCGTCAGCCGATCACGGTGCGGCCATTGGCCGACATCGAATCCGCATCCATGCCGCTCTTCGAGAGTTCATGGTGCGCCTGCTCGAACCCCGTGCGCGGCACGATTTCGCCGGTTCGGTCCGTGATCTCGTCGAACCGCGCGCGGATCTGCGCCGTCGCATCCTCGGCGCGCCCGACGTGAATGCCCCGCGTCATGGTGATGTGCGCGCATTCGAAGCTGCCGGCCCCGCTCATCAGGATGGTGCGCGTCGGCGCGTCGTCGCTCACCAGGGCCACCACGCCCGGGCTCACGGCCGCCGGATGCAGCCTGGCCAGCACTTCCTGCTGCAGGATGCCCTCGGTCATTGCCGTGGCGGCAGTCGGCGCGAGGCAATTGACACGGATGTTGTTCTTCTCGCCCTCGAGCGCGAGCGTCTGCATCAGCCCGACGAGCGCCATCTTGGCGGCGCCGTAATTGGCCTGGCCGAAGTTTCCGTACAGGCCCGACGACGAGGTCGTCATCACGACGCGCCCGTAGTTCTGCTCGCGCATCAGCGCCCACACCGCCTTGGTGCAGTTCACCGAGCCCATCAGGTGGACGTCGATCACCGCCCGGAAGTCGTCCAGCGTCATCTTGGCGAAGCTCTTGTCGCGCAGGATGCCCGCGTTATTGACGAGGATGTCCACCCGGCCCCATTGCGCGACCGCCTGTCGCACCATCTCTTCCATCGCGTCGAAGTCGGTCACGCTCCCGCCGTTGACGATCGCTTCGCCGCCGCCGCGCCGGATCTCGTCCGCGACGGCACCGGCCCGGGAACCCGGCTCGTCGGCTCCGAGGTCATTGACCACGACCCGCGCGCCATGCCTGGCCAACTCGATCGCATGCGCGCGCCCCAGACCGCCACCGGCCCCGGTGACGATGGCCACCCGGCCTTGCAAAGACTCACTCATCAGGATGCCCCTTTCTCCTCCAGGTCGTTTCCGCGATGGCCCGGCCGGCTCCGTCCGGCGGGTCATCCTGCACGATCATACGGGGAGCGGCCCTCCCCCTGTTGAGCTAAATCGAATGCGGCGCACGGGGGCGCGCGTGCCCGACCCAGCGTTGGCATGCCATCCGCTGTCGGGCTGATGCGAAGGATTCGCGTTTATCCCAATTCTCCGGCCGTAACCGCGCGTGCACTATCGCCGCTCGCCGATGCCTCGCGTCGGCATGGCTGTCCGCATTCACCGCCGAAGGAGAAGAGATGACATCAGCTCCCCGAGACAGGTATCAGCCGGCAGGCGACGCGCAACCCTCGCGCCGGGCGCTTCTCAAAACGGGAGGCGCGGCGGCAGCCGGCGCACTCATGGCGGCGCCATTCATCCGCGACGCGCAGGCAGCCGAGACCACGAGCTGGAAGGTGCAGACCTCCTGGCCGGCCGGAGTGGGCTTGCAGACGTTCAAGACCTGGTGCGCCACCATCAAGGACAAGACGGGCGGCGAACTGGAGTTCAAGCCCTTTGCCGCCAAGGAAGTCGTAGGCGACTTCGAGCTGCTCGATGGCGTGAAGAACGGTGTGCTCGAGGCAATGAACTCCTTCACGCTGTACTGGGCCGGCAAGCTGCCGGCGACGGCATTCCTCTCGTCCTACCTGATGGGCCTGCGCTATCCGCACGAGTGGGACATCTTCTTCTACAGCAAGGACGGCTTGAAAGTCGCCCGGGAGATCTTCGCCAAGCAAGGGCTGTACTACGTCAACCGCATCCACCACGGCCCGAACATCATCCACTCGAAGAAACCGATCCGCACCATCGAGGACTTCAAGGGCCTCAAACTGCGCGTGCCCGGCGGCATGATCGCCGAAGGCTTCGCCTCCATCGGGGCCAAGACGACCCTGTTGCCCGGCGGCGAGGTGTTCTCCGCGCTGGAAAAGGGCACGGTGGAGGCCGCCGACTACACCGGGCCGGCCGTCAATTGGGACCTCGGCTTCCAGCAGGTGGCCAAGTACATCTGGACGGGGCCGCCCGGACTCGAATCGGTCTACCAGCCGGTCGACCTGATGGACTTCGTGGTGCGTATGGACGTGTGGAACAAGCTGTCGCCCAAGATGAAACAGTGGGTCGACGACGAGATCCAGGTCTACTCGAACATCCATCACGGGGCGATCCAGAAGGCCGACATGGAGGCGTGGGGCAAGTTCGAAAAGGCCGGCGTCAAGATCAACCGGTTGCCCGCCGAGGATTTGCCGAAGTTCCAGCGGGCCGCGGTGCCGCTCTGGTTCAAATGGGCGAACAAGGACAAGGACGCCACGCGGCTGTTCAAGCTGCAACTCGAAATCATGGAGTCGCACACGGTGGGCTACGTGACGCCCGACATGGTCAAGGGGCTGAAGCTGGAAGCCTGATCGCGGTTCGCGTCCCGCCGGTGCGGCGGACGCGAGCGGGGCCTGCCAAATCGCCTTCGCGGCGTTGCGGCCGGCCTGCCCGCTGCCCACAACATGCCCAGCCTCAATTTCATCCTTCCCCACTGGCTGTATTGGTCGGGCTTGTTGCTATTTCCGTTGGTCGCGGGGTTTTACGCCGCGCGCCAGCTCAGGAATCCACCGGACGGACGCCCGACTCTGGGCATCGCCTATTTCTTTCTGGCGCTCGCCGGGTACCTGGGCATCCACCGCTTCTACCTGAGAAGCGCGTGGGGCATCGTTTTCATCCCGGTGTTCCTGGGCGTCGTCTACTGCAACAGCCAGGTCCATGAGGTGCGCGACGATACGTCGCGCACGTTCGCCGCCCTGGAGGCCGCGCAAAACGACCTGAAGCAGGCCGAACCGTCGGCCGGCGGCGACGCGGCGGCCTACGAGAAGGCCAAGGCGGACGTGCAGGCCAAGCAGCGCGAATATGACGTCGCCAAGGCCGTCACGGACCACTGGGTGTTGATGACGCAATGGGTCGCCGGCGCGCTCGCCGTGCTTTTGATCGTCGATGCCGCCTTGTTGCCCGGGCTGATTCGCCGCCGGCGCGCCGTGGAGCTGGCCACGCCGGAAACGCTGCACAGGCTCCCCGAGGTCGAGGACATCCACGAGGGCGGCGTGGGGCAGGACCCTTCGATGGAAGTGCGCACGCCGTTCACCAACTGGATCGACGCCCTGAACCGCAAGATCGGCGAGTTCGTCGCCTGGTGGGCGGTGATCGCGGTATTCGTCTATTACTACGAGGTGATGGCGCGCTACGTGTTCAACTCGCCCACCAACTGGGTGCACGAGAGCATGTTCCTCATGTTCGGCATGCAGTACATGCTGTCAGGCGCCTTCGCCTACCGTGAAGACCAGCATGTGCGCGTGGACGTGGTGTACGCGTCCTTCTCGCGCCGCGGCAAGGCGGTCGCCGACGTGATCACGTCGGTGTTCTTCTTCATCTTCATCCTGACCATGCTGTGGACCGGTGCACGTTTCGCGATGGATGCGATCCAGGTCGGCGAGCATTCGTTCACCGAGTGGGGCGTCCAGTACTGGCCGGTCAAGCTCACTATTCCCATCGGCGCGTTCCTGATGGCGCTGCAGGGACTGTCCAAACTCATCAAGGACATCATGATCATCAGAGAGAGGGCCTGAAGCGTGGGCCTCGAGATCGGGATCGGCTGGCTGTCGCTGCTGCTGTTCGGCTCACTGGCCGTGCTGCTGATGCTCGGCCTGCCGATGGCGTTCTGCACCGGCAGCCTCGCCGTGATCTTCCTGTACGTGTTCGGCACCGGCGGCGTGCTGAACATGCTGCCCTCGCGCGTGTTCCCCTTCATGACGGACTACCAGCTGTCCGCGGTGCCGCTGTTCATCTTCATGGCGGCGGTGCTCGAGAAGGCCGGCATCATCGAGGAGCTGTTCGACGTCATCTACAAGTGGCTCGGCGCGCTCAAGGGCGGGCTCGCATCGGCGACCGTGGTGGCGTGCACGTTGCTGGCCGCCATGGTGGGCGTGGTCGGCGCCACCGAAGTCACGATGGGCATGATCGCGTTGCCCGCGATGCTGCGGCGCGGCTACGAACCCAAGCTCGCGTGCGGCGCGCTGCTGGCCGGCGGCACGCTGGGCATCCTCATCCCGCCGTCCGTGATGGCGATCGTGTACGCCGTCGTCGCCCAGCAGTCGCTCGGCGAATTGCTGATCGGCTCCGTGTTCCCGGGTTTGCTGCTGTCGGGCCTGTACATCGGCTACGTCACGCTGCGGTGCTATATCAATCCGAAGCTCGGCCCCGCGTTGCCCAAGCACGAGCGCGTGAGCATGCGCGAGAAGCTGCGCCTGTTGCGCAACACGATCGCGCCGATCCTGGTGATCCTGCTGGTGCTGGGCGTGATCTTCTTCGGCATTGCCACGCCGGTCGAAGCCGCGGGCATCGGCACCTTCGGCGCGCTGGTGGTGTGCGCGCTGCACCGCAGGCTCACCTGGGCGGCGCTGTACGACGCCGGACTGGCGACGCTGAAGGCCACCGCGATGGTGATGTGGATCTTCTTCGGCGCGACGATGTTCGTCGGTTTCTTCATCGTCAAGGGCGGGCAGGCCTTCGTGTCGGACACGATCATCGGCACCGGCTTGCCCGCCTACGGCATCCTGCTGCTGATGATGTTTGTGCTGTTCATCCTCGGGATGTTCCTGGACTGGGTGGGCATCCTGCTGCTCACCGTGCCGATCTTCCTGCCCATCATGAAGAGCCTAGACTTCTCGGGGCTGGCCGGTCTGGCCGGCGTGGCGCCGGAGCAGATCCCGCTGTGGTACGGCGTGATCTTCATGGTCAACATGCAGATGGCATTCCTCAGCCCGCCGTTCGGCTACTCGCTGTTCTACCTGAAGAGCGTGGCGCCGCCCCAGATCAGCATGGCGATGATCTTCCGCTCCGCGATCCCGTTCATCGGCCTGCAGGCGCTGGGCCTCGGCCTGTGCATCTTGTTTCCCAAGATCATCCTCTGGTTGCCGAGCCTGCTGTACAGCGGTCGATAGCGCCGCGCGATCGGCGGCCACGTCATCGCGCTACTCGTGCCCGAGCCAGCCGGGCAGCGCCCGCTCCAGTGCCGCGCGCATGCGGCGCACATGCGAGCCGTGCCAGTACACGCGGCCGCAAGTCGGGCACTGGCGCACCGGTCCCGGAATCCCGCGCACACCCGGGGGCAACAGCGCTTGCGCCGTGGCGGGTTCCAGTGCGGGCGGCAGCGGTGTGTTGCACAGGATGCAGCGGGTGAAAAGCTCGGCCGGAGGCGCCAGGGCGAACGCGGTGACGGTGTCCCGCAATTGGTGGAGCGGCTCATCCTGCCGGATCTCGAGGGCGTGCGCCGGACGCAGCTCGCGCAGCAGGTGGCGGTCGCGCGTGAGCAGGATCCGCCCTTCCTCTCCCGCGAGCCGCACCAGCGAGGCGTCGCTCACGCCATGACCGTACGTGGTATCGAAGCCGAGCACGCGCAGCCACCGGGCCAGCCGGCCGAGCATCGCGTCGGCGGCAAACCGCTCCGGCGACGAACAATGGCTTCTTCCATCGGGTCACCGGCCGCGACGGCCCAGCCTAGCGCGCGCGAGCCAGCGCGAGCCGCACCTCTTGCGCGTCGATCGAGCGCGCCGACCCGAAGCCGGCGACCTGGCGCGCGCCGTTGAGCTCGACCTGCACGAACCTGAAGTCGGCGAGCTGCGTCATCAGCTGGGCCTCGGGAAACCGCAGCAGGTAGGCGCCGCGGCAGCGCTGCCAGGCGTCGCTTGCCGGCTCCGGTACCGCCGCCAATCCGTCCAGCGTCACGCGCGGCAAGGCATGGACCGGCGCGCCGTGAACCTCGGGTTTCATCACCATCAGCGACACCCGCGGGCGAGCCAGCAGGTTGCGCGTGTGCACGGCCAGGCCGCTGACGTGGATCACGAGGCAGCCCAGGTCCTGCTCGATCGCATAAGGAACCATCGAAATGAATGCGGCGCCGTCCTCGCCGATCGTCCCGAGCGAGGCGACGCGTTGCGAGTGCAATAGCGATCGCAGCTCCCGCGTCAGCCTGGATACGTGGGGCATGTGCTGGTCCCTCCCGGCTGCCGCTGCCAAGCTAAAGCTTGACGCCAAAGGCCTTGGAAATCACGGCCACCGCCTCGGGACTGTCCCACTCGTGGGCGCCATAGAACTTGGCCAACACGCGGCCTTGCTTGTCCACGAGCAGCGTGAGCGGAAGGCGCTCGGCGCCGAGCATGTGTTCCAGGATCAATTTGCTGTCGATGAAATTGCTGAAAGAGGTCCTGGAGACCTTCAGGAACAGCTCGGCGCGGTCCACATAGTCGTCGGTCGAGATGCCGATCACGTTGAACTGCTTGCCGCCGTAGCGGCCGGCCAGCCGCTGCAGCGACCCCATCTCCTGGCGGCACGGGCCGCACCAGCTGGCCCACACGTTGATGATCAAGGGCTTGCCGCGGAATTCGGACAGCTGCCGGGACGGCCCCGCCAGCCCCTGCATCTGCGCTTCGCGCAGGACGGCGCCCACCTCCACTTCTCCCGGCGTCCTTGCGGACGCGGCAGACCCCATGGCCAACAGCCAGGCGAGCATGAAGAGGACGACAGCTTTCATGCGCCAAAGCTTACCAGCCGCCGGTGGCCCCCAATTGAGAATGCTCAAGCAGATCGCCTGCGGCGGCACGCCTTCAGATCCGGATCACGCGGGGATGGATTTTTTCGTAGAGCGCCGCGACTTCCGCGGCCCGGTTCTCCAGCACGGCGCGCTGGTTGATGTAGCCCTTGTCGGTGATCTCGCCCGCATCGGCGCTGGGCGCGTCCGCCTGGATGATCGCGCGCACCGGGCACTGCGAAGAACCACCGCCTTCAGCGGCCAACTTGCGCAACGCTTGCAGTACGTGCTTTTGCAGCTCGCCTTCGGGCAACGATTTCGATTGGGGCGTGGTGAACACCAGCAAGCCCAACTCGTCACGGTCGTGGCCCGTGATGACCACGTCGGCAACGTGCGGCGCCATGGCCGAGACGAGGAGCGGGCGCAGCGTGCCGACGCTTACCCAGGTGCCCGACGAGAGCTTGAAGTCCTCCGCCACGCGCCCGTCGAACACGACGCCCTGCGAAGGATCTTGCTCATCCACCAGTTTGCCGGCGTCGCCGATCTTGTAGAAACCTTCCTCGTCGAACGCCGCGCGCGTCAACTCGTCCTGCTGCAGGTAGCCCGGGAAGATGTTCGGGCCGCGCACCCGCATCTCGAGCTTGTTGCCGTTGGGCACGAATTTCAGTTCGGCGCCCGGATGCGGCAGGCCCAGGCAGCCGGCCTTTTCGATGCGCCAGTTGACGGAGGTCATCCCGGGCGAGGTTTCGGTCGAGCCCCAGGCGGAGGTGAACCAGACCGGGCGTTCGCGCACTTTCTTCACCACCGCCTCGAGCCGCCCCCACAGGCTCTGCGGCAAGGCCGCGGCCGCGTAGAAGATTCCTTCCATGTTCTGGAACACGTCCCGCGCAGTATCGATGTCCTGCTCCAGGTAGGGCAGCAGCATGTCGAAGCCCCGCGGCACGTTGAAATAGAAATTCGGCTTGACGTCGCGCAGGTTGCGCACGCTGCGCTCGATCAGGCCCGGCGCGGGCCGGCCTTCATCGACATACATCGTGCCGCCATGCGCGAGCACCATGTTGAAGTTGTGGTTGGCGCCGAACGTATGGCTCCACGGCAGCCAGTCCACCAGGACCAGCGGATGCCGCAACACGAACGGCCAGACCTGCGAAATCTGCTGCTGGTTGGCGCACAGCATGCGGTGCGTGTTGATCACGATCTTCGGAAACCCCGTCGAGCCGCTGGTGAGCAGGTATTTCGCGTGGTCGCCGGGACGGATCCGCGTGAACTCGTCCATGACGGCGGGCGTCTCGCTGGCGCCTTCCAGTGCCGACAACGGCTTCGCCGCGGCGTGTTCACCGGCGTTCGCGCTGAAGAACACCGGCGCCTTGTTGCCCCAGGCCGTCACCGCCGGCCCATAGACGCGGGCGTCCGATGCGTACACCATCGCCGGCGAAAGCATGTCCAGGATGCCCGAGATCTTGGCGTAGTTCTTCGTGAGGCGGCAATACGCGCTCGAGACCATGCAATACGGCCGCCGCACGTGCATCGCGGCCAGGCTCAGCAGCGCGGCATCCACCGAGTTGTCGGACAGGATGACCAGCGGCTTGCCCGCCGCAAAACCGGCGTCCATCAGGCCCTGCCCGATGCGGCCGACGCGCTCGCGTGCCTGCCGGTACGTCACCTTGCGCCACTGCCCTTCCCCATCGCGTTCGGCCAGGAACAAGGCCTCGGGCGTGGTGAGCGCCCAGTGCTCCAGCCAGTCGCCGATGCAGCGGGCAAAAGGCTGCAGCGGATCGGGGTGCCGCAGCACGAAGCCGCCGTCCGCGCGTCGCTCCATCCCCACCCGGGGCGGAGCCAGCGAATGTTCGTCCTCGAACGGTAACGGGTTCATGGCGATGGTCCTCCTGCGGCATGCACGGGCCGGCGCCAGCATCGTACGCCGCCGACCATACAGTAGTGTCTGGTGTTTTCCCTGACGCGCCGGGTCACGGCGGTTACGCCGGCGCCAGCAGCATGTCCGCCACGAAGCGGCGCCGCTCCCGCTTTTCGGACTCGGAGCCTTGGTTGCGCAGCATCGACTCCGACTGCATGTAGCAGTAAAGAACGAACGCGCGGGCGCCCGCCTGCTGCCGCTCGAAGCCGAGCGACAGAAAGCATTCCTGCAGGTAGCTCAACCGTTTCGCGTCCACCTCGTCCACGACGGCGCGCGCCATGTCGTCGTGCCGCGCCCAAGCCCGGATGGTGAGTTCGACCGACGATCCCTTGACCGCCGCGCGCCCGTGGAAGGGCAGTTCGGTCAGCTCGCGGATGAGTTCGTCCCGAGCGAGGGCTTGCCGGCGATAGCGGGCGATGATCTGCTCCGTCTGCTCGACCTGCCAGGCGAGCAACATGCGCCGCAGCAGATCCGCCCGGCTGCCGAAATGCCAGTAGAAACTGCCGCGGCTGACGTTCAACTGGCGCGCCAGCACGTCCACGCGCACCGCATCGATGCCGTTGTGCACCAGCACATCCGTCGCGGCCGCGATCCAGTCGCCCGGCCCCAGCACGCTGCGCGCCGCCGGTGGCGGATTGCGTTTCGCCGGCGCGGCGGCGGACCCGGCTTCGGCTCTCGCTGCTTTGAGGGAAGTCGCCATGGGGTCGCACTGTGGCACAAACCGGGCGTTTGCACCATACAGGATTGTATGGAGGCAACCAGCCCCGTTTGATGAGGGCGGCGTGCGCGCCGCCGCCGGGCGAGAGCACGATAATGACCGGCAAATGAGCACGATCACCCACCCGCAGCCACGCTACCGCGGCCTGTTTCCCGTCGTCCCGACGCCGTTCACCGAGGCCGGCGAACTCGACCTGGCGAGCCAGCGACGCTGCGTCGATTTCATGATCGACGCCGGGTCCGAAGGCCTCGCGATCCTGGCGAACTTCTCCGAGCAGTTCCTGCTGTCCGATGACGAGCGCCAAGTGCTGACCCGCACGATCCTGGAGCATGTCGCAGGGCGCGTCCCGGTCATCGTCACGACCACGCACTTCAGCACGAAGGTCTGCGCCGAGCGTTCGCGGCAGGCCCAGGAACTGGGCGCCGCGATGGTGATGGTGATGCCGCCGTACCACGGCGCCACCTTCCGCGTGCCGGAGCCGCAGATCCACGAGTTCTATGCGCGCGTGTCGGACGCGATCGACATTCCGATCATGATCCAGGATGCGCCGGCCGCGGGCACCCCGCTCGCGGCCGCGTTCCTGGCGCGCATGGCGCAGGAGATCGAGCAGGTTGCGTATTTCAAGATCGAAACGGCGGGCGCCGCCGCCAAGCTGCGCGAACTGATCCGCCTGGGCGGCGCCGCGATCGAAGGCCCGTGGGACGGCGAAGAAGCCATCACGCTGCTGCCCGACCTGGATGCCGGCGCCACCGGCGCGATGACGGGCGGAGGCTACCCGGACGGCATCCGCCCCATGCTCGACGCCTACCGCGCCGGCCGCCGCGAAGAAGCCATCGCGCTGTACGAACGCTGGCTGCCGCTCATCAACATCGAGAACCGCCAATGCGGCCTGCTGGCCGCCAAGTCCCTGATGAAGGAAGGCGGTGTGATCGCCTGCGAAGCGCCACGCCATCCGCTGCCCGCGATCAATCCGTACAGCCGTTCGCTGCTGATCGAGACGGCGCGGCGGCTGGACGCGCTGGTGTTGCGCTGGGGCGGCTGAAGGTTCGACTCATGTGGACCTACACCCCGCCGTTGCGCGACATGCAGTTCGTGATGCACGACGTGCTCGGCGCGGAGAGTGGCTGGCGCGAAATCCCCGCGTTTGCCGAACTGGACGCCGGCACGGCCGGACAGGTGCTCGAGGAAGCGGGCAAGTTCGCGAGCGGCATCCTTGCGCCCATCAACAGCGCGGCCGACCTGCAGGGCTGCACCTGGCGCGATGGCACGGTGACCACCCCGGATGGCTATCGCGAAGCGTACCGCGCGTATGTCGATGGCGGCTGGGCGGGCCTGCCTTGCGAGCCCGAGCATGGCGGCCAGGGCCTGCCCCTCCTCCTGAACGCCGCATTCAACGAAATGCTGGCTGCCGCGAACCACGGCTGGACGATGTACCCGGCCTTGCTCCACGGCGCCTTCGAGTGTCTGAAGGCCCACGGCAGCGAGGAATTGAAGGAGCGCTACCTGCGCAAAATCGCCAGCGGCGAATGGCTCGTCACCATGAACCTGACCGAGCCGCAGGCGGGCAGCGACCTGGCGCTCGTGCGCACGAAGGCGGAGCCCGCCGCGCAGGACAGCTTCCGCATTACCGGCACGAAGATCTTCATCTCCGGCGGCGACCACGACCTGACCGACAACATCGTGCATCTCGTGCTGGCGCGCCTGCCCGACTCGCCGGCCGGCACGCGGGGCCTGTCGCTGCTGCTGGCGCCGAAGGTGCTGCCCGATGGCAGCCGGAATCGCATCCGCTGCGACGGCATCGAAAAGAAGATGGGCATCAAGGGCAGCGCCACGTGCGTCATGAGTTTCGAGGGCGCCACCGGCTGGCTGGTGGGCGAGCCCCACCGCGGCCTGGCCGCGATGTTCGTGATGATGAACTCCGCACGGCTGCATGTCGGCCTCCAAGGGCTGGGGCACCTGGAGATGGCGCAGCAGAACGCACTTGTCTACGCGCATGAGCGGGTGCAGGGTCGCGGCAGCGCGATCGCCACGCACCCGGCCGTGCGCCGCACGCTGTGGAGCCTGCGCGCGCTGGTCGAGGGCGAACGCGTGATCGCCTACTGGACGGCGCAATTGCTCGACGAGGCGCACCACCACCCGGATGCGCAACGCCGCGCCCGCGCCGATGGCCTGGTGGGCCTGCTCACACCGGTGGTCAAGGCCTTCTTCACCGAAAACGGCCACCGCGGGGCCGATGAGGCGCTGCAGGTCTGGGGCGGCTACGGCTACGTGCACGAATACGGGATCGAGCAGACTGTGCGCGACAGCCGGATCGCGATGATCTACGAGGGCACCAACGAAATCCAGGCGATCGACCTGCTGGCGCGCAAGGTGCTCGATGACGGCGGTGCGCGGCTGCACGCTTTGCTGGCCGTGCTCGAAGAAGAAGCCGATGCCGCCGGCCAGGCGCCCGCGATCGCCGAATTTGCAGGCGCCTTGCGCGCGCAGACTGCGGCTGCCCGCGCAGCGACGGCCGCCCTGCTGGAAGGCCGGGGCGCCGATGCCGAGTGGCCGCTGCGCGTGGCCGACGATTTCCTGCGCGGCCTGGGCCTCACGTTGCTCGCATGGGCCTGGGCGCGCAGCGCACGCGCGGCGCTGCCACACGCCGGCGATGCCTGGTTCGACGACAAGCTTCGCGCGGCGCGCTATGGCGTGCAATGGCTGTTGCCGGAGGCTGCCTGGCGCTGGAGCCGGGTGCATGCGCGCGGGGCGCAGTTGCCGGCCGCGGCCCCCGCAGGCCACCCCTGATCGCGTGAGATAAGCAACGCGCGGCCTGCAAGCGCCCGGCTAGTCTTCCAGCAGGTCCGCAGGCAGCGTCCGGCGCACGACCTCGCGCAGCGCAAAGCTCGACTGGATCCGCGCCACGTGCGGCAGCCGCGAAAGCTGCGTCTTGTGCACGCGCTCGAAGTCGGGCAAGTCGCGCACCAGCAGCATCAGCACGTAGTCGTCGCTGCCGGACATCAGGAAGCACCGCAGGACGCTGTCGCAGTTGCGCACCGCCTGCTCGAATTCGGCCAGGTCGGTTTCACTTTGGCTCTTGAGCGCGATCTGCACCACGACGGTCGTGCGCAAGCCGAATGCGGCCGGATCGATGTCGGCGGCGTAGCCCCGAATCACGCCCTGCTCTTCCAGCGCTTTCTGGCGCCGCGCGACCGCCGTCGGGGACAGGTGGATGGCTTCGGCCAGCTCCACGGTGGTGGCGCGGCCCTGGCGGTCCAGGTTGGCCAGCAAGCGGTGATCTAGACGGTCCATCAGGAATGCACGCTTGAATTCATCGCAGGTACGCCATTTGTCGGTGGTTTCCGCCGAAGTCTACTTCTTTTGCGTCATAGATGACAGAAAAAGCAACCGTTCGCGTCAATAAACTGCGAACACCGTACCCACTGGAGAGACTGAGATGAAAGTTGGCGTCCCGCGTGAGATCAAGACCCAGGAACACCGCGTCGGCCTGACGCCCATGGCCGTGCGCGAATACGTCGCTGCAGGCCACCAGGTCGTCGTCCAGGCGGGGGCCGGCGACGGCATCGGCGCCACGAACGCCGCGTACGCGGCGGCGGGCGCCCGCATCGTCGATACCGCCCGAAACGTGTTCGACGCCGCCGACATGATCGTGAAAGTGAAGGAGCCCCAGCCGGCCGAATGGAAGATGCTGCGCGAGGGGCAGATTCTCTTCACGTACCTGCACCTCGCGCCGGATGGCGAGCAGGCGATCGGGCTATTGAACTCGGGCTGTATCGCCGTGGCCTATGAAACGGTGACGGACAACGCGGGCGGCCTGCCGCTGTTGGCGCCGATGAGCGAAGTCGCCGGGCGGCTCGCCATCGAGGCCGCCGCCTTTTCGCTGCGCAAGTCGAACGGCGGAAAGGGGCTGTTGCTCGGCGGCGTGCCCGGCGTGCCGCCGGCGCGCGTGGTCGTCATCGGCGGCGGCGTGGTCGGCACGCAGGCGGCCCGCATGGCGGTCGGGCTCGGCGCGGAAGTGACGATCCTCGACCGCTCGCTGCCGCGCCTGCGACAGCTTGACGACATGCTCGCCGGCCGCGTGCGTACGCGCTATTCGACCGCCGCCAGCATCGAGGAGGAAGTGCTCGCCGCCGACGCGGTGATCGGCGCCGTGCTGATCCCCGGCGCCAGCGCGCCCAAAGTCGTCACCCGCAAGATGCTCGGGCAGATGCGGCCGCGCAGCGTGCTGGTGGACGTCTCGATCGACCAGGGCGGCTGCTTTGAAACCTCGCGCGCCACCACGCACGAGGAGCCCACGTACGAGGTGGACGACATCATCCATTACTGCGTGGCGAACATGCCCGGCGCGGTGCCCGTGACGTCGAGCCACGCGCTGAACCACGCAACGCTGCCGTTCGGGCTGGCGCTCGCGGCCGAGGGCGAACAGGCGCTGGTGCGCGACCCCCATCTGCGGCACGGGCTGAACATCCACCGCGGCCGCCTGACGTGCCTGCCCGTGGCGCGGGCGCTCGGGCTGGAATACGTCAGCGCCGAATTGGTGCTGCGCATCTGAGGCGTTCGCCGGCCGCGCGCCGCGGCTCGTTCAATACGCCCAGAACGGGCCCGTTCCCTTCGAGGTGGATGCGCCGGTCATCGCGACGAACACCTTGCGGCCGAAGAAGAACGGCAGGCCCCAGTCGAAGCTGCGCGCCAGGCCGATGTCGGCGCCCGCGTCGATCGCGGCGGTGGACGATGCGATGTTCGCGATGCTCTCGATCGTGAAATCGACGCTGCTCGACACGCCGGTCGCCGACGTGTTCACCGCCGAGAGGGCGAGCGGCGCCGGCGGGCAATAGAAGCCCGAACAGACGGGAATGGCCGTGTCCGAAAAGAAGATTGCGTTCGAGCCGCTGTCGATGAAACTCGACGGGTAGCTGACGCCCTTGTACGTCGTCGTGAAGTTGCCCTGGCTGTTGGCCTGCAGCACGGTGGCCGTGCCGAGCTGGTTGTTCGCCTGGGTCTCGATGCCGAAGATCAGCGACCCCGACAGGGCGGTGGCGCCGCCCAGCGGGACAGCCGGCAAGTCGACCACGACGCCGTTGTTGTCACTGGCAAAAAAAGCGACCGGATTGGCGACCTGCGAGGCGAGCGGCGCGGTCGACGCGGCGCAGCCGCTCGGGCCACAGGCGAAATAAAAGCCCGCCGCCGTGCCGGACACGCAGGAGACGCCGCAATCGCGCGCCAGCATGCCGACCCCGAGGATGCCCTTGGCACCCGCGCCCACGCCGATATTGGCGCCGGTCCTGCTACAGCCGCTCGGCACGGTGGCGAAGGCCGGGGCCGGGTCGTCGACGACCTGGATCGGGATGCCGCCCGCGCGTTCGCCCGCCAGCCGCACGTCGGCCCGGTGCACCGAACCCCAGACGAAGCCGCTGGCGAACTGCGCACATTCACCCAGGGCGGCGGCCGCTGCGTTCACCACCGGCGGCAGCGACAAACCCGAGCCGATCGCCGACGCCGCAATGCGCAGCCCGTAGGAGCCGGTATCCACCAGCACATGATCGACGCTCTGGCAGCTATCGGTGCCCGGCTCGCAGATGACGACGGTGACATACGGAATGTTGAATGGCCCGGTGCCATCGGTGCCGCGATCGAGCGTGAGCGGCAGCACGTTGCCGGTGGTGACCGGCGCCGCCATCGCCGCGGGCGGTTGATCGCCCCCGCCACCCCCGCCGCCGCAGCCGGCCAATGCCATGGCGAGCGCGAGGGCCAGCGAAAGCCCGAGGAGGGATTGCAACAACGAGCGAAGGCCGATGCCCTGGCGAGAGCTTGCCTTCACGATGGCCACTTGCTGTCTTTCGGGTCGAAACCGACGGGCAGTTTCGCGGGCACCCACGCCCTGCCTTCCAGCGCGCCCATGTGCCCGGCGGTGGTGATGACCACATCGGAGCGGCGCAGCGCGAGGCGTGACCGCTGGCCGCCCCGGCGCCCGCTCGCGTGCGCGACCATGGTGTCGAAATAGGCGCCGAGCAGTTCCTTGAGATCCGGCGCCGACGGCCCCGACCAGGACACCGCGAACACCGTTCCGCCCGCATCCACATACTGGCGCACGGTGGTGCCCGAATCGAGCGTGCTTTCCGTCATGGTGTAAGTGGCGCTGCCAGTGGTTACGGTGCTGGACCTGGCCGCGACCACGTGCGCACCCAGATCGGCGGGCGGTCCGCCCAACGCCGCCCAGCCTGCGCAGGAGAAAAGGCCGGCCGCGAGGGCCGCCAGCAATGCTTTCACAGATGCTCCCTGAAATTGACGCGCGCAGCGTGGCGCGCGCGCAGCGCCGTCATGTTACGGCTTCCACCGCACGGACGGTGGGCCCGCCGGCAATTCCTGACCGCGTTTCAGGAGGACCTTGCGGTCTTTCCGGCCGCCGTGTCCTGCTGCTGCTGTTGCTGTTGCTGCTGCCTGGCAGCCTTGTTGGCGCGATGCCGTCCGATGGCGCAACCCGCCGCGGCGCCGATCACGCCGTGATGGCCGGCCACATGGCCCGCGACCCCGCCCACGGCCGCGCCCTTGACGCAACCCTTCGCATTGGCCGGCGCGGAGACCGCCGCGAGCGCGGTAAACAATGAAACAACGATGAGCTGGCTCTTCATGGCATCCTCGAGTGGTATGTGGATGCCCGCAGTTTGCGCAGCGCGGAAGCCGCCGCAGGTCAGCCGCCGCGGCATTGTGGTGTAGGAATTGCTGTCGGCGCGTGTTTATACTGACGAGCCTGTGCCAACAGCGCAGGTCCTGGAGCGCGGCGGCTATCCGCTGCCTGCGTTCCGCTCATAAACCGAGGCGCAACACAATTGCGCGGAGACACTAGCATGAGCCAGCACCAAGCCTTGCGCTTGCACGTGCCGGAGCCTTCAGGGCGGCCCGGCCACGCGACAGACTTCTCGTACCTCCATGTGTCCGATGCAGGCGCGGTCCGGCGCCCACCGGTGGACACCACCCACTTCGATACCGGCGACCTGGCCTACAGCCTGATCCGCGTGCTCGATCCCGAAGGGCGCGCGGTCGGCCCCTGGGTGCCCGAGATCACGGCAACGCAATTGCGCAAGGGGCTGCGCTCGATGATGAAGACGCGCATCTTCGACGCGCGCATGCTCATCGTCCAGCGCCAGCGCAAGATTTCGTTCTACATGCCCTGCCTGGGCGAGGAAGCGATCGCCGTCGCGCACGCACTGGCCCTGGCGCCGGGCGACATGTGCTTCCCGACCTATCGCCAGCAAGGGCTCCTGCTCGGACGTGACGACGTGTCGATGGCGGACCTCATGTGCCAATTGATGAGCAACGGCCGCGATCCGATGAAGGGGCGGCAGCTGCCGGTGATGTACTCGTACAAGCGGGCCGGCTTCTTCTCCATTTCGGGCAACCTCGCCACGCAGTTCATCCAGGCCGTGGGCTGGGGCATGGCCTCGGCGATCAAGGGCGACACGAAGATCGCATCCGGCTGGATCGGCGACGGCGCGACGGCCGAAGCGGACTTCCACACGGCCCTGACTTTCGCGCACGTGTACCGCGCGCCGGTGATCCTCAACGTGGTGAACAACCAGTGGGCGATCTCCACCTTCCAGGCGATCGCGGGCGGCGAGGCGACTACCTTCGCGGCACGCGGAGTCGGTTGCGGCATCGCCTCGCTGCGCGTGGACGGCAACGATTTCCTGGCCGTGTACGCGGCCTCGCAATGGGCCGCCGAGCGGGCCCGCAGCAATCTCGGCCCGACGTTGATCGAGTGGGTCACGTACCGCGCGGGCCCCCATTCCACTTCCGACGATCCGTCCAAGTACCGGCCGGCCGACGACTGGGAGCGCTTCCCGCTCGGCGATCCGATCGCGCGGCTCAAGCAGCACCTGATCGGCATCGGCGCGTGGTCCGAGCGCGAACACGAACAGGTGCACAAGGAGCTGGAGGCCGAAGTCGCGGCCGCGCAGAAGGAAGCGGAAAGTTACGGCACGCTGCTGGATGGCCACATCCCGAGCGCCGCCACGATGTTCGACGATGTGTATGCCGAGATGCCCGCGCACCTGCGCCGGCAGCGGCAGGAACTGGGGATCTGACATGCTCACCAAGACTCGCGAAAACCAGGTGGACACAGTGGCGGCGACCGTACGGCCGATGACCATGATCCAGGCGCTGCGCTCGGCCATGGACGTGATGATGGAGCGCGACGGCAACGTGGTCGTATTCGGTCAGGACGTCGGCTATTTCGGCGGTGTGTTTCGCGCCACCGAGGGGCTGCAGGCCAAGTACGGCAAGTCGCGCTGCTTCGACACGCCGATCAGCGAAGGCGGGATCGTCGGCGTGGCCGTCGGCATGGCGGCCTACGGGCTGCGGCCGGTCGCGGAAATCCAGTTCGCCGATTACTTCTATCCGGCGTCCGACCAGATCGTGTCGGAGGCCGCGCGCTTGCGCCATCGCTCGGCGGCGGACTTCACTTGCCCGCTCACGATCCGCATGCCCTGTGGCGGCGGCATCTATGGCGGGCAGACCCACAGCCAGAGTCCCGAGGCACTGTTCACGCATGTGTGCGGAGTGCGCACCGTGATGCCGAGCAATCCGTACGACGCAAAGGGCCTGTTGATCTCGGCGATCGAATGCGATGACCCCGTGATCTTCCTGGAACCCAAGCGCCTGTACAACGGACCGTTCGACGGGCACCACGACCGGCCGGTCGTGCCGTGGTCCAAGCACCCGTTGGGCAACGTGCCCGAAGGCTACTACCGCGTGCCGCTCGAATCCGCGTCGGTCGTGCGGCCCGGTTCGAAACTCACGGTGCTGACCTACGGCACCATGGTGTGGGTGGCGCAATGCGCCGCGGAGGAAAGCGGCATCGACGCGGAGATCATCGACCTGCGGTCCCTGTGGCCGATGGATCTGGACACCGTCGTCGCCTCGGTGAAAAAGACCGGCCGCTGCGTGGTGGTGCACGAAGCCACGCGCACCAGCGGCTTCGGCGCCGAGCTCGCGGCGCTCGTGCAGGAACACTGCTTCTATCAGTTGGAGGCGCCGATCGAACGCGTGACGGGCTGGGACACGCCTTATCCGCACGCACAGGAGTGGGCGTACTTCCCCGGGCCCGGCCGCGTAGCCGCGGCGTTCCAACGCGTGCTGGAGGGCTGACATCATGGGCATTTACGCGATCAGGATGCCCGACATCGGTGAAGGCATCGCCGAAGTCGAACTCGTGGCATGGCGGGTGCAACCCGGCGAGTCCGTGGTGGAGGACCAGGTCGTCGCCGACGTGATGACCGACAAGGCGACCGTGGAGATTCCGTCGCCGGTGGCGGGCACCGTCACGGCGCTGGGCGCGCAACCGGGACAGCTCATGGCCGTCGGCGCGGAGCTGATCCGCCTGGAGGTGGCGGGCGAAGGCAACGTGAAGGCCGAGGTGTCGCCAATGGCCACGCAAGAAAGCGCCCAGCCCGGCCCCCACCCTAACCCGCCCCCGGAAGGGGAGGGAACAAGAGCGAGCGCTGCCCCGCAGAGCGCTGGAACAAGAATGAGCCCTCCCCCGGAGGCGGAGGGAACAAGGAAGTCCGAGCCGCCGCGCGCTGCCACGCCGCGTCCCCCCGCGGTCACCCAGCCGCCGATGCGCGCTCCCGGCGAAAAGCCGATCGCCTCGCCCGCGGTGCGCAAGCGCGCGTGGGACCTGGGCGTCGAACTGCAGTTCGTGCACGGCAGCGGCCCGGCGGGCCGAATCACGCACGAGGACCTGGATGTCTACCTGGCTTCGCGCGGGCAGCGCGCCGGGACGGGCGCCGTGCCGGTGCGCGGGCGCGAGCGTGAAGGCGAGCAGGCGATCCCCGTGATCGGGCTGCGCCGCAAGATCGCGCAGAAGATGCAGGAGGCCAAGCGCCGCATCCCGCACTACAGCTATGTGGAGGAAGTCGACGTCACCGAGCTGGAGGAGCTGCGGCTGCGGCTCAACGAGAAGTACGGCGGCGCGCGGGGCAAGCTGACGCTGTTGCCGCTGATAGCGCGCGCCATCGTGATCGCGGTCGAGGAATTCCCGCAGATGAACGCCCGCTTCGACGACGATGCGGGTGTCGTGACGCGCTTCGCGCCGGTGCACCTGGGCATCGCGACGCAGACCGAAGCCGGCTTGATGGTGCCCGTGCTCAGGCATGCGGAAGCCCAGGACCTGTGGGGCTGCGCCAACGAGATCGCGCGACTGGCCGAGGCGACGCGCAGCGGCAAGGCGGCCCGCGAGGAGCTCGCCGGCTCGACGATCACGATCACCAGCCTCGGCGCGCTGGGCGGCATCGTCACCACGCCGGTCATCAACCACCCGGAGGTCGCAATCATCGGGGTGAACCGCATGGTCGAGCGGCCGGTCGTGCGCGGCGGCGCCATCGTCGTGCGCCGGATGATGAATCTCTCGTCGTCCTTCGACCACCGCGTGGTGGACGGCATGGACGCAGCGCGTTTCGTGCAGGCCATCCGCGGCCTGCTCGAGAGCCCCGCCATGCTGTTCGTGGAGTAGCCGATGAAGACGATGAACACCACGCTGCTCGTGATCGGCGGCGGCCCCGGCGGTTACGTCGCAGCCATCCGCGCCGGCCAGCTCGGCATCGCCACCGTGCTGATCGAAGCGGACAAGCTCGGCGGGACGTGCCTGAACATCGGCTGCATTCCATCGAAAGCGCTGATCCACGCCGCCGATGAATTCCAGCGGACCTGCGTATTCACCGGCGACTCGCCGCTGGGCATCCGCACCAACTCGCCGAACATCGATCTCGCGCAGACGCAGCGCTGGAAGGACGGCATCGTCGGGAAACTCACTGGCGGCGTCGGCGCCCTCGTGCGCAAAGCGGGCGTGAAGGTGGTCAAGGGCTGGGCGACGATCGTGGACGGCAAGACCGTCGATGTGGCGGCCGCGGAAGGCGAGCCGCTGCGCATCGAATGCGAGCATCTGTTGCTGGCGACAGGCTCGCAAGCCGTCGAATTGCCGAACCTGCCGTTCGGCGGGCCGGTGATCTCATCGACGGAAGCGCTCGCGCTCTCGTCCGCGCCGAAGCACATGGTGGTGGTCGGCGCCGGCTACATCGGCCTGGAACTGGGCATCGCCTGGCGCAAGCTGGGCGTCGACGTGGCCGTGGTGGAAGCGACCGACCGCATCCTGCCCGGCTACGACCCGGAGTTGACGAAGCCCGTGCTCGCCAGCCTGCGGCGACTGGGCATCACGCTGCACCTGGCCTGCACCGCCGACGGCATGACCGAATCGGGCAACGGCCTGCGGGTGCGTAGCAATCAGGCCGACGAATATGTCTTGCCGGCCGACCGGGTGCTGGTCGCCGCCGGCCGCCGGCCGCGCACCGAGGGCTTCAACCTCGAATCGTTGCGGCTCGAGATGGCCGGCCGCGCCATCAGGATCGACGACCAGTGCCGCACCTCGATGCGCAACGTCTGGGCTATCGGCGACGTCGCGGGCGAGCCAATGCTCGCGCACCGCGCCATGGCGCAGGGCGAAATGGTCGCTGAGATCGTCGCCGGCCGGAAGCGCCGGTTCGCGCCGATGGCGATTCCGGCGATCTGTTTCACCGACCCCGAAGTCGTGGTGGTTGGGAGCACGCCGGAGCAGGCGGCCGCCGCCGGCATCGAATTCAAAGTCGCCACCTTCCCGTTCTCGGCCAACGGCCGCTCGATGACGGTGGAGTCCACGGAGGGTTTCGTGCGCGTGGTCGCCCGCCAGGACAACCACCAGATCCTCGGCTGGCAGGCGGTGGGCCGTGGCGTAGCGGAGCTCAGCGCCGCGTTCTGCTACGCGATCGAGATGGGCGCGCGCCTGGAAGACGTCGCCGGCATCATCCATGCGCATCCGACCTTGGGCGAAGCGGTGCAGGAAGCCGCGCTGCGCGCTCTGGGGCAGGCGCTGCATATCTGATCAGCTGAACCGCGCGGCCGCGCATCGATCCCGGATCTTGCTGCCTTGACCTGGCGCAGGAACAGTCAGCTTGCCTTCAACACAAAGTCGCCGGCTTCGAGCAGAATCCTCGAAGAAAAGAGGAGTGACCGAAGTGACCGAAAGCCGCGCCAGCCGCTGGTATTACGGATGGAACATCGTGGCGGCGGCCGGTTTCCTGACATTGCTCACGGTCGGCATGCGGATGGGCATCGGGCCGTTCTTTCTGCCGATGGCCAGGGATCTCGGATTCAGCCGCAGCATGCTGGCCGGTATCGTCGCCATAGGCATGCTGTTCTACGGCATCGCCATGCCGCTGGCAGCGCATCTGGCCGTGCGGCGCGGCACCCGTTTCGTTCTGTTGACCGGCACCGCCATCGTCGTTGCCGCCACGATCTGGACGGTGAACGCGCGCAGCCCTTTCACTTTCCTGCTTGCCTTCGGCGTGCTGATGTCCACCGGCCTGGCGTTTACCGGCCCGGTCGCGCTCACGCCGGTGATCAGCCGCTGGTTCTCGCGCCGCCGCGGCATGGCCCTCTTCTTCCTGTCCACCGGCTCCATGGCCGGGATCGCGATCATGACGCCGGCGCTGACGTTCGCGATCGGATGGGTCGGCTGGCAAGCGACGCTCGTCGGCTTCGCGGGCGTGTTTGCAGCGGTGGCGATCCCGATCGCGGTGTTCGTGATCCGCGACAAGGCACCCGCGCACGCCGATCTGCTGCCCGATCAGATCGCTGCCGCTTCGGCGCCGCAGGCTGCGCCCGAACTGCTGGACTTCGCGGGAGCGGTACGCACCGCGCCGTTCTTAAAGATCTGCCTGGGCTTGTTCGCCTGCGGCTTCAGCATGAACCTGCTGGGCACCCACGGCATGCCGATGCTGATGGACCACGGGTTCGACGCCAGGACCAGCTCGTTCGGCATCGGCCTCATCGGCGTCACCGCGATCTTCGGGACGCTGCTCCTCGGGCGCGTGTCGGACAGCCTGCCGCGAAGGAACATCCTCGCGGCCATCTACTTCATTCGGGGGCTGGGCTTTTTCGCGCTGCTGCTGGTCGGAACGCAGTGGGAGCTGTATGTGTCAGCCGCGATCGGCGGCCTCGTCTGGGCCGGCAGCGTCGCGGTCTCGTCGGCGATTCTGGCCGACGTCTACGGCGTGCGACTCGTCGGCATCCTGTACGGCTGGGCGTTCGTGGTGCACCAGGTCGGCGCGATGATCGGTTCGTGGCTCGGCGGCTGGGGCTACGAAAGGTTCGGCACGCACGCGGTCGCTTTCGGCAGCGCCGGCGCCCTCCTCCTGATCGCCGCGGCCATCTCGCTGCGCCTGCCGCACAAGGGCTTCACGCTGAAGGCGCCAAGGCTGCTCACGACGAGTCGATGATCGCCCACGGTAGCGCTGGCAATCGAGACAGAAGCACTCCCACAAAGACGCCTTTCAGCGCGGTCACTGACCGCTCCTGACTGCACATCCAGGCGACGGAGAACTTAGGTTCTTGGGAGTTTCTCCAGGTCCGCGTCGGAACTCTTTTGCGATGCATCAAGCTTGCGCCGGTTTCGATCGCCGTAAGCTGTTTTTCCCTCACAGGGCAGCTGAGGGGACGCCCCGACAGGCGCCGAACGCGCGCCAGCGTGCATGCCCGCCACAACACCAACAAGGAACGCATCATGCAAGCCAGCTTCAGAAACGCAATCGCGGGTCTCGCCATCGCCTCCATGTCGGCGGGTTGCGCCCTGAGCCCGCCCAATGGGGATTCGACCATTGCCAGCCAGCCTGTAGGAAGCGCATTCGTCACCGAGGCCAAATCGAGCGGCAGCTATGGATCGGGGACAACGCGCTCGACGATCACGAGGGCGGGCAAGAGGACGTGGCAGGGCAAGGAGGCCTTCGTGGTGAAACTCCCCGACGGCGCCGACCTGTTGATCAATGCGCAAGGCGCGTGGATCGCGTTCGTCAAGGGCGACACGCCCATAGTGAGCTACGACCCGCCCCTGGGGTATCCGTTTCCGCTGAAGGTGGGAGCAAGCTCGATATCGAAGTCGAACATGACAATCCACGCGACGAAGAAAGTCGTCCCGGTGGAGGTCCGGTTCAGCGTCGATGCCTACGAGGACGTCACCACGCCCGCGGGCACTTTCAAGGCATTCAGGATCCGCTCCGTGGACAATGGCGGTGGCGACAATCTCAACTGGTACAACGTCGAACTAGCCACGCACGTGAAGCAGAAACAGACGCGACTGCCGCAGCACAGCAGCGGGCCGGGCACACGGGAGATCGAGCTCGTCTCGATCGTGAAGGGAAAGTAGGCTCCAGTCGCCCGCGACGGCAAGTTGTGCCGGCAGAAAACAAAAAGCCCCGCGAGGGGCTTTCTTGCGTTTCGGTGCGGCGGCTTCGACTATCAGACCGGGTCAATCGCCGACCCTCATGAAACCGATATTGCAGTTTCCGCCGGTTCGGATGACGATTCCTCTTACTTATCGCGCTTCTGAATTTCCCTTCGTGCCCACTGCGCCATAAGAACCCGAGGAGCGAAAATGCGTGCCAGACATTTCATGTTTGCGTCAATACTGTTTGCCTGTCTCTCCGCCTTCGCACAGGCCGACCTGCCCGCCAGGATGCAGGGTAAGTACAAGTCTCAGAGCGGAAGAACAGGAGATGCAACGCTCGAATTGGTGAAGCAGGAATCTCCAGACAAGGCCCGGGTGCGAGTCAACCTGACGAATACGACCAACGCACATGGTTTCGCTTGTGGCTTCAGCGCCGTCGAAACCGATGCCCAAAGGGCGGATGGCGCCTGGAAGTTCTCGTTCCCCAGCCTCTATTGCCAGTCCAAGTGGACGATGACGATCAAGCCTGCCGAAGGAAAGCAAAGATTCGAAGGCGTTTACACCATCGACTTTCCCATGGACGGGACCGTGTACTTCGAGTGGTGATTGCGCTGGAATGAAAAAAGGTTTGCCGCCCTTTTCAAAGCAGCAAACCTTTGAGTTCGGGTGGACGTCTCTCACATGATGCCCGGAGAGCCGCGCTGACTCTTGAATCCACCTCACATCAACTGCCAAGTACCCCCATACATACCCCCAGCAATGTCGCCTTGCTCTCTCTAGTCAGGGCTGTCCGCGTGTGCCTGCCGAAGCTGCTTGCGTGCTTGACTTGAAGTCGCAACAAGATGTTAATGGAGTCACTCCCGCGTTGCTGAGGGCGACATATGAAATTCACGGCGTCATGCTTTGTGCTCTTACTCTGTGCCGCACTAACTGCGTGCGGTGGGGGTGGCTCGGACGAATTGGCTCTTGGTGAGAAGCTTGCGGCTGCTCCGCGCTCCGTGGCTGACCCGAGTCTGTGCGCCGCAAGCACGTCAGGCTATTCCGTGGTCGAGGGGCAGTGTCAAAAGCTATTCACTGGATTGAATTCGGCGTCTCCGCAGCCGGTCGCAAAGGCTCTCCAGAGCACAGACGCGCTTCCACAGCTCGCGGGCGTTTCGCGCACCGATTTTTTCGGCTGGGCACAGACTTTTTTCCCGGCTTGGTTCGGCGGGACATACGTGGAAAGCTCCATAGCCGTGGGGTACGACACTTTCTTTTTCCGTTACTACTATGCGTCGGGCAACTATCTCGGCGTTCTGAACGGATACGTGTACATCTACGGCCCACTCACAGGTTGGGTAGTAGCCCCTGTCGCCTCGCTCGATTACTTTTACTGCGCTATTTATGGGTGCGCGCCGACGCGAACGTTCATCACCTGGACGGGAAACGCGAACGGCGTAGTTGTGAAGGACGCCAACAACGAGAGCTTCGCCTTCTACTCGGACTCGCGTTGCCTCTACAGCTATGCGCGAGAACAGGAGACCACGAACTTCTGTCTCAGCGCCGGTCGTGCTGACGGTTATTTTGCGGGAGTGTATGTGCAGGTTATGGCCGCCACGAGTACAACGGGAGGCTGCATAGCGGTCCTAGCTGATTGGTACGGGCGGCAAGTGGATATCTACACCAACAGCGCTGGAATCCAGATTGTTTCGCCCCAGTCCGGCTACTGGCAGACCTACGGTTGTAGCTAGTGACCCGCGCCGGCCCGTTTGCCGCTCGACGCCAGCGGCTTCTCGTGCTGGTGTGCGGCTATTTCTTCAAGCAATCGGACATGAACTTCTTGCGCTCTGCACCCTTCATGTCCTTGGCTTGGCTTGGCTAGGCTAGGAACGGTGCATTTCCCTCTATCGGCGTTGATTGCTGATTTGATTGAATTCAAAGGTGGAAAAAATTCCGCGCGTGCGATACCGAGTGATTTCCAGTTTGGGCAGCCCCAGACATTTCCTCCCCCTACTCCGTACACCTCACAGCCCTAGCCCGAGCCCCGGCGATCTGGCCATCAGCGGCAGATTGTCTGCATCTGGTTCCCGATCCACTCTGATGTGCAATTGGTCGCCTTCGGCACCTGCATCTGGTAAGGCTGCAACTGATAAGGCTGTGGTGGGCGGAAGGCACCGCTTTGCAGTAGCTGCAGGGCCAATGCCCGCCTCTGAGTCGCGCCCTGCGCTTGCGCGGATTGCTGGCGTTCGTAGGCCGCTTGCTGCGCCCGGCGCCTAGCTTCCTCCGCGCCGCGCTCTCTTGCTTGGCCCTCGGCCTCCCACGCGGCCTGCTGTTCCGCAATTAGGCGCTCAGCCTTTTCAGCAGTGATCTTGCCAGCCTCGACGTCTTCGTACAGGTCCACCCGATAGCCAATTACGCGCAGGTTCTCCGCCTTGAACGGGTAATCGGCCGTGGGGGTGATAGCGATCCGACGATGCAATTCCCTGTAGTACTGCAGGGGCGTGATTTGGCCCGATGCCAATGACTTCTGCCCTTGATCCGCGAAAGAAAGGATATCAGGTTCAGTCTGCGCAGAGCAGGTGACTGCAAACAACATGGCGGCAACACCCGCAACCAAGCACTTCATAGCGAAATCCCTAGTCGTTGCCTGCGGCCGACAGGCGCGGTACTGCTCGGCTAATGATCGTCGAAAACGAGCGCTCGGGCAACGTCGGCCGCACGCCCTAGCCTTCAAATTCGCGTGGCTTTCATCAGACGGCCAACCGCTAGCGCGAACGCGTTATCCCGCCTTTCCTCACAGTCACACAGCGCGGCCACCAGTCGGTCATGCGTTTTCTTCCTCATACCTGCCGGACGCCGCCAATGCATTCCCAGCCGTGCCTCGATCTTTGATTGCTTGCGCCACAACCTGTCCAGGACATCCTCCGACTGCGCGCTATAGGCCACCTTCTGGCAATGCCGACACGCAAAGCGCCCCCACCGCATGAAAAGCAGCCCCGCGCGCCGCTGACACTTTGGGCAGACAAACCACGGGCGCTTGCTGCCGTAGTGACAGGCGCTGTAAGTCAGGCGAATGTCTTGGCTCCCATCTCGCCGCTGGCCCTCTTCACCGATCATGTACTGCAGGATCAGCGAATCAGCGTCGCGCACCAGCACCCGTATCGAACCCGTGGGCTCGTCGCCACGATGCCAGCTCCAACTAAATGATCGACCCCAACGGAGATTGCCGCCCCGGTGCCAGACGCGGATATCCACCCGCTGCAGTTGCTCCGCCTTTGCTCGATGCCCCGGCCTGCCTGCCCCGTATCTCAAACCACCTGTGCCCATGGCCACGCCTCCACAGAATACGAAATCAATAGGCCAAGTGCCTGTTTTTCAAGGAAGAAGGGCCACTGACTCTCAGAACCCTTAACAGCCCTCAGTTGCCGTGCAGGAGTGGCAACACTGCAAAGGTGTTCGATAGTCGAAGCAGTACCAGCTTTTCTACGAACGCGCCTGAGAACAGGGCGAAACAGAGCATTCATGCGGGTTGCAGCCCGTTTTGCTCTACATCTTTCCGGCTCGATGGTCGAGTCGGAGACTTGGGCGCATGTTTGATAGTCGAATCACAAACCGCGCTGTCCGATTCGATGATCGCCCCGCTCCGGGCCGATGTTCGAATCTTCGCTTTGTTTTTGCGGCTAAAGATCCGTACTGCTGCCCGTGCTTCTGCCATGTTTTGGAACCGCTGCCATTCGTTGCTGGCCGGCCCCGCGCGGACCCCAGCTTTCGCAATGTCGTATGTCGGTTCGTCCGTGAATCGGTACAGGCTGCACAGCTTGCCCCCATGGGCAATGCCGCCCTGCCGGGTCTTTTCAATGAAGCCCAGAGCCTCCAGGCGATGCAGTGCCGCCGATAACGTGGAACTGCTGGAAATGCCGGCGTGCTTCATCTCGGCCAGGGTGGCGTTAATGTCGCCGTTATTGGTCCGCCCCAGCTTGCGCCGCAAAGCCAGGTACACCCGCACATCGGCATGAGTCAGCGTCCTCCAGGCAGGGCTGTCGAGGATTGACCAGTACAGCCGCGCATGACCCCCGCGCGGGTCCTTTGGGGGCTTGGCGCGACTCATCGCCCGGTGGCAGCGAGCCGCGCCAGGTACGCATAAAGCCCCGCCAGCTCGCAGACAGTCATGCCGGCAAGATCGGGACCTATGCCGAGGTGCGCGAACCGCCAGACCAGCAATTCCAATTCCTTGAGCCAGTCACGCGGCAGCTTCATAGCCCGCCCCGCTTTCCAGTGAGTAGAGTCCGACCGTGTGCTTCACCCCGGCCTCAGTCAGCACCGATTGCCGGTGCGTCGTGATCCTGTGGCCGGCCTTGCGAAGCTGCATCACGCGCGCTGGGCAGTGGTACACATCCAGGAACCGCATCGCCTCGAAAGTCGTCACGGGGAAGCGCCCCAGCGCCTCCAGGAGCCGCGCGCATTGTGTGTTGGTGTCTGTACCTTTAAACTCGGCCCGGATCGTTTCTAGGGCTGCTTTCTTCTCGGAGGAGGTGGCCTTTTCTTTTTCCATGGCTCCGCTCCTACTTCGCTGCCTGCGCTTTGAGGAAAGCGTCGATAGCGTTGATGTCGAACAGCGTCACCTTCTCGCCGGCCTAGACGGGCTGGGGAAAGCCCTCATCTTTGCGCGATTTTGTCCATTGCCAGAGCGTGGATCGAGCTATCAGGAAATGGGCACATGCGACTCTGGCGCGTGCGTAGCGCGGGTTTTGGCTGCTGCCCGAAACCGCCGTCCTTGATGTCATGTCATTCGTCCTTTCTTAGCCAGCGCCGTATTGGCTGGCATGGGACGAATCATGTTTGTCCGTTGTGAGTTAGTCATCGCAACTGCGGCGCATACCGCAATTGCGGTGTCAATCAGCTTCGAGAGTTCGCTTGGCCAGGGCGAACTTACCCTGCAGGTTACGCATCGAGATTCCGTCCTTGTCCCCATAGGCTTGCACTAGAGCCTCAATGATTTTCGCAGTGCCGGAAAGGTCGGCCTTGTGCAATCGTTGATCTTGCATCAGCTCCAACAGTCCCCCGATGATGCGAAGAAGCGCGTCCCTCTCACGAGTGGATAGAGCTTTTTCAGCACCTTGGGCACTACTGGGTCGAACACCGGTACTCTGCTCCACAGACGTTGCTTGCGAAGACTCGGCTGCCGTTGAATCCGGATTACCACCTACTGGGACGACAGTGATCTTTTGTTCATCCACGAATCGAAAGGAGGATTCCAATTCGTTTCTTTCGATCCAACTTCGAAAGTCGCCAGCGTACACAGTTGCCGAATAATTCGGATGACTTGGACTGGCCATACGGTGAGTATCAAAGTCTTTGAATACGTCAGCTAGCTGCTCCCTTTGCTCCCAGGACGGCAAATAATCGCGGAAATTGTCTGCCGACTCCCATATGTCGGTGGTCATTTTCATCTCCTCAAAAAGCTCGTTCTGCTCGTGTATGCGCGCGAGCTCCATTTGTTGGCAATGTTGGAACGCGAAAAGGCCGGCACGGGCCACAGCTTCCTTGATACTTCGCCGGATAGTGAGCCACTCGTTCTGCTCGGTGGGAGTCAGATTGGCACAGTTGGGATCGATTCCAGCGATCAGTTTCGCTGCCTCATCTACGTTCAGCTCACGAATCAGCTGCCAGTGCTTAAGCTTCGAATCCATTGATGCGCCCCTCACGCCCCTGATAGGTTGCCAGCCCAGCCCGCCAGGGAAACGGGTTTTCGGTGATCAGCCTAGGGCCGGCGAAATCGGTTCACGCAGCCTTGCGTTTGAACGTCAGCACCTTGCCGGTGGTGCAGTTGTCCAAATAGTCGGCCCAGTGCTGCATCATCTTCGCGCGCTCTCTGAGATACGTCGCATGGTTGTACGCCGCACTCACTGCATCGCGTTCTTGGTGCGCGAGCTGCAATTCGATGTGGGCATGGTTGAAGCCCATTTCGTGCAATAAGGTAGAGGCGATCCCCCGAAACCCGTGGCCCGTCATTCGGCCTTTGTAGCCCATGCGAGCCAGCGCGCCCAGGATGGTGTTGTTGCTCATTGGCTTTTCGTGGTCACGTTCGCCAGGGAACACTAACGCCCCATGCCCCGAAACGAGATGCAGGGTCTTCAAGATGTTCACTGCCTGTGAAGACAGGGGAACGATGTGGGGAGTCTTCATCTTCATGCGCTCAGCCGGAATATCCCAGCGCGCAGCCTTCAGGTCAAATTCGGCCCAGCGCGCGCCAATCAGTTCCGACGTGCGGACAAAGGTCAGTGCCATCAACTTCATGGCCAGCCGCGTCACTGCTGCCCCGTGATAGGCGTCGATGTGGCGCAGCAACTGCGGCAGTTCCTTGCCGTCGACGCGAGCCAGATTCTTTTTCTGGCGTGACGCCAGCACGTCGCTCGGCTTGATGTCGGCTGCGGGGTTCCGTGTCGCTAGGCCGTGCGCGATCGCATAACGAAACACTTGGCTCGATGTCTGGTGCGCGCGCTTGGCCACGTCATTCACGCCGCGCGCCTCGATCGCCTTGAGCATCGTCACCAACTCGGGGGCTTGGATCTCCGACACAGGCCGCGTTCCGATGTACGGGAACACGTTGGCCTCGAAACGCCGCATCACTTGCCCTGCGTGTTGGTCGGTGCGCGTCGGCTTCCAATGCGCCCACCATTTGCGCGCAACACTCTCGAAAGAATTCTCGGCGGCTGTGAGACTGGCCTTTCGATCGGCCTTGCGCTGGGCCACAGGGTCCGCTCCGCTCGCGTGCAGTTTGCGCGCTTTGTCGAGACTGTCGCGGGCTTGCGCGAGCGACACGTCGGGGTACGCGCCGAACGACATCACCCGCTCTTTTCCGAGCACGCGGTACTTCCAGCGCCACAGCTTCGAACCGGTGGGGTTGACCAGCAAGTACATGCCTTTGCCGTCACTCAGCTTCATCGGGCGCGGGCCCGGCTTGGCCCTTTTCACCGCCGTATCTGTCAGGGGCATAGCGCCTCCTAGACCGGCGTTTTAGGGTGGATACCCCCAGAGAATTGCGCCGATTCCCCCGAAGATACCCCCAACTACTGTTGGCTTGCAATACCCCGCGTTGGACGGCAGAAAACAAAAAAGCCCCGTGGATAGGGGCTTCTGAGGGTATTTGGCGGTCCGCATCGGACCACTCAAAACGCATTCTTGGCGGAGTGGACGGGACTCGAACCCGCGACCCCCGGCGTGACAGGCCGGTATTCTAACCAACTGAACTACCACTCCTGGTAGGCTGCTTTCGCCCTCGCGGGCCAAGTGCTGCCGGCTTGTTGCCTCATGCCCAATCAATCGGTAGAGTGACCGGGGGGACTTGGCGACCCTACGGGGATTCGAACCCCGGTACTTACCGTGAAAGGGTAATGTCCTAGGCCTCTAGACGATAGGGACGTTGATTTTTGGCTCTTTTGGTGGAGGTAATCGGGATCTAACCGATGACCTCTTGCATGCCATGCAAGCGATCTCCCAGCTGAGCTATACCCCCATATTTCCGGTTCGCCCGTGAAGGCAGCCCGTCAATTTCCGAGCCTTGAATTATAGCCAGATTTTGCTTCACGCCGCCCTGAGCCGCTCGAGCACGGTCTCGCGATCGCACAGTTCGAGCACCGCGTCGAGCGACGGTGTTTGCGCGGTGCCCATCACCAGCACGCGCACCGGCATCGCGAGCTGCGGCATCTTCATGCCGGTGGCCCGCAGCACTTCCTTCACGGCCTCGCCGATCGCGAATTTCTCCCACGGACAGGCTTCGAGCATGCGCGCGAGCATGCCGATGGCGGGACGCACGCCGTCCGCCACGTACTTCGCGCGCTCCTCGGCATTCGGCTCCACCGGCCGATAGAAGCGTGCCGCCCAATCGGCCAGGGCCACCGTGGTGTCGCAGCGGTCCTTGAACAGGCCGCAGATGCGGGCCAGGTGTTCCTCGAAGAAACCGTCGATGCCGCGCTTCCTGAGCTGCTGCGCGACCAGCAGCGCGAGCGCGCCGTCCGGCGACGCCTTCATGTGCTGCGCGTTCACCCAGCGCAGCTTCGCCTCGTCGAACTGCGCGGCGCTGCGGCCCAGGTGGTCCAGGTTGAACCACTGCAGGAACTGCTCGCGGCTGAAGATCTCGTCGTCGCCGTGCGACCAGCCCAGCCGCGCGAGGTAATTGACCATCGCATCGCTCAGGAAGCCTTCTTCGCGGTACTGCGTGACGGGTTTGGCCCCGTTGCGCTTGCTCATCTTCTCGCCCTGCTCGTTCAGCACCGTGGGCAGGTGCGCATAGACCGGCGGCTCCTTGCCGAGCGCGCGGAAGATGTTGATCTGGCGCGGCGTGTTGTTCACGTGGTCGTCGCCGCGGATCACGTGCGTGATGCGCATGTCGATGTCGTCCACCACCACGCAGAAGTTGTAGGTCGGCGTGCCGTCGGGCCGGGCGATCACCAGGTCGTCGAGCTCGTCGTTGCTGATCTCGATGCGGCCCTTGACCTTGTCGTCCCACGCCACCACGCCGCCGACGGGGTTGCGAAACCGCAGCACCGGCAGCACGCCTTCGGGCACTGGCGGCAGGGTCTTGCCCGGCTCGGGGCGCCAGGTGCCGTCGTAGCGCGGCTTCTCCTTGCTGGCCATCTGCCGCTCGCGCAGCGCGTCCAGTTCCGCCACGCTCATGTAGCACGGATACACCAGCCCGGCCGCCTTCATCTGCCCGAGCACGTCCTTGTAGCGGTCCATGCGCTGCATCTGGTAGTACGGGCCTTCGTCGGGGTCGAGCCCGAGCCAGCTCATGCTCTCCAGGATCACGTCGACCGCGGCTTGCGTCGAGCGCTCCAGGTCGGTGTCCTCGATGCGCAGGATGAAGTCGCCGCCGGTGGATCGCGCGAACGCCCATGGATACAGGGCCGAACGGATGTTGCCCAGGTGGATGAAGCCCGTCGGCGACGGGGCGAAGCGGGTGCGGATGCGTTGGCCCGCCGGGTTGGAGCTTGTCACGGGGTCCATCGGTTCAGTTTTCCTCGGCATTGGGCAGGGCGAGGCGCGAAGTATCTTCCTCCAGCGGGTCCTCCTGACCGATGCGCGCCTCGTTGATACGCGCGATGTCGTCGGCATTCAGGTCGCCCGTGACGTACACGCCGTCGAAGCAGGAGGCGTCGAAACCATCGAGGCGCGGCGTGCCCGGCGTGTCCGGCGCCGCCTTCAGCACCGCGCGCTTCATGCCCTCCACGTCCTGGTAGATCAGGGCGTCGCAGCCGATGATCTGTCGCACTTCCTCGATGGTGTGGCCGGCGGCCACGAGTTCAGTCGCCGTGGGCATGTCGATCCCATAGACGTTCGGATAGCGCACCGGCGGCGCGGCGCTGGCCAGGTAGACCTTGCGCGCACCGGCCTCGCGGGCCATCTGCACGATCTCCTGGCTGGTGGTGCCGCGCACGATCGAATCGTCCACCAGCAGCACGTTGCGGCCCTTGAATTCGCTGGCGATCACGTTCAGCTTCTGGCGCACCGACTTCTTGCGCACGCCCTGCCCCGGCATGATGAAGGTGCGGCCGACATAGCGGTTCTTCACGAACCCTTCGCGGTACGGGATGCCGATCAGCTGCGCCAGCTGCATGGCGCTGGGCCGGCTGGATTCGGGGATCGGGATCACGACGTCGATCTCGTTGGGCGGCACGGTGGAGACCACGCGCTTGGCGAGCGTCTCGCCGAGGTTGAGCCGGGCCTGGTACACCGAGATGCCGTCCAGCACGGAGTCCGGGCGGGCGAGATAGACGAACTCGAAGATGCACGGGAACAGCTTGGGGTTGTCCGCGCACTGCTGCGCATGCAACTTGCCGTCGAGGTCGATGAATACCGCTTCGCCCGGCGCGACGTGCCGCTCCAACCGGTGGCCCGTGCCTTCGAGCGCGACCGACTCGCTGGCCACCATCACCGTGCCGTCCTTATTGCGACCGATGGACAGCGGGCGGATGCCGAACGGATCGCGGAACGCGAGCACGCCGTGCCCCGCGATCAGCACGACGACCGCGTACGAGCCGCGCACGCGCCGGTGCACGTTGCGCACCGCGGTGAACACTTCCTCCGGCTGCAGCGGCACCCCGCGGGTGGCCTTCTCCAGCTCGTGCGCGAACACGTTGAGCAGCACTTCGGACTCGCTATCCGTGTTGATGTGCCGGTGGTCGGCCGAGAACAGCTCGCCCTTGAGCGCCTGCGCGTTCGTGAGATTGCCGTTGTGCACCAGCACGATCCCGAACGGCGCGTTGACGTAGAAGGGCTGCGCTTCTTCCTCGCTGTAGGCGTTGCCGGCGGTCGGATACCGCACCTGCCCGAGGCCCACGTTACCGGGCAGCGCCCGCATGTTGCGGGTGCGGAAGACGTCACGCACCATGCCCTTGGCCTTGTGCATGAAGAACTTGCGCTCCTGCTGGGTGACGATGCCGGCCGCGTCCTGGCCACGATGCTGCAGCAGCAGCAGCGCATCGTAGATCAGCTGGTTGACGGGTGCGTTGCTGACAACGCCGACGATTCCACACATATCGATGCTCTCGTTGCGCCCCCGGAAAAAAGGAGAGCGTTATCTTGCGCCTGCTATCCCGGCAAGTACTTCCCGAAACGCTCGGGCAACACCGGTTTCAAACCCTTCAGCGCGGCCATGGACATCGCCGCGCCCTTCGATTCGGTCCACCACGCGGCCGTGCGCGCGGGCGACATGTTGATCACGACCGCCACCGCCATCAGCAGTACGGCGCCGCGGATCAGGCCGAAAGCGGCGCCGAGCGTGCGGTCCACCGGCCGCAGCCCTACGGCCTGCACCATTTTCTTCGTCAGCCAGGCCAGCAACGCGCCGGCGAACACCACGGCGATGAAGACGGCGATGAACCCGATCGCGTATTGGCCCGCTTCGGGCGCGCGCTGCACCGGCAACCAGCGTGCCGCATCGGGCGCGAGCCACTGCGCCAGCACGAACGCGGCGATCCAGCTCATCACCGACAACACCTCGTAGACCAGTCCGCGCCAGGCACCCACCAGGAAGGAAGCGGCGAGCACCGCGAGGAAGATCCAGTCGAGTGTCGCCATCCCCCACGCTACAAGCTGAGGATGGCCGCCGGCAGCTGCAGGCGCTTGATCTTGCTCGCCGCCTTGTCCGCTTCGGCCCGCGTCTCGAACGGGCCGACCCGCACGCGCACGCGCTTGCCATCCTTGGTTTCGGCCTCGTGCGTGTAGGTCTTGAGGCCCGCGCGTTCGACTTTCAGGCGGGCGGCGCGCGCCTTGGCGGGGTCCGCGAAGGCGCCCACCTGCACGACGAACCGGCCCTCCGCCGCAGCGGCGGCCTGCACCGGCTTGGCTTCGGGCACGGCCTTCGCCTTGGCACCATCCTCCGGTGCGGGTTTGGCCGCCATCTTCGGCTGCGGTTTCGGTTCGGGTTTGGGTTCCGGCTTGGCCTGAACGGCGGGCGGCACGGGCGCTTCCACTTTCGCGACGGACGCGGGCGCCGGTTGCGGCGAAGGGGCGGCGGCCTGGGGTGCGGCGGGCGGCGGGGGCGCAACGGTCACCGGCCCGGACACCGCCGGCGCCTGCGCGCGCGGCGCGGGCGCGGGCAGCGGCTTGGCCTTGTCGCGATCGGGAATCTCGATCGGGATGTCGACCGAGATCGGCCGCGGCTGCGTATCGAACAGCACCGGGAAAGCGATCACTCCCACCAGCACCAGCACGCCCGCGCCGATCAGGCGATGGCGCGCGCGCTTGCGCATCGCCTCGATGCTCTCGGGCGGCTGGCGGGTGGCCGGCGACTCATCGCCACCTTTGCGGAACTTGAAAAAGGCCATGAAAAGTGGTTCAGCCGGCGATCTGTCTGGGCTGAAGTCGGGGTACCCCGTCCTTCAGCACGCCCCCCACGGTATAGAACGATCCGAAGACGACGATTCTATCAGCGGGGTCCGCCGCCGCGGCGGCGCATTGCAGGGCTTCCATGGGGTCGGCATGGGTGCTCGCGGCAACCTCGCGCCGCTCATTGCGCGCCTGCCAGCGGGCCAGCAGACCCGCGGCCGTTTCCGCGCGCGGCGTGGGCAGGTCGGTGTAATACCAGCGGTCGACGA
>JAGRPN010000365.1 GCA_019449555.1 Ramlibacter sp.
CGGCCGGTTACAAGCAACCGATCAGCCCGTCAATGCAACCGGCCCGAAGCGACGAAGTGGGGATTCTCGAAACCCGGTTTGGCGTACCGTAGGTCCTTGCCGGCCAGGTCCGTCACGCGGCCCCCCGCCGCTGCCAGCACGGCGTGCCCCGCCGCGATGTCCCATTCCATCGTGCGTCCAAAGCGCGGGTACAAGTCTGCCTGCCCCGCGGCCACAAGGCAGAGCTTCAACGACGAACCAGCGGTGGTCCGGCTGGCCACCTTGCGGCCCAGGAGGAACCGGTCCAGTTCCTGCTCATCGCCGTGCGAACGGCTGGAAACGACCGTCAGCCCCTCGTCGGGCGGCCTGCGGCAGGTGATGGCGCGCCGTGAGCCGTCCTCGACAAAGCTGCCGACGCCCGCCGCGCCGGCGTACAACCTGCCGATGGCCGGCGCGTAGATCACGCCCAGCACGGGCTGGCCGTCCTCGATCAATGCGATGTTCACGGTGAACTCGCCGTTGCGGCTGATGAACTCGCGCGTGCCGTCCAGGGGATCGACGAGCCAGAAGCGCTTCCCCGGCACTTCGCGCTTGCCGGCCGCAAACGCTTCTTCGGCAACGACGGGGATATCGGGTGTCAACGCATGGAGCGCGCTTGTGATCAGCACCTCGGCAGCTTCGTCGGCCTGCGTCACCGGGGAGCTGTCGGCCTTGGTGGCGACCTCGATTGGCCGCGCGTAAATGTCCATGATGACCTTGCCGGCGGCACGCGCGACCGGGAGCAGGTCTTCAAGCAAGTTCGCGTGAAAACTGTTGCGTTCCATCCCTGCACTGTAATTCACGCGAGCGCCGCGGAACCTTGGGTATCATCTTTGCAGCTGCTGAGCTGATGCAACCAAAGAAGTTTCTTTTCGTCCACCAGAACTTTCCCGCCCAATTCGTTCACGTGGCGGGCGAGTTGCACAGGCGCGGCCACGAGATCGTCGCGCTGGCGCTCAAAGGCAACCCCATAGCCGGCGTGCGATTCATTCGCTACCCGCCTCCCGTCCTGGAACGAGACAGTGATGTCGAGCTGGCGCGGGACTTCGAGGTGAAGCTCGCGCGCGCCACCGCATGCGCAAGTGCGATGCTCAACCTCAAGAGCGAAGGCTTCACCCCGGACGTGATCGTTGCGCATCCCGGTTGGGGCGAGGCCCTGTTCTGCAAGGACGTCTGGCCCCGAGCCCGCTTGGTGATCTATGCGGAATTCTTCTATTCGGCCGACGGAGCTGATTACGGATTCGACCCGGAATTCTCGGTCGAGAGCGAAGAGCTGCGGATGCGGGTGAGGCTGAAGAACACGGTGCACCTGCATGCGCTCGCCGCGGCGGATAGCGCCTACTCGCCGACTCGCTGGCAGCATGGGCAACTGCCGCCCGAGTACCGCGCCAAGACCGCCGTCGCTTTCGACGGTATCGACACCGAAGTGGTCAAGCCAAACCCCGACGCTTCGGCAACGCTGATGCGCGAGCAGGTCAGGGTGAAGTGCGGCGAAGAAATCATCACGTTCGTCAACCGTAACCTGGAGCCTTACCGCGGGTTCCATATCTTCATGCGTGCGCTGCCGCAAATCCTGGACCGCCGGCCGAATGCGCGCTGCATCATCATCGGCGGCGACGAAGTCAGTTACGGTTCGAAGCCGAAGGGCGGCGCCACCTGGCGTGAAGTGATGCTTAAAGAGGTCGGGCGGCGGCTCCCGATGGAACGCGTCCATTTTCTCGGGCGGGTGCCGTACAAGCATTACGTGCAGCTCCTGCAGCTATCCGCGTGCCACGTCTATCTGACGTATCCGTTCGTCCTCTCATGGAGCTGCCTCGAGGCGATGAGCGCCGGCAAGGTGGTCGTCGCCAGCCGGACCGGGCCGGTCGAGGAAGTCATCGAACACGGCGAGAACGGGTTGCTGGTCGATTTCTTCGACAGCGCCGGCTTGGCGCGGCAGGTGAATGACGTCCTTGGCAATCCGGGTAAGTACCAGTCAATCGCGAACCGCGCGCGCGAGCACGTTGTCGCTCGTTACGACCTTCGTACTGTTTGCCTCCCAGCGCAGGTGCGCTTGGTAGAGGCTTAGTTCACTGCTCCTCTAAAGCTAGAAGCCCTACCAAAGTAGGGTTGCGGCAATCTCAGCCGTTTGGTATATCTCCACCCCTTACTCACATTCGGTTACGTGAGTTTTCATTTGGAGACAAACCATGACCATAGACGGCACCACCGGCAATGATTCCCTCTCCGGCACCGAGAGCGCTGACAACATCAATGGTTTGGCTGGCAACGACACCATTGTTGGGCTCGGAGGCAACGACAGCCTGAGCGGCGGGGACGGGGACGACTCCCTGCTGGGCGGCGCCGGACAAGACACGCTGATCGGCGGGGCTGGAAACGACACGCTCGATGGCGGCACGATCACCGACCAGGTCAATTACACCGACCTCAACTTCGTGTCGTACGCGGACTCCACCGGCGGCGTTTCGGTGAACCTCGGTGCAGGCACTGCAAGCGACGGGATGGGCGGAACGGACGCCCTCGCGAATGTCAACTGGGTGATTGGCTCGTCGCACGACGACTCGCTGGTCGGCGGACTGAACATGCTAGAGGTGTTCGAAGGCGGGTTGGGCAATGACACCATCGATGGCGGCGCCATCACCACCTCCGCATTGGCAAACAGGGTCATCTACAACAACGCCTCGGCAGCCGTCACGGTCGATCTCGCCGCACACAGCGCGTCGGGCGCGGACGGCGATGACGTCCTGCTCAACATCAACCAGGTTCGCGGCTCGAGCTGGAACGACACCCTCCTGGGCAGCGACCGCTCCGATGTCTGGGAAGCCTTCGATGGCCGGCAGGGCAACGATTCGATCGACGGGCGGGGCGGCCAGGACGAGGTGCGCTTCGACGCCAACCTGACGAGTGGCGTGACAGTCAATCTCGCCACCGGGGTGGTCAGCAACGACGGCACGGGCGGCGTGGATTCCCTCTCGCACATCGAGCACGTGCGCGGATCGGGCTTCGGCGACCAGATTACCGGCGACGGCGGCGCAAACCAGTTGGATGGCCGCGGCGGCGACGATTCCATGTTTGGTGGGTTGGGCAACGACACACTGCTCGGCGGCGACGGCAACGACTCGCTTGCAGGTGAAGGCGGCAACGACTCCCTCGATGGAAGCACGGGCAACGATTCGCTCTTTGGAGGCGATGGGCAGGACACGCTGAAGGGCGGCGTGGGCGACGACTCGATCGACGGCGGCAGCAACACCACGGGGACGGCCGGTGACTGGGCTGTCTTCACCACCACCGCCAATATGACGGTGAACCTCGCCACCCATGTAGCTACTGGAGAAGGCAACGACAGCGTGGTTGGCATCGAGTCGGTGGCCACGGGCTCAGGCAACGACTCGCTCACCGGAGACGCGGGACTGAACTTCTTGCAGGGCGGCGTCGGTGACGACACCATCGACGGCGGCGATGGCCAGGACTGGGCCGATTACAACAACACGACCGGGAATGTCACGGTCGATCTCGGCAACGGTTCGGCGATAGGTGCGGCGGGCAATGACGTCCTGAGCAACCTCGAGCACATCCGCGGTGGCTCGGGTGACGACTTGCTGATCGGGGATAGCGGCAACAACTTCCTGCGCGGCATGCTCGGAAATGACACGCTGCAGGGCGGCGACGGCTTCGATACGGCGGATTACTTCCAGAACACCACCGGTGTGACGGTGAATCTGGTCACTCATATTGCAACGGGCGACGGTACAGACTGGCTTGACTCCATCGAAGGAGTCCGGGGCGGTACGGGCAACGACAACATCACGGGCGACGCGAACAATAACAACCTGCAAGGCGGCGACGGCAACGACGTCCTGAGTGGCGCAGGTGGCTTCGACACGATCAACGGCGGCATCGGGGACGACAGTATCTCCGGGGGCGACGGCGGCGATTACATCCGCGGCGAAGCCGGAAGCGACACCATCGACGGGGGAGCGGACTATGACACGGCGGTCTACGGATTCGAGAGCGACACCGCCGGTGTGACATTCACCGCCGTGGATAGCGGACCCCAGGCTGATGGACTCGGCGGGACCGACACCCTGACCAACATTGAGGAAGTGGACCTCTTTGGCGGCAGCGGCGCCGACACGCTCACCGGCAATGCGCAGCGCAATTGGATCCAGGGAAATGGCGGGAACGACACACTGACTGGTGGCGCAGGCAATGACACGTTTTCGTACGTCGTCGGCGGCAGCAATGGCGTGGACCGCATCACGGACCTGCAGGTTGGCGAGAACCTGAACTTCAGCAATCCGCAAGGCCCGGTATTCGGGTTCAGCGGGCCGGTGCTCTCCGGTGATGACCCATCCACGCTCACCGCTGGCCAGGTGATGGTGGGCAGCGCCATTCCCGGCATGAGTGGCACGGTCACCACGATCTACGTCGGCACGGACGGCAACGCCGGTGCCGATATCACGATCGAGCTGCAGGGCGCTTACACGGCTTCCGACTTTCACACCTACAACGATTTCTTCGGTGCCAGGCTCAGCTATGAGCCGGGCCAGATGATCACCGGGACAGCCGGTGACGACAATCTGCAGGGGCAGGGCGGCAGCGACACCATCTCGGGCCTGGGCGGCAACGACTTCCTGTTCGGCGGCAACGGCGACGACAACCTGTTGGGCGGCGACGACAACGATTACCTGCGCGGCGACGCGGGCAACGACACGCTCGACGGCGGCGCCGGCAACGACGTAGCGGCGTACGGCTTCGAGAACAACACGTCCGGCGTCACGTTCTACGCCAACGAGGGCAACACCAGCCAGCCGGACGGCCTGGGCGGCACCGACACGCTGGTCGGCATCGAGGAGATCCACATCTACGGCGGTAGCGAGAATGATTTCCTGCATGGCAACTCAGGGCGCAACTGGATCGCGGGCAACGGCGGCAACGACACGCTGACGGGCGGTGGCGGCAGGGATACCTTCGGCTACGAGATCACGCAGCCGGTGGGGCAGGACACGATCACGGACCTAAACGGCGGCGACAGCCTGTCCTTCTTCCGCAACAACGGACCGAGCTTCAGCCTCGGCAGCACGATTCTCAGCGGCGACGATCCATCGGGCCTCGCCGCGGGCCAGATCATGGTCGGCAGCACAACACTCGGCATCACGAAGCTGTACGTGGCCACCGCCGACAGCGCGGGCACGATCACGGTCAACCTGCAGGGAACCTACCACGCCGCCGACTTCACGGTCTACAACGACACGTGGGGCGGCTCGCTCACGTACCAGTCCAACATCGCCGGCACGGCCGGCGACGACAACCTGAATGGCACGGACGGCGACGACAACATCGTCGCGCTGGGCGGCAACGACTTCATCTTCGCCGGAAACGGGGACGACTACATTTCGGGCGGCGACGGCAACGACTACATGCAGGGCGGTCAGGGCAACGACACGCTGGACGGCGGTGCCGACTACGACGTCGTCGGCTACGGGTTCGGCGGCGACACGCCGGTGACGTTTACGGCCAGCGACACGGGCTCGCAAGAAGATGGCCTGGGCGGCACCGACACGCTCACCTCGATCGAAGAGATCCAGATCTATGGCGGCAATGGCGGCGACACCCTCATCGGCAATGCGCAGCGCAACTGGATCGCCGGCAACGGCGGCAACGACACGCTGACGGGCGGCGATGGCAACGACACCTTCGGCTATCAGGTGGACCTGGCGAACGGGCACGATCGCATTACCGACTTGCAAGTCGGCGAAAACCTGAGCTTTTTCGTGCCGCAGGGCCAGGGCGCGCAGTTCGCGCTGGCAGGGCCGGTGCTCTCCGGCGACAACGATTCGGGTCTCACCAAAGGCCAGGTGATGGTGGGCGCCACCGTCGACAACATCACCCACGTGTATGTCGGCACTGACGACACCGCCGGCAGCGACATCACGATCGAGCTTCAAGGTAGCTATGCGGCCGGCGACTTCCACGTCTACAACGATCCATGGGGCGCGTCCCTGCGCTACGAACCGGCGCAGCACATTACGGGTACGAGCGGCAATGACAGCCTGTTCGGGGGCAACGGCAACGACACGATCGAAGGCCTGGGCGGCAACGATAACCTGTTCGGCAGCGTCGGTGACGACAGTATCTCGGGCGGCGACGGCAATGACTACCTGCGCGGCGATGCGGGCAACGACACGCTCGACGGCGGCGCGGGGACCGATATTGCAGGCTACGGATTCGAGGGCTTCACGACAGGCGTGACCTTCACGGCCAGCGAAACGGGAACGCAGGCCGATGGCCTGGGTGGCACCGACACGCTCATTGGCATCGAACAGATCCATGCATACGGGGGCAGCGGCGACGACCAACTGACCGGCAACTCGGGGAGCAACTACCTGCAGGGCAACGGCGGCAACGACACCCTCACTGGCCTGGGCGGCAACGACAACCTGTACGGCGGTGATGGAAACGACAGCTTGCTGGGCGGCGATGGCAATGACTATTTGAGTGGGGACGCCGGCAACGACACCTTGCTGGGCGGCGCCGGCAGTGACTACTTCAACGGCGGGGCGGGCAACGACAGCATCGACGGGGGCGCGATCCTCGACCGGGTCAACTACAACGATCTGAACTCGGTGGACTACATGAACGCGACCACCGGGGTCAACGTGAACCTGCAGGCCGGCAGCGCGCAAGACGGTCTGGGCGGCACCGACACACTGGCGAACATCGATTTCGTCACCGGCTCGCCCTTCGGTGACGTCATCACCGGTACGAGCGATGCGATCTTCGAGCAGTTCGAGGGCCGGCAGGGAAACGACACCATCGACGGCGGCGCGATCACCAGCAGCGCCAATTCCAACCGTGTCACCTATGTCAATGCGACTGGCGCTGTCAACGTCAATCTGGCGCTGGGCACCGCCACGGGTGCTGACGGGAGCGACACGCTGATCCACATCAACTATGTGCGCGGCTCCAATTCCGGCGACGTGCTGACCGGCTCGGATGCGACTGGTTACGCCGAATGGTTCGAAGGCCGCGGGGGCAACGACACCATCGATGGTGCCGGCGGCGTGGATTGGCTGCGCTTCGACGGGGCCAGCACGGGCATCGTGGTGGACCTTGCCGCCGGCACGGCGCAGGACGGCCAGGGCGGCACCGACACGCTGTACAACATCGAGGACGTGCGCGGCACGGGTTCCAACGACTCCATTACCGGCAACGATCAGAACAACGAGCTGCAGGGCCAGGGCGGCGACGATACGCTTGTCGGCGGCGCCGGGCAGGACACGCTCACCGGTGGGGCGGGCAACGACAGCCTGGACGGCGGCACGAACAATGTGGCCCTTGGCCAGGACTGGGCCATCTACACCAGCGCAACGGGTTCTGTGACGGTCAACCTGCTGGAAGGCTGGGCCACCGGCGCCGAGGGCACCGACACGCTCGCGAATATCGAGGCTGTCACCGGCGGGGCGTTCAACGACACGCTCATCGGCAACGCCGATATCAACTTCCTGCGCGGCAACGGCGGCGACGACATCCTCGACGGCGGCGCCGGTTTCGATTACGTGGACTACCTTGCGGCCAGCGGCGGCGTGACTGTCAGCCTGGCGAGCAACACCGCTTCGGGCGCGGACGGCAACGACACGCTGATGAACTTCGAAGCCATCCGCGGCAGCAAGTTTGCCGACACGCTCACCGGCGACGCGGGCGACAACCGGCTGCGCGGCGACCTTGGCAACGACACGCTCGATGGCGGAGCGGGCTTCGACACGGCCGATTACCGCGGCGCCAGCGGCGCCGTCACGGTCAACCTGGCCACCCACAGCAGCAGCGGCGCGGAAGACACTGACACGCTCGTCAGCATCGAAGGCATCGTCGGCTCGGCGTACGGCGACACACTCATTGGGGACGCCAGTGCCGACCTGCTGGAAGGTGGCAAGGGCGATGACACGCTCACCGGCGGCGGCGGTGACGACACGTTCGTGTTCCAAGGAGCGGGGCGGATCGTGTTTGCCCAGAACGAGGGCGTGGACACGATCACCGACTTCAACGCCGGCGACAAGCTCTGGATCGGAGCGAGCCTGGCGGCCCAGCCGGTCACGGCGGGCGATGGCAGCACGGTGACCGGTGGTCAGGTGCAGGCGCAGACTGTCGCAGGTATCACCACGCTGTACATCGACACAGATAACCTGGCCGGCGCGGACGTGCAGATCAAATTGACGGGCACGTTTGATCCATCCAGCCTGGTGGTGACAAACAACCTCGATGGCACCAGCTCCATCACCTGGAGCGGTGGCGGCGTGCTCATGGGAACTGCGGGCCCCGACACCCTCGTTGGTATTACGGGGAATGATTCCATCTCGGGGCTGGATGGCAACGATCTGCTGCAAGGCAACGGCGGCGCCGACACGCTCAATGGTGGTGCGGGCAACGACACGCTGGACGGTGGCATCGGTGCTGACCAGATGGCCGGCGGTGTTGGGGATGACGTGTACGTGGTGGACCAAGGCAACGACCAGGTGGTCGAGGCGCTTGGAGAG
>JAGRPN010000366.1 GCA_019449555.1 Ramlibacter sp.
GGTGAAGTCCGGCACGGGCGGCGCTGCATTCACCGCGACCGAGCCGCTGCCCGGTTTCAAGGAAATCCAGCCGCAGGTGTTTGCCGGCCTGTACCCGACCGAAGCGAACCAGTACGACTCGCTGCGCGATGCGCTGGAAAAACTCAAGCTCAACGACGCCTCGCTGCACTACGAGCCGGAAGTGAGCCAGGCACTCGGCTTCGGTTTTCGCTGCGGCTTTCTCGGCCTGCTGCACATGGAGATCGTGCAGCAGCGCCTGGAGCGCGAATTCGACCAGGACCTCATCACTACCGCCCCGAGCGTGGTGTACCAGGTGCTCAAGGCGAATGGCGAGATGCTGATGGTCGAGAACCCGTCCAAGATTCCGGACCAGGGCCAGGTACTCGAGATTCGGGAACCGATCGTCACCGTCCATCTCTACATGCCGCAGGAATACGTCGGGCCGGTGATGACGCTGGCCAACCAGAAGCGCGGCGTGCAGTTGAACATGGCCTACCACGGCAAGCAGGTCATGCTGACCTATGAGATGCCGCTGGGCGAGATCGTGCTGGACTTCTTCGACAAGCTCAAGTCGATCAGCCGCGGGTACGCGTCCATGGACTACGCGTTCAAGGAGTTCCGGGCCTCGGACGTCGTGAAGATCGACATCCTGCTGAACGGCGAGAAGGTGGACGCGCTGTCGATCATCGTTCACCGCAGCCAGGCGCAGTATCGGGGCCGGGCCGTGGTGTCGAAGATGCGGGAGATCATCAGCCGGCAGATGTTCGACGTGGCGATCCAGGCGGCGATCGGCGCCAATATCATCGCCCGCGAGACCATCAAGGCGCTGCGCAAGAACGTGCTGGCAAAATGCTACGGCGGCGATATCACCCGCAAGCGCAAGCTCCTCGAAAAACAGAAGGCAGGCAAAAAAAGAATGAAACAGATCGGATCGGTGGAAGTCCCCCAGGAAGCGTTCCTCGCGATACTGCAGGTGGAAGAATGAGCGGTCGCGTTCGCCGGCGGCCACCCGCCCGGGCGGCTCGCGGGGTGGCGTCATGATGCAACTCCTGACCGCAGGCGTGCTGGCGGGATTCGCCGGCTACGCGGGGGCCTGGTACCTCGGCATCGTCGAGGGCAATTTCGCGCTGCTGCTGTTCCTCGCGACGATCGTCACCGGGCTGTACTGGCTGGCCGAGCGGCTGTATTTTCTGCCGCAGCGCCGCGAGGCGGCCGCCCGCCTGGAAGCCAGCGCTGCGCGCCGCCGCGCCGACCTCGCGGCCAAAGGCATCTCGCAGGTGGACGGCGACGTCGCGCAGGCACGCCAGCGGCTGTTGATGCAGCCCTGGTGGCTGGACTGGACAGCCGGCCTGTTCCCCGTGATCCTGGCCGTGTTCGTCCTGCGCTCTTTCCTGTTCGAGCCGTTCAAGATCCCCTCCGGGTCGATGATCCCGACGTTATTGGTCGGCGACCTCATCCTCGTCAACAAATTCACGTACGGCATCCGGCTGCCCGTCGTCAATACGAAGCTCACCGACGGCACTGCGCCGCAGCGCGGGGACGTGATGGTGTTCCGCTATCCGCCCAAGCCGAGCCTGGACTACATCAAGCGGGTCGTCGGCGTGCCCGGCGACGAAGTCGCGTACCTCAACAAGAAGCTCACGATCAACGGCCAGCCGGTCAGCAAGAAGCCGCTGCCCGACTTCTTCGACGAGGACGCGATGCTGTATTTCAAGCAATTCGAGGAGGTGCTCGGGCCGCGCCGCCACCGCATCCTCAACGACGACAATCGCCCGGCGTTCATTCCAGGCGTGGAGGATTTCGAGTTCAAGCAGAATTGCAACTACAACGTCGAGGGCGTGGTTTGCAAGGTTCCGCAGGGGCACTATTTCATGATGGGCGACAACCGCGATAATTCGCTGGATTCGCGCTATTGGGGTTTCGTGCCCGACCGGAACATCGTTGGCAAGGCGTTCTTCATCTGGATGAATTTCGGCAGCCTGAAGCGAATCGGTTCATTCGAATAATGTCTATCTTGCAGTGAGGGGTCAGCACATGAAGTACGGAGTCAAGTCGCGTCAGGCCGGCATCTCTTTTATCGGCCTGCTGTTCGTGGTGGGCGTGCTCGCCGCCTTGGTGGTGCTGCTGGCCCAGGCCTTCCCCACGGTCGTGGAATACCAGGCGATCCTCAAGGCGGCCCAGAAAGCCTCGACCGGCAACACGGTCGCCGAAGTCAGGCGGATCTTCGAAAAGGCGGCCGACATCGATGACATCAAGTCCATCGGCCCCAAGGATCTCGACATCACGAAGAACGGGGACAAAGTCGTCGTGAAGTTCGCCTACACCAGGGAAATCCACATGTTCGGGCCCGCCTATCTTCTGCTGAAGTACTCGGGTCAATCCAAGTAAGGCAAGTGTGGATGGCCGGCTCGTCGCTCTGCAAGGACGCTTGCAGCACCAGTTCACGCAGCAGCAGTTGCTCGCGCGCGCACTGACGCATCGCAGCTTCTCGGCCGAGCACAACGAGCGGCTGGAGTTCCTGGGCGATTCGGTCCTCAATCTCGCCGTTGCCGCCCTGCTGTATGACCGGCTGCAGGCATTGCCCGAAGGCGACCTGTCGCGCGTCCGCGCCAACCTGGTCAGGCAGGAAACCCTGCACCAGCTGGCCATCGCACTCGGCCTGCCGGACCTGATCCGGCTCGGCGAGGGCGAGATGCGCTCCGGCGGCAGCCGGCGACCGTCCATCCTCGCCGACGCGCTGGAGGCGGTGATCGGTGCGGTCTTCCTGGACGCCGGCTATCCCGAAGCCGAGGCGCTGGTGCGCCGCCTGTTCCAGGACGTCGAGATCAATCCCACCATGGCCGCCGCCGCCAAGGACCCGAAGACGGAACTGCAGGAATGGCTGCAGGGCCGCAAGCTCAAGCTGCCCGTGTACCGCGTCGCGGCAACGCTCGGGGCCGCGCACAAGCAGACCTTCGACGTGGAATGCGAAATTCCCGAGCTCGGCGTCGTGGAGCGCGGCATTGGCGCCTCGCGCCGTGCCGGCGAGCAGGCCGCCGCCGCAGCCATGCTGCTGGCGCTAAAGTCCAAGGGGAAATGATGGAAGCAGTTGCGCAGCGTTGCGGCGCGATCGCCATCGTGGGCAAACCCAATGTGGGCAAGTCCACGCTGCTGAACGCGCTGGTCGGCCAGAAAATCAGCATCACGTCGCGCAAGGCCCAGACGACGCGCCATCGCATCACGGGTATCCGGACGATCGGCGCGACGCAGTTCGTGTTCGTCGACACACCGGGGTTCCAGACGCGGCACGCCACTGCGTTGAACCGGTCGCTCAACAAGACGGTGATGGGGGCGCTGGGCGAAGTCGATCTCGTGCTGTTCGTGGTGGACGCGGGCAAATTCACACTGGCGGATGCCAAGGTCCTGGCCCTATTGAAGCCCGGCATTCCCGCACTGCTGGTGGCCAACAAGCTCGACCAGGTGCATCGCCGCGCCGATCTCGCGCCATGGCTGCGCGACATGCAGCAGCGCCATGAGTTCTCGGAATTCGTGCCCATGTCGGCCAAGAAC
>JAGRPN010000367.1 GCA_019449555.1 Ramlibacter sp.
CTCTCGCTCGCCGACGAGATCGGTCTTGTTCAGCACGATCTGGTCGGCAAAGGCGATCTGCTCGGCGGCCTCGCGGCTGTCGTCCAGGCGCAAGTCGATGTGGCGCGCGTCCACCACCGTCGTGACCGAATCGAGGACGAAATGCTCCTGCAGCAATGGGTCGACGAAGAAGGTCTGCGCCACCGGACCCGGATCGGCCAGGCCGGTGGTTTCCACGATCACGGCGTCGAAGCGCCCGGCGCCGCCTGCGTTTCGATGCACCAGCCCGTGCAGCGTGCGGATGAGGTCGCCGCGCACGGTGCAGCACACGCATCCGTTGTTCATCTCGAACAGCTCTTCGTCACCGCTCGCGATCAGGTCGCCGTCGATGCCGATCTCGCCGAACTCGTTGACGATCACCGCGTAGCGTCGGCCATGCTCCTCGCCCAGGATTCGGTTGAGCAGCGTCGTCTTGCCCGCACCGAGATAGCCGGTGAGTACGGTGACCGGGATGCGCGGGTCCACACTAGAGCCAGGGCATCAGCGACGCGTGGATCACGTCGGGCACGCCTTCGTTGCCGACTGACTTGATCGCGAGGTCCACGTCCTTCAGGCCGAACTTGTGGGTGGTGACCTTCTCCAGCGGGAAGCGACGCGAGGCCAATTGCGCGAGCGCCAGTTCGCAGGCGCGATAGCTGTGGCCGCGGGCGCTCTTGAGCGTGATCCACTTGAGCGTGACCTTGCCGATCGGGAAATTCGGGAAGTCGCCCATCTCGCCCTGCATCACCATCACACCGCCCTTGCGCTTGAGCGCTTCCACGCCCAGCAGGATCGGGAAGGTCCCGGCGCCGGCGGTGCAATCGAGCACCACGTCCACGCCCTTGCCGCCGGTCGCTTCCATGATGCGCGCCAGCGGGTCTTCTTTCTGCACGTTGATCACGTGGTCGGCGCCGAGCGCCTTGGCCACCTCCAGCCGGGCCGCGTCCTTCGATGTGCCCGTGACGATGATCTTCGCGGCGCCGGCCTGCTTGCAGATCACCGTCTGCGACAGGCCTTGCTGGCCGGGGCCCTGGATCAGCACGGCGGCGTCATAGCCGACGCCGCCGTCGAACAGCGACCATTCGATGCCGTTGGCCATCGGCGTCACCAGGCCCGCCAGTTCCGCCGTGACGCCGTCGGGCACCTTGTGCACCACCGAGTTCCATGGCAGGTAGGCGTACTGCGCGAAGCCGCCCCACAGGTGCGGCGGCTTGTCGGCCGACGTATAGCCGTAGCGGATGCCGTCCGGGTTGTAGCGCCAGTCGGTGTTTTCGCAATGGCGGTACTCGCCGCGATGGCACCACTCGCATTTCATGCAACCGACGTAATGCTCGATGAACACGAGGTCGCCTTCCTTGAAGCCCTTGCGCTGGGTGAATTCGCGGCCGGCCTTGGCGATATAGCCGATGTTCTCGTGACCCATGATCACGGGGCCACCCTTGAGCGGCTCCTTGTACATCTTGACGTCCGTGCCGCAGATGCCGGCGACCTCCATCTTCAGCAGCGCGCTGTCCGCCGGAATTTCGGGCATCGGGAACTCGCGGATCTCGATCTTGCTTGCGCCTGTCTTGACTGCGGCCAGGACTTTTTCCATCGTTGTTTCCTTGGGAGAGAATTTCTTTAGTGAAGGCGGCAGGTCAGAGGACCTCGCCCTCCTTGAGCACACCCGCGGCGCGCAGCGCGCCGTCCAGCCATTTCGGGCGAATCTCCTTGCCAGTGGCGATGTCGTCCAGGCGCTTGCGTTCTTCGGCGACCTTGCGCGCTGCCGCTTCCAGCAGCGAAGGCGCCTTCTCGCGTTCGATCACGACCAGGCCGTCCGCATCACCGACGACCAGATCGCCCGGCCGCACCGCCACGCCGCCGCAGGAGACCGGCCAGTTGATGCGCCCCGGCACGAACTTGGTCGGGCCGTTGGGATTGGCGCCGACGGCGTAGACGGGAAAGCCGAGCTCGCGCAGTTCCTCGGTGTCGCGCACCGATGCGTCGAGCACCACGCCGGCCAGTCCCAGTTTCTTGCAGGCGTTCATCATGATCGAGCCCATCAACGCGCAGGTCCGGTCGCCCTTGCCGTCGATCACCAATACGTCGCCGGGACGCGCCAGCGCCATGGCCGCGTGGATCATCAGGTTGTCGCCGTGGCGCACTTCGACCGTGAAGGCCGGGCCGGCCAGGCGCATGCCGGGCGCGAGCGGCGCGATGCGCCCGTCGAGCGTGCCGCGGCGGCCCGCCACGTCGGCGAGGATCGAGGCAGCGAAAGTGCGGGCTTTCGCCACCACCTCGGGAGCAACTCGCTGGATGTCGCGCCGGATGTCATTGAGTGTCTCGTCTGTCATGGATGGGTCTCTCTGGTTGCTGTGGTGGATGCACGCCGCGCAAGCAGCCGGTCCAACCGCGGATAGACACGCCGGGCGTTGCCCTCGAAAAGCTTGTGGCGGCTGGCTTCGTCCAGCCCCTGCACCTGGTCGATGTAGCGCTTGGTGTCGTCGAACGGATGCCCGGTTTCCGGATCGATCCCGGGCACCGCGCCCAGCATTTCCGAGGCGAACATCACGTTGTCGATCGGCACCACGCGCGTCAACAGCTCGATGCCCGGCAGGTGATAGACGCAGGTATCGAAGAAAACGTTTCCGAGCAGGTGCTCCGCAAGTGGCACTTTCTTCAGGGCGAGGCACAGCCCACGGTAGCGGCCCCAATGGAACGGCGCGGCCCCGCCACCGTGCGGGATCACCAGCTTGAGTTCGGGAAAATCCTTGAACAGGTCGCCCTGGATGAGCTGCATGAACGCCGCGGTGTCGGCATTGATGTAGTGCGCCCCGGTGTGATGGAAATTGGGATTGCAGCACGACGACACATGGATCATCGCCGGCACCTGCAGCTCGCACAATTTCTCGTAGACCGGGTACCAGTAGCGGTCGGTCAGCGGCGGATCGGTCCAATAGCCGCCGGTCGGGTCCGGGTTGAGGTTGACGCCGATGAAGCCCAGTTCATTGACAGCGCGCTCGAGTTCGGGGATGCAGTTCTTCGGTGACACGCCCGGAAACTGCGGCAACTGGCCGACACCCGCGAAGTTGTACGGCAGCAGCGTGCAAAGCCGGTGGATCAAATCGTTGGACATGCGCGCCCACTGGCGGCTGATTTCCTCGGTGCCCACGTGGTGGGCCATGCCGGCGGCGCGCGGCGAGAACACCGTGAGGTCGCTGCCACGCTCTTTCTGCAATTTCAGCTGCGGCTGCACGCTCTGGATCAGCGCTTCGTCGCTGATGCCCAGGCTGGCCAGGTCGGTCTTCGCGGGCCGCCGCGCCGGGTCGGCCAGGCCGGCCAGTTGCTTGTCGCGAAACAAGTGCAGCGCCTGCGGCTCGGTCGTGTAATGGCAATGGATATCGATGATCATGTCTGGAGACA
>JAGRPN010000368.1 GCA_019449555.1 Ramlibacter sp.
GAGCAGCCCATCGCGGCAGCCGTCTCGGCCACGTCCATATCCTCCCAATAACGCATCAGGAACGCTTCACGTTGACGGGCCGGCAATTCCTGGATTTCGGCTTCGATTCCCCGCAGGATCTGCGCGCGGCGCATCGAATCCTCGGCGCTCTCCGCCTGTTGAGACCCGTCGGCAAGCGAATAAGTTTCAAGCAGATCGAAATCCCCGTCGTCGGTCGACGATTCGAAGTCGCTCATGTTCGAAAAGAGCGCGTTGCGCGTCTTCTGGCGCCGGAACCAGTCGAGGGTGCAATTCGAGAGGATCCGCTGGAACAGCATGGGCAGTTCGCCCGCGGGCTTGTCGCCGTAGTGCTCGGCGAGCTTCATCATGCTGTCCTGGACGATGTCCAGAGCGGCTTCCTGGTCGCGCACGTGATAGATCGAGCGTTTGAATGCCCGCCTTTCGACGCTCTTGAGGAAGTCTGACAGTTCTCGTTCGGTTGCCAAGGTGTATCTGGACCGGACGGCTCGACCGGTGTCTCGTTGGCGCGCGCTCTGAAGGCCCCTCCGGCGCCGCTAGCCAGAAATTATCGCATTGCCGGGCCGGCATATTGCCGAGGTGCCGTGTTGCGGTGCGATAATGCGGGCTGCAAGTCAAAAGGCAAACGAGCCCTGGTTCGGCGGTGCGATAGGCCCGCCCATGGCCTGGACTCAAAGTCCCGACACGGCTTCATGAGAGCTGGTGAAGGGGCACCCAAGGTTTTTCGTCAGAGAAATTCACAAAGGTTCATCATGGAAATATCGAAAGCCGAAATCGCTTCGGCCGCCGCAGCCTCCGCGGCAAACACCAGCCAGTTCCCCGAATTGCGCGGCGCCGAAATCCTCGTGAAGGCACTGCAGGCCGAGAACGTCAGGTTCGTCTGGGGCTACCCGGGCGGCGCGGTGCTGCACATCTACGACGCCTTTTACAAACAGGACACGATCCAGCACGTGCTGGTGCGGCACGAGCAGGCCGCGGTTCATGCCGCGGACGGCTACGCGCGGGCCACAGGCGACGTCGGCGTGGCGCTGGTCACTTCGGGCCCGGGCGTGACCAACGCGGTCACGGGGATCGCCACGGCCTACATGGACAGCATTCCCATGGTGATCATCACGGGGCAGGTGCCCACGCATGCGATCGGCATGGACGCCTTCCAGGAATGCGACACCGTGGGCATCACGCGCCCGGTGGTCAAGCATAATTTCCTCGTCAAGGACGTGCGGCAGATCGCCGACGTGATGAAGAAGGCGTTCCACATCGCCCGCAGCGGTCGGCCGGGCCCGGTGGTGGTCGACATCCCGAAAGACGTGTCGTTCAACAAGACCGCCTACACCGGCTACCCGGACAAGCTCGAAATGCGCTCGTACAACCCGGTGCGCAAGGGCCATGGCGGGCAGATCCGAAAGGCGCTGCAACTGCTACTCGCCGCGAAGCGCCCCTACATCTATACCGGCGGCGGTGTGGTGCTCGGCAACGCGACTGCCGAGCTGCGCACGCTGGTCGACATGCTCGGCTACCCGTGCACCAACACGCTGATGGGCCTGGGCGCGTACCCGGGGACCGATCGCAAGTTCCTCGGCATGCTCGGCATGCACGGCACCATCGAGGCGAACAACGCGATGCAGAACTGCGACGTGCTGCTGGCGGTGGGAGCGCGCTTCGACGATCGCGTGATCGGCAATCCGAAGCACTTCGGCCAGAACGAGCGCAAGATCATCCATATCGACATCGATCCCTCCAGCATCTCCAAGCGCGTGCGGGTGGACATCCCGATCGTCGGCGACGTCAGGGAAGTGCTGGGCGAACTGATCGCGATGCTCAAGGAATCCGGCAGCAAGCCGGACGCCGACGCGCTCGGCGCGTGGTGGGACACGATCGAGAGCTGGCGCAAGCGCGACTGCCTGCGCTACGACCGCAAGAACACCGACGTCATCAAGCCCCAGCACGTGGTCGAGACGCTCTGGAACATGACGAAGGACGCCGACGCGTACATCACGTCCGACGTCGGCCAGCACCAGATGTGGGTGGCCCAGTACTACCGCTTCAAGGAGCCGCGCCGCTGGATCAACTCCGGTGGCCTGGGCACCATGGGCGTGGGCATCCCATATGCGATGGGCATCAAGCTGGCGAAGCCGGACAGCGAGGTGTACTGCGTGACGGGCGAAGGGTCGGTGCAGATGTGCATCCAGGAGCTTTCCACCTGCCTGCAGTACAACACGCCGATCAAGATCGTGGCGCTGAACAACCGCTATCTCGGGATGGTGCGCCAGTGGCAGGAGATCGATTACGAGGGCCGCTACAGCCACAGTTACATGGACGCGCTGCCCAATTTCGTGAAGCTGGCCGAGGCCTACGGGCATGTGGGCATGCTGATCGAGCACCCCAAGGACGTGGAGCCCGCGCTGCGCGAGGCACGCAAGCTCAAGGACCGCACGGTGTTCATGGACTTCCGCACCGATCCCACCGAGAACGTGTTCCCGATGGTGAAGGCGGGCAAGGGCATCACCGAGATGCTGCTGGGCAGCGAGGATCTTTAACCTGCAAGTCGCCGGCGGCCCACGCGAGTGGCCGTCCGGCTTATCGTCCGTTTCGACGAATCTATTGCGTGCCAAGCCGTGCGGTTACCGCCGGGCGGGGAGGGCACCGAAAAGAGGAATCAATCATGAAACACATCATCGCAGTCCTGCTGGAAAACGAGCCCGGGGCTCTCTCGCGGGTAGTGGGGCTGTTTTCGGCCCGCGGCTACAACATCGAATCGCTCACGGTCGCGCCGACGGAAGACGCGTCGCTGTCGCGAATGACGATCCAGACCACCGGCTCGGACGACGTGATCGAGCAGATCACGAAACACCTGAACCGGCTCATCGAGGTCGTGAAGGTGGTGGACCTCACCGAAGGCGCCTATACCGAGCGCGAGCTCATGATGGTCAAGGTGCGCGCGGTCGGCAAGGAGCGCGAGGAGATGAAGCGCATGGCGGACATCTTCCGCGGCCGCATCATCGACGTGACGGAGAAGAGCTACACGATCGAGCTGACCGGCGACCAGGGCAAGAACGACGCGTTCCTGGAAGCGATCGACCGCACCGCGATTCTGGAAACCGTGCGCACCGGATCGAGCGGCATCGGCCGCGGCGAGCGCGTCCTGCGCGTGTGAACTGACCGGGCTCAGCCGCTGCCCGTTCGGGCTGAGCTTGTCGAACCCTTGCCTGCGGGCAGGGGCTGAATGGAGCCCTTTCGACAGGCTCGGGGCGAACGGCATATTTGCATTTAACCGGAGAGAAAAACCATGAAGGTTTATTACGACAAGGACTGCGACCTGAGCCTGATCAAGGGCAAGACGGTCGCCATCATCGGCTACGGCTCCCAAGGCCACGCGCATGCACAGAACCTGAACGATAGCGGCGTGAAGGTCGTCGTCGGCCTGCGCAAGGGCGGGGCGTCCTGGCCAAAGGTGGAAAAGGCCGGCCTGAAGGTCGCGGAAGTGGCCGACGCGGTCCGTTCGGCCGACGTCGTCATGATCCTGCTGCCCGACGAGCAGATCGCATCGGTGTACACAGCGGACATCGAGCCGCACATCCGCCAGGGCGCCTCGCTGGTGTTCGCCCATGGCTTCAACGTGCATTACGGTTTCGTCACGCCGCGCGCCGACCTCGACGTCTGGATGGTCGCTCCGAAAGCGCCGGGCCATACGGTGCGCCACACCTACACCCAGGGCGGAGGCGTTCCGCAACTGATCGCCGTGCACCAGGACAAGAGCGGCCGCGCCCGCGACCTGGCGTTGTCGTACGCGATGGCCAACGGCGGCGGCAAGGCGGGCATCATCGAGACCAGCTTCCGCGAAGAAACCGAGACCGACCTGTTCGGTGAACAGGCAGTGCTGTGCGGCGGCACCGTGGAGTTGATCAAGGCCGGCTTCGAAACGCTGGTGGATGCGGGCTACGCGCCCGAGATGGCCTACTTCGAGTGCCTGCACGAACTGAAGCTGATCGTGGACATGATCTACGAGGGCGGCATCGCCAACATGAACTACTCGATCTCCAACAATGCGGAATACGGCGAGTACGTCACGGGCCCGAAGATCGTCACGGACGAGACGCGCAAGGCCATGAAGCAGGCGCTCAAGGATATCCAGAGCGGCGAATACGCCAAGAGCTTTATCCTGGAAAACCGTGCCGGCGCGCCGGTGCTGCTCTCGCGCCGCCGCCTGATGGGCGAGCACCAGATCGAGACGGTGGGCGAAACGCTGCGCGCGATGATGCCCTGGATCAAAGCGAACAAGCTGGTGGACAAGTCGAAGAACTGATGCTCGCCGGCTGCGCCGGCTCCAAAGTGCAAAGGCCGCCCCTGGGCGGCCTTTGCTTTGTCCGTGACCTTTTCCCTCTTACACTTGCCCCATGCACGACGGCAACGAATCGGACTCCACCCCACTGATCGAAGGCGTGGTTGTACGCAAGCGCCGCAAGGGCATCTACATCCTGCCCAACCTGTTTACGCTCGCCGCGCTGTTCGGTGGTTTCTACGCGATCGTGATGGCGATGAACGGCCGCTTCGACATGGCGGCGATCGGTGTGTTCTCCGCGATGGTGCTCGACAGCCTGGACGGCCGCGTGGCGCGTATGACCAACACGCAGAGCGCATTCGGCGAGCAGATGGACTCGCTGTCCGACATGGTCTCGTTCGGGGCTGCTCCGGCCCTCATCGCCTACGAATGGGCGCTCAAGGGCCTGGGACGGTGGGGCTGGATCGCGGCTTTCGTGTACTGCGCGTGCGCGGCGTTGCGGCTGGCCCGCTTCAACGTCAATACCGGCGTGGTTGACAAGCGCTACTTCCAGGGCCTGCCGTCGCCGGCGGGGGCGGCCCTGGTGGCCGGCTTCATCTGGCTGATGACCGACCTGGGCGTAAAGGGCTATGAGGTCGCGTGGGTGATGTTCGGATTCGCGCTGTACGCAGGGCTGACCATGGTGACCAACGTGCCGTTCTACAGTTTCAAGGACGTGCAGATGAAAAAGAGCGTGCCATTCGTCGTGATCGTGCTGATCGCGTTGGGCATCGCGGTCATCAATATCCATCCGCCGGTGGTGCTGTTCGCGCTATTCGTGATCTACGGCCTCAGCGGCTATGCGATCTATGGCTGGCGCAAGGCCAAGGGCCAGCAAACCAGCGTGATCAGCACGTCCACCGACGAGCCCGACGAGCGCGGCCTGCACAAATAGGGAATTCCTGGCTCGCGGGCTTGCGCCGGGACTGCGCGGATGCTGCCGGGTGTGCTACATTGCTGTCCATGCACCGAATTGCGCTGGCCCTACTGCTTCTATCCCCCGACGGGCGGAGACGGTAGCGCACGCGTTCACCTCAAACGGCCCGTTTGCACCAGCAGCGGGCCGTTTTCCTTTGAGGCTGCTGGTTCACCGACTTGCAACCAGAGAGATGACCATGTTGAAGAACCCCGCCAGCAAGTACCGCGCGTTCCAGCCGGTGCGCCTCGCCGACCGGACCTGGCCCGACGCCGTGCTGACCCGCCCGCCCGTCTGGTGCAGCGTCGACCTGCGCGACGGCAACCAGGCGCTGATCGAGCCGATGGACGTCGCCCGCAAGCTGCGCATGTTCGAAACCCTGGTGAAGATCGGCTTCAAGGAGATCGAGGTGGGATTCCCCTCCGCCTCGCAGATCGAGTTCGATTTCGTCCGCAAGCTGATCGACGAGGAGCTGATTCCGGCCGACGTCACGATCCAGGTGCTGACGCAGGCGCGCGAGCCCCTGATCCGCCGCACCTTCGAATCGCTGCAAGGCGCGCAACGCGCCATCGTGCACCTGTACAACGCCACGGCGCCGGTCATGCGCGAGGTGGTGCTGGGGCTGGACAAGGAGGGCATCGTGGAGCTGGCGACGAGCCAGGCGCGGCTGTTCCGGGAACTCGCTGCGCAGCAGCCGGGCACCCGCTGGACATTCGAGTATTCACCCGAGATGTTCTCCGGCACCGAACTCGCTTTCTCCAAGCGCGTGGTCGATGCCGTGACCGAGGTGTGGCAGCCGACGCCCGAGTGCAAGTGCATCGTCAACCTGCCCTCGACCGTCGAGCATTCCACGGCCAACATCTTCGCTGACATGATCGAATGGATGCACCGCAACCTCGCGCGGCGCGATGCGATCGTCCTGTCGGTCCACCCGCACAACGACCGCGGCACCGGGACCGCCTGCGGCGAATTCGCGCTGATGGCGGGTGCGGACCGGCTCGAAGGTTGCCTGTTCGGCAATGGCGAGCGCACCGGCAACCTCGACCTCGTGACCGTGGCGCTGAACTTCTATTCCCAAGGCATCGCCCCCGGGCTCGATTTTTCGGACATCGACGAGATCCGCCGCATCGTGGAGCACTGCACGCAACTGCCGGTTCACCCGCGCCATCCCTACGCGGGCGACCTCGTGTACACCTCGTTTTCCGGATCGCACCAGGATGCGATCAAGAAGGCGTTCGGTGCGCGCGAGGAGGGCGAGATCTGGGACATGCCTTACCTGCCGCTCGATCCGAAGGACCTGGGCCGCAGTTACGAGGCCGTGATCCGCGTGAACAGCCAGTCGGGCAAGGGCGGCATTTCCTATCTGCTCGAGAGTGAATACGGCCTCGAACTGCCGCGCCGGCTGCAGATCGAATTCAGCCAGGTGGTGCAGACGCTGATGGACGCGACCGGCAAGGAACTCACGGCGCAAGACCTGTTCGAACTGTTCGAGCGCGAGTACGGCATTCGCAGCATCACCGCGCCGCAGCACCAATTGCTCGAAGAATCGCAGGGCATGGCGGGCAAGCTCGTGACCCTGGCGGCGGACGTTCAGGTGTCGGGCCGGCAATTGTCCATCCAGGGCGCGGGCAACGGCCCGATCGATGCGTTCGTGGAAGCGCTGGGTACGGCCTGTGGCGAGCAGATCCGGGTGCTGGACTACCACGAGCACGCGATCGGCTCGGGCGCGAAGGCGCGGGCCGTCGCCTATCTCGAGCTTCGCGTCGGGGCGCGTACATTGTTCGGCGTCGGAATGGATTCGAATATCGTCACGGCTTCGCTCAAGGCGATCGTTTCCGGCGTGCAGCGCGCTCACGGTGGCGAGCGGGGCGCCCGGTCCGGCGAAGGTCCCCAGCTCGCCGGAAACCAGCTTGGCTGACGCGAAGCACGGCAAACACGCAACATCGAAGGCAGGAAGCAGCATGGCGGACAAACTGATCATTTTCGATACGACCCTGCGCGACGGCGAGCAGTCGCCCGGCGCGTCGATGACCAAGGAAGAGAAGCTGCGCATTGCGCGCCAGCTCGAGCGCCTGAAGGTCGACGTGATCGAGGCCGGCTTCGCGGCCAGTTCGAACGGCGACTTCGAGGCCGTGCAGGCGATCGCGACCGTGATCCGCCAGTCCACCATCTGCTCGCTGTCTCGCGCCAACGACCGCGACATCTCGCGGGCGGCCGAAGCCTTGAAGGGAGCACAGCGCGCCCGCATCCATACCTTCATCGCCACGTCGCCGCTGCACATGGAGAAGAAGCTGCGAATGTCGCCCGAGCAGGTCCTGGAGCAGGCGAAACAATCGGTGCGATTCGCGCGCAACCTGTGCGCCGACATCGAGTTCTCGCCCGAGGACGGCTACCGCAGCGAACCGGATTTCCTGTGCCGTGTGCTGGAAACGGTGATCGCCGAGGGCGCGACCACGATCAACGTCCCCGACACCGTGGGGTATGCCGTGCCCGAGCTGTACGGTTTGTTCATCAAGAACCTGCGCGAGCGCATCCCCAACTCGGACAAGGCGATCTGGTCGGTCCATTGCCACAACGATCTGGGCATGGCCGTGGCGAACTCGCTTGCCGGCGTGAAGATCGGCGGCGCGCGGCAGGTCGAATGCACGATCAACGGGCTGGGCGAGCGCGCCGGCAACTGCTCGCTCGAAGAAGTCGTGATGGCCGTCAGGACGCGGCGCGACTATTTCGGCCTGGAGGTCGGCATCGACACCCACCACATCGTCGCGGCCAGCCGCATGGTCAGCCAGACGACGGGTTTCGTCGTCCAGCCCAACAAGGCGGTGGTCGGCGCGAACGCATTCGCGCACGCGAGCGGCATCCACCAGGACGGCGTGCTCAAGGCGCGCGACACCTACGAGATCATGCGGGCCGAGGACGTGGGCTGGAGCGCCAACAAGATCGTGCTGGGCAAGCTCTCCGGGCGCAACGCGTTCAAGCAGCGCCTGCAGGAACTCGGCGTCGCGCTGGACAGTGAAGCCGACGTCAACACGGCTTTCGCTAAATTCAAGGAGCTCGCCGACCGCAAGAGCGAAATCTTCGACGAGGACATCCTGGCGCTCGTCAGCGATGAAAGCGTCACGCACGAGAAGGAGCAGTACGGGTTCGTCTCGCTCTCGCAGCACAGCGAAACGGGGGAACGGCCCCACGCCATGATCGTTTTCACCGATGCGGGCCGGGAGGTGCGCAGCGAGTCCGACGGCAACGGTCCGGTCGACGCGTCGCTCAAGGCGATCGAGTCGCACGTCAAGAGCGGCGCCGAAATGGTGCTCTATTCGGTGAACGCGATCAGCGGTTCGACCGAGAGCCAGGGCGAGGTCACGGTGCGGCTGCAGAACTCCGGCCGGGTGGTCAACGGCGTCGGCGCCGACCCCGACATCGTGGTCGCTTCGGCCAAGGCGTATCTGAGTGCACTCAACAAATTACAAAATAAATCGGACCGAGTGGCCGCACAAGGCTGAGGCGCTTCCTATAATTGCGGAGTCAAGTTAGGAAAGTTACATAAGTCATTGATCTTGCGTAACTTTTTCTTCTTGAGTAAACTTGCAGCGTTTTTGTAGCTTCTGGAGTCCCGATGCATCACAAAGTACCGACTGCGATGAAACGCCTCCTCCATTCGGTCACGCTGGCGGCCGTGATGCTCGGGCTGGCCCCTGCGGTTGCAGACGCCGCTCCCCGCAAGAGCGCCGTCGTCAAGAAACACCATGTGAGCAAGCGTGTCGTGCGCTCGTTCGCGGTTGCCAAGCGGCATTCCGTGGTGCGTCTGGCCACCATTCCGGCCCGTCCGTCCTACGGGCAACTGGCCGGCCTCCATTCCGTGCAGGATCAGCTGTACCTGAAGTCGAGCGTTGCACTGGTGATCGACCAGGACACGCGCGAGGTGCTGTTCAGCAAGAACGATTCGGCCGTGCTCCCCATCGCCTCCCTCACGAAGCTCATGACGGGCTTGATC
>JAGRPN010000369.1 GCA_019449555.1 Ramlibacter sp.
CGAAACTGGAGCCGGCCAGCGCCAGTTCCTTCAGCAGCGGCGCCGGCTGCCAGTAGCGCGGATCGAGCGTGCGCTGGAACTCGAGGATCTTTTGGTAGATCGTCTCGAGTCCCACGGTGTCGGCGTAGAACATCGGGCCGCCGCGGTAACGCGGAAAGCCGTAGCCGGCGGTGTACACGACGTCGATGTCGCTGGCGCGCAGCGCGATGCCTTCCTGGAGCAGGAGCGCTCCTTCGTTGATCATCGCGTACAGGCAACGCTCCTGGATCTCCTGGGCCGTCGGCTGGCGTTGCGGGATGGCCAGGCGCCCGGCCTCCTCGCGCAGCAGGGCGATGACCTCGAGGTCCTCGGTGCGCTTGCGGTCGGCGCCGTCGTAGCGGTAATAGCCGCGTCCGGCCTTCTGGCCGAGCCAGCCATGTTCGTTGAGGATCGCCGAAGGCCGGTAGAAGCTCGGGTCGTCGGGCAACAGGTGCTTGCGTTCGAGCCGCGTCAGGTAGCCGACATCCACCCCCGCGAGGTCGTAAACGGCGAGGATGCCCATCGCCATGCCCCATTGCTCCAGCGCGCCGTCCACCTGCGCCGGTGTCGCGCCTTCCAGCAGGCAGCGCTCGGCCTCGCGGCCGTACGGGTCCATCATGCGGTTGCCGATGAAGCCGTAGCACACCTTCGCGACGACGCCGGTCTTCTTGATGCGCCTGGCCAGTTCCAGCGCAGTGACCACGACGTCCGGGGCGGTCTTGCCGGCCTGCACGATCTCGAGCAGCTGCATCACGTTGGCCGGGCTGAAGAAATGCAGCCCGATCACGTCCTGCGGCCGCCGGGTCACCGCGGCGATCTCGTCGATGTCGAGCGTCGAAGTGTTGGTGCCGAGCACCGCGCCGGGCTTCGCGACCGTGTCGAGCCGGGCGAAGATTTCCTTCTTGAGCGCAAGCTTTTCGAACACGGCTTCGATGATCAGGTCCGCATCGCGCAGGGCGGCGTAGTCGAGACTCGGCGTGATGAGCTTGATTCGTTCCTCGACCTGTTCCGGCTTCAGGCTGCCGCGGGACACCGAACGCTCGTAGTTCTTCCGGATGGTGGCCAGGCCGCGGTCGAGATTCTCCTGCGTGGCATCCACCAGCGTGACCGGAATTCCGACGTTGACGCAGCACATCGCGATGCCGCCGCCCATCGTGCCGGCGCCGACGATGCCAACGCGCGCGATCGGCCGCGGCGCGATGTCGGGCGCGAGGCCCGGGATCTTGCGCACCTCGCGCTCGGCATAGAACAGGTGGCGCAGCGCCTTGGACTCGGTGGCCTGTTCGAGCTTGGAAGACAACTCTCGTTCCACCTGCAGGCCCCGGTCGAACGGGTAGACCACTGCGGCCTGCAGCGCTTCCAGCAGGGCGAGCGGAGACTGCCGGTTGCGCATCGTCTTCGCAATCTGCGCACGCTTCGTGTTGAACAGCTCGGCCGCTCCTTCCGTGCCCTTGACCGGCTGCTCGCGGGTGCGGCGCACGCCGGCGCCCGAGGCGACCAGCTTGCGGGCGTACGCCACGGCGGCCGCGACCACCTCGCCCTGAACGACCAGATCCGCCAGGCCTGCTTCGGCGGCCTTGTCCGCGGGCAACGGCTTGCCGGTGAGTGTGATGTCGAGCGCGAATGCGAGCGGCACCACGCGCGGCTGGCGCTGCGTGCCGCCGGCGGCCGGTATGATGCCTTGCGAGAGTTCCGGCAGGCCGAAGCGCGC
>JAGRPN010000370.1 GCA_019449555.1 Ramlibacter sp.
GCAGTATCGCCCGACGCGGTCCCGGCTTCAATCGACTCGCCGTCGATGCGGCACGCCGGTCGCGAGCTGCTCTCGCTGGCCTTGATGGACGCCCGCAATCACACGCTCCACCTGCTCGCGCGGTTCGAGCAGGGCGGCTTCGGCGACGGCGCCGATGTGCCGCAACGGCCGGAGCTCGAACGGCCCGCGTGGCTGGCTGGGCACATCGCCTGGATGGCCGAATACTGGATCGGCCGCAATCCGCAGCGCGCGCTGGGGCCCGCCTGCCCGTCCGATGGCGTGCGGCTCGCTTCAGTCGAGCCCCGCGCCGACACCTGGTTCAATCCCGCGCTCGCGCCGCACGGCTCGCGTTGGCAGCTGCAGTTGCCGGGCCTCGAGGCCATCCGCGCATACCTGCTGCAAACGCTGGAAAGCACCCTCGAACTGCTGGACAAGGCCATCCACGAGGACTCGCTGCACTTTTTCCGGATGGCGCTGTTCCATGAGGACCTGCGCTGCGAGCAGCTGGTCAACCTGGCGCAGACGCTCGCATTGCCGTTGAAGCTGGCGCTGCCGGCGGGTTTCCAGCCGCGTGAACCCATGCTGGTGCCGGCCGGCAATTGGCAGCTCGGCTCGCCTCCAGGGGGCTTCGTGTTCGACGTCGAGAAGTGGACGCACGACATCGCCGTGCCGGAATTCGAGATCGATGCGCAGCCGGTCACCTGGGGCCAGTACGTCGAATTCGTCGATGACGGTGGCTACGACCGGCCCGAATGCTGGCTGCCCGCCGGCTGGGAATGGTTGCAGCGGGAGGCGGGGCAGGACGGACGGCGCGGGCCGCGCTACGTGGAGCAGATCGGCTCGGCCAGCGGCGCCGTGATGCAGACGCACTTCGGCAAGGCCGCGCGCATGTCGTCGAGCCAGAGCGCCATGCATGTGAGCTGGTGGGAGGCCGACGCGTGGGCACGCTGGGCGGGGCGCCGCCTGCCGACGGAGGTCGAATGGGAGATGGCGGCCCACACGGCCGCGCGGCGCGGTTTCCGCTGGGGCGACGTGCGCGAATGGACTGCCAGTACGCTGCGGCCGTGGCCGGGCTTCGCGCCGGACGCGTGGACCTTGCACACCGACTTCGAGGCGCAACCGCAGTTCGGCCGCGCCCGCGTGCAGCGCGGCGCATCCTTCGCGGCGCGTTCGCGCATGAAGCATCCGAAGTTCCGCGGTTTCGCGCTGCCGGAACGCGACGATGCATTCGTCGGCTTTCGCACTTGCGCGTCGTAGCTGTCCGCTATTTCTTCTTGCGGGGAAAATCCCACCAGGGGAGTTGCGCCTTCAGGCTGAGCACCTGGCCCGACCGCTCCGGCGCGTAGCCGGGCAATGCCGCCACGCGCTCCTGCCACGCGGGGCTGCGCAGCACCTCGAGCAGCGCCTGAACCGGCGGTTGCTCCAAAGCGGCCTTGAGGCACACGAGGTAATAGTCCTCCTGCAGCAGCGGCACGAAATCCAGCCCGCGTGAACGCGCGGCCGCCTCGATCCCGAGTCCCGCGTCGGCGGCGCCCGACACGACCGCCTGGGCCACCGCCGCATGCGAAGGCTCGGTGTCCTCGTAACCGTGCAGTTCCGTCGCACCCAAGCCGCCGCGGGCCAGCAGTTCATCGAGCAGGACGCGGGTGCCGGTGCCCAGGGCGCGATTCACGAACCGCGCACCGGTGCGTGCGACGTCGGCCAACGCGCCGAGCTGCAACGGGTTTCCGGCGGCGACGATCAGTCCCTGGGTGCGCCGGGCGAATCCAATGAGCTTGTGCCGCCCTGGCTGCAACAGGGGCCGGTACGTGCGGGCCGCCAGCGTGTCCGCGCCCGCGAGCCGCGGTGTGTGGAAGCCGCCCATCACGCAGCGGCCTTCGTTGAGCGCACTGATCGCGTCCACGCTGCCGCAGAAACGGATGTCCAGGTGCAGGCGCGCAGCCGCCGCCGCATGCTCGCGCAACGCGGCCAGGGCGTCGTCGTGGCTGGCGAACAGCGTCAGCACGTGGGCCGCGTCGTCGAACGCCACCGCGAACGCGCGCTCCAGGTCCGCGTGCAGCGCTTCGATCTGCGACGCCAGCCGGGCTTGCGCCTGCCGTTCGGACCAGAGCAGTTTGTCCCCGAACTCCGACAGCCGCGCCGGCTGGCCCTTGTCCCAGACGATGAGCGTGTGCCCCAGCTCGGCCTCCCAGCGCTTGAGCTCGCCCCATACATGCCGGTAGGACAGTCCGAGCGCCTTGGCCGCGGCCGAGATCGAACCGTGCTCGCGCACCGCGTGCAACAGGTCCATCAGCGGATTGCGCAACAGTCCCGCGCCACCGTGGGACGCCAGCGAGTACGAGAGTTCGACCTTGCGCACGATGGCCGAGTATGTCCCATCGCTGCCGGCCAAGCTTTGCGGCGGCTATGCAAGCGCGTTCATAGCTCGCTAGCCCGCATACGAGGCGGCGGCTCGACCGCTTACCATCGAGGCGAATGAACACTTTGTTCGAGAGTGCGGCCACCGCGTTCGCCCTGATGGCCGGCCTCGACCCCACGTTGCTCGAGATCGTCGCGCGGTCGCTGTCCGTCAGCGCGGTGGCGTGCGCGCTCGCGTGCGGCGTGGGCCTGCCGCTGGGCGCCTGGCTGGGCGTGGCGCGCTTTGCCGGCCGCGGCGTGCTGCTGACGCTGCTCAACACGCTGCTGGCGCTGCCCTCCGTGGTGGTCGGCCTGCTGGTGTACATACTGCTGTCGCGTTCCGGCCCGCTGGGGTTCCTCGGCTGGCTGTTCTCGTTCAAGGCGATGGTGTTGGCGCAGGCCGTGCTCGTCATGCCGGTCGCGGCGGCGCTGACGCGGCGCTCGGTCGAAGACGCGGATCGCAGCCACGGCGAACAATTGGCATCGCTGGGTGCGCGGCCGCTGTTGCGCAGCCTGCTGCTGGCGTGGGACGAGCGGTACGCGCTGCTAACGATCCTGATCGCGTGCTTCGGGCGGGCGATCGCGGAAGTGGGCGCCGTGATGATCGTCGGCGGCAACATCGAAGGGTTCACGCGCGTGATGACCACGGCCATCGCGCTCGAAACGACCAAGGGCGATTTGCCGCTGGCGCTCGCGCTGGGCATGCTCCTGTTGCTCGTCGTGCTGGCGCTCAACGCGGCGATGGCGCTGGTCGGCCGCTGGCGGGCAGCCATTGCCGATGCGCCCCTGTTGGTGAAGGGGGCCGCCGCGTGAGCGCCGTGCTGCAGTTGAAGGCGGTCGATGTGCGGTTCGGCCCTGTCGCGGCGTTGTCGGAGATCGACCTGCGGCTTGCGGCCGGCGAACGGCTGGCGCTGATCGGCGCGAATGGCAGCGGCAAGAGCACGTTGTTGCGGGTGCTGCATGGACTGTTGCCACCCAGCAGCGGCTCGGTGCTGCGAGACAGCGCGATGCGCCAGGCCATGGTGTTCCAGCGCCCGCACATGCTGCGCGCAAGCGCCGTGACCAACGTGGCGCTCGGGCTGTGGATCGCCGGTGTGCAGTGGAAACTGGCGCGCGAACAGGCCCTCGCGGCGCTCGCACGCGTGGGGCTGGCCGAAGCCGCCTTTCGCAATGCCACCCGGCTGTCCGGCGGGCAGCAACAGCGCCTTGCGCTGGCACGCGCCTGGAGCCTGCGGCCGGACGTGCTGCTGCTGGACGAACCCACTGCCAGCCTGGACCCGCATGCCAAGCGCGACGTCGAGGCGCTGATGGCCGGATTCGCGGACGCCGGAATGACGCTGGTGTTCGCCAGCCACAACCTCGGCCAGGTCAAGCGGCTGGCCACTCGGGTGGTTTACCTGGAGCAGGGGCGGCTATTGGCCGATCTGCCCATGCGCGAATTCTTCGATGCGCGGCGGCTGCGGCAGGCCTCGCGCGAGGCCGATCTGTTTCTAAAGGGAGAACTTGCATGAAATTGCTCGCGGCGATCACGCTCGCGTTCGCGCTCGGTGCGGTGCATGCCGAGTCGATCACTGTTGCTTCGACGACGTCCACCGAACAGTCGGGCTTGTTCGGTCACCTGCTGCCCGCCTTCACCCAAGCCACGGGCATCGACGTCAAGGTGGTGGCGGTGGGCACCGGCCAGGCGCTCGACATGGGACGGCGCGGGGATGCGGACGTGGTGTTCGTGCACGACCAGGCGGCGGAAGAAAAGTTCGTGGCCGAGGGCTTCAGCCAGCGCCGCTATCCGGTCATGTACAACGACTTCGTCCTCGTCGGCCCGGGCGCCGATCCGGCCGGGACCAAGGGCCGCGACATCATGGCGGCCTTGCGCAAGATCGCGGCGGCCAACGCCGTGTTCATCTCGCGCGGCGACAACAGCGGCACGCACGCGGCCGAACTGCGCTACTGGGCGCTGGCCGCGCCCGCCAGTGGCAAGGGCAGCGGCTATCGGCCGTGCGGTTGCGGCATGGGACCCGCGTTGAACATGGCGACCTCCTCCAATGCGTATGTGCTGGCGGACCGCGGCACCTGGCTGAGCTTCAAGAACCGTGGCGAGCTGGCGATCCTGGTCGAGGGTGACCGGCGCCTGTTCAACCAGTACGGCGTGATGCTGGTCAATCCCGCGAAGCATCCCCACGTGAAAGTGGCGGCGGGACAGAAGTTCATCGACTGGCTGGTGTCGCCCGCGGGGCAGGGTGTGATCGCGGCCTACAAGATCAACGGCCAGCAGCTGTTCTTCCCGAACGCGGACCGGTAGCTACTTTTTTCCGAGCTTGCGATAGATCGTCGCGCGGCTGATGCCCAGCGCCTGCGCAGCCTGAACCAAGTTGCCTCGGGCTTCGGTCACGGCCGTGCGGATCATGGCGATCTCGGCGTCGCGCAGCGGCACGCGCGGCGCCACGGCGGCCACGGGCCGGCCGGGCAACAGCGGCAGCGCATGCAGGCGCAAGCCCGACCACAACGGCACTTCCACGGGCGCCGGCTGCGCGCCTCGGCGTGCGCAATCGAACAGCTGCTCCCAGGGCTGGGCGAACAGTTCGCTGCAGTGAACCGGTGCCGCCGCGCCGGCCAGCTGCGGCACCATCTGCCGCGCCGGATGGTTGCTACCCGCGACCCAGCCCTCGGCGTCCAGGCACACGAGCCCGTCTTCGTCGCCGCCCAAAGTGCGGCCGGGCCAGTTCAGGCGCAACAGCACCTTGTGCGGCGTGGCGAGCGTCAGCGCGTTTTCGATGCTGCGCGCGGACTGCGCCACCAGATGCTTGAGCTCGGGCCGTTCGGCGGCATCGATGCCCGTCAGGTCCAGCATGCCGACGCAACGCCCGTTGGGCCCGAATAGCGGCGCGCCGGCACAGCTGTACACGGATGTATCGGCGAAGAAATGCTCGCCCCGGTGCAGCCACACCGGCTGCAGCTCCGTCAGCGCGGCGCCGATCGCCGTCGTGCCGACGCTGCGCTCCGACAGGTCCGCGCCGATGCGCGTGATCAGGTCGGCTCGGCGGTCGCTGTGGTCGATCGGGCCGTGGGCATCCACCACCACGCCGTCGTGGTCGGTGAGGATCGCGAAATAGCGTGTGCTGGCGAGCGCGCGGGACAGCCGGTCGAGCACGGGGCGGGCCGCCTGCACCAGCGGCTGGCTGGCGTCCACGATGCGCTGGCGGGCCTTCGCGCCGATCAGGTCGAAGCCGACCCGCTGCTCGGGCCGCTGGCCGTAGGCGAGGCACCGGCGCCAGGACCTTTCCAGCCACGGCTCGATGCCGATCGGCTGCGCGTCGGCGGCGCCGTGGAGCACCGCGCGGCGCGCGCTTTCGATCAGCGCGAGCCGGTCGCGCGGGGCCGGGGAGAGCGTGCGGGGCATGGCGGAATTGTCGGCCATTTTCCGGCGCCTCACCGATGAGCTGTCTCATCTTGAGAAAACGCGGGATGGCCCTCAGGCTCCTAGGGTTAGCACTAGCCCCTGGTGATAACCTCGATTCAACAATCGCTATGCATCCGGATTCATAGGCATCGGCGCGCCGAGCGCCAACACCCAAGGAGAGACGTACATGCAAAAGGTGTTGCACATCAACGCGGACAAGTGCACGGGCTGCCTGCAATGCGAAATGGCGTGCTCGTTCGAGAACTACGGGACGTTCGCGACAGCGCGCTCGCGCATCAAGGTATTCGACTTCCACCACACCGGCAAGAAAGTGCCCTACACGTGCACGCAGTGCGACGAGGCGTGGTGCCTGCACGCATGCCCGGTGGAGGCGATCACGATCGACCGGCTCACCGGCGCGAAGATCGTGAACGAAACCACGTGCGTGGGCTGCAAGGTCTGCACCATCGCGTGCCCGTTCGGCACGGTGAACTACGTGCAGGAAACCGGCAAGGTGCAGAAGTGCGACCTGTGCGGCGGCGAGCCGGCCTGTGCCGACGCGTGCCCGACCGGCGCCATCACCTACATCGACGCCAACTGGACCGGCCTGGACCGCATGAAGCAGTGGGCGGGCAAGCTTGGCAATCAACCTGCTGCCTGAGGAGAACACATCATGTCTTGGGCTGGAAAAATTCTTCGCGTCGACCTCACGAACGGGACGGTGAAAGCCGAACCTCTCAACATGGCCTGGGCGCAGGCCTACATCGGCTCGCGCGGGCTGGCATCGAAATACCTGGTGGAAGAGGTTGACCCCAAAGTGGATCCGCTCTCGCCCGCCAACAAATTGATCTGGTCCACCGGGCCGCTGACCGGCACCATGGCTTCGACCGGCGGGCGCTACACGGTTGTTACGAAGGGGCCGCTCACCGGCGCCATCGCCTGCTCCAACTCGGGCGGCTATTTCGGCGCCGAGCTGAAGATGGCCGGCTGGGACATGGTTATCTTCGAGGGCAAGTCGCCCAAGCCGGTGTACCTGTTCATTGCCGATGACGTCGCCGAGTTGCGCGATGCCGCCGGCTTGTGGGGCAAGACGGTGTGGCAGACCGAGGAGCTGCTCAAGAAGTCGCTGCAGGACCCGCAGATCCGCGTGTCCAGCATTGGCCGCGCCGGTGAAAACCAGGTGCTCTACGCGTCCATCGTCAACGACCTGCATCGCGCGGCCGGCCGCTCCGGCGTGGGCGCGGTGGCCGGCAGCAAGAACCTGAAGGCGATCGCGGTGCGCGGCACGAAGGGCGTCGGCAACATCAAGGACCCGGCGGCCTTCATGAAGGCCGTGAAGGAAAAGAAGAAGATCCTGGCCGAAAACGCCGTCACCGGCCAGGGCCTGCCGGCGTTCGGCACGCAGGTGCTGATGAACGTGATCAACGAAATGGGCGCCCTGCCGACGCGCAACCACCGCGATGTGCAGTTCGAGGGCGCGAAGGACATCTCGGCCGAAGCGATGGCGACGCCCCGCAAGACCGACGGCAAGAAGCAGCTGGTCACCAACCAGGCGTGCTTCGGCTGCACGATCGCATGCGGGCGCATCAGCAAGATGGACGAGAACCACTTCACGGTGCAGAACAAGCCGCAGTACTGGGCCGCGACGGGCGGTCTGGAATACGAAGCAGCCTGGGCGCTGGGCGCCGCCAACGGCGTGAACGACCTGGAGGCGCTGCAGTACGCCAACCAACTGTGCAATGAGGACGGCATCGACCCGATCAGCTTCGGCGCGACGATCGGCGCCGTGATGGAGCTGTACGAGATGGGCGTGCTCACCAAAGAGCAGATCGGCATGGATGCGCCCTTCGGGTCGGCCCAGGCGCTGGCCTTTCTGGCCGAGCAGACGGTGACCGGACAGGGCTTCGGCAAGGAGATCGGCCAGGGCTCCAAGCGCCTGACCGCCAAGTACGGACATCCGGACCTGTCCATGACCGTGAAGGGCCAGGAGTTCCCGGCGTACGACAGCCGCGGCATCCAGGGCATGGGCCTGGCTTATGCCACCAGCAATCGCGGCGCCTGCCATTTGCGCGGCTACACGGTGGCTTCAGAAGTGCTGGGCATCCCGGTCAAGACCGATCCGCTGGTGAGCGAGGGCAAACCGGAACTCGTCAAGGCATTCCAGGACGCAACGGCTGCGTTCGATTCCTCGGGGCTGTGTATCTTCACGACGTTTGCATGGGGGCTGGCAGATCTCGCACCGCAGATCGCCGCCGCCTGCGGCGAGCAGTACACCACCGAGGAACTCGAGAAGATCGGCGAGCCGATCTGGACCAGGGAGCGCGACTTCAACAACCGCGCGGGGTTCACCGCCGCCGACGACAACCTGCCCAAGCGCCTGCTGACCGAGCCCGCGAAGACGGGACCCGCGAAGGGCAAGGTCAACGAACTGGGCAAGATGCTGCCGCACTACTACGAAGTGCGCGGCTGGAACCCGGACGGCACGCTGAAATCCGAAACGCGCCAACGTCTGGGGCTGTAGCTTTATGCATCACGTCATCCTCGGTGCCGGCCCGGCAGGCGTGATCGCGGCCGAAACGATTCGCAAGCACCAGCCGGGCGACGCGATCACGATCGTCGGCGACGAAATGGAGCCGCCGTACTCGCGCATGGCGATTCCCTATCTGCTGATGGGGAACATCGCCGAATCCGGCACCTGGCTGCGCAAGGAGCCAGGCCACTTCGAGGGCTTGCGGATCAAATTGGTGCAGGGCCGGGCCAGCCGCGTCGATACCGGCACGCGCACCATTGCTCTCGAAGATGGCCAGCAATTGCGGTTCGACACCTTGTTGATCGCCACCGGCTCGACGCCGATGCGCCCGCCGGTGCCGGGAATCGATCTTCCCGGTGTTCATCCCTGCTGGACCCTGGACGATGCGCGCGAGATCATGGGACTGGCCGTGAAAGACGCCCGGGTCGTGCAGATGGGCGCAGGCTTCATCGGCTGCATCATCATGGAAGCGCTTTCGGCGCGCGGCGTGCACCTGTCGGTGGTCGAGATGGGCGACCGCATGGTGCCGCGGATGATGGGACCGACCGCCGGCGGAATGATCAAGGAATGGTGCGAGAAGAAAGGCGTGGAGGTCTTCACCGGCACGCGCATCGAGGCGATCGAGGCTGCCACACCGCTGGCTGTGCGCCTGTCCAACGGGCGAGTGCTGGCGGCGGACCTCGTGATCAGCGCGACCGGTGTCCGGCCCGCGATCGGCTTCCTCGAGAAATCCGGCATTCGTTGTCTGCTGGGCGTGCTCACTGACGAGCACATGCAGACGAACGTGCCCGGCATCTACGCCGCCGGGGATTGCGCCGAAGCGCTCGACAAGATCAGCGGCAAGATGATCGTCAGCGCCATCCAGCCGAACGCGGCGGAACAGGCGCGCGTCGCGGGGCTCAACATGGCCGGGCAGAAGGCGGTGCTGCCGGGCGTCACGCAGATCAACGTGCTCGACACGCTGGGCATGGTCTCCGCGAGTTTCGGCGACTGGCAGGGCGTGCCCGGTGGCGAACAGGTGGAACTGACCGACCGCGCGGCCGGCCGGCACCTGAGCCTGCAGTTCAAGGGCGACGTGGTCGTGGGCTGCAACAGTGTCGGCTGGACCGACCACGTCGGCGTGCTGCGCGGGCTGGTCGAGGGCCAGGTGAAACTGGGGGCGTGGAAGGACCGGCTGAAGGCAGACCCGACGCTGCTCATGGAAGCCTACCTCGCCAGCGCGCAGGCCCGCAGCGGGTGGCTAGGCGCCGGAGATGCCCGTCGCCGCTGATGCGCTGCAGAGTGAACGCATGAAGATCACCTTCAAGCTGTTCGCCACCCTCACCGACTACCTTCCGGCCCAGGCTCGCCAGAGCAACTTCATGGAGCTGGAGGTGCCGGCCGACGCCCGCGTCAGCCAGGTGATCGAGCCGTTCGGGCTGCCGCCGCGGCTCGTTCATCTGGTGCTGGTGAACGGCGTCTATGTCCCGCCGGCGGACCGCCTGACCCGCACGCTCAAGGAAGGCGACGTTCTCGCCATCTGGCCGCCGATCGCGGGCGGCTAGTCCGGATCTCCGATGCAGTCGGCCTACGCCGAGCAATTCGAGCGCGAGATGGGTTGCACCGAGGCCGAATGGCTGATGTGGCTGCCCGCGGCCATCGGCGCAAATGACTGGCAGGGGCAGGCGTCCACGGCCACGGTCCGCATCGGAAGCGGGTTACTGGCGCTCGATTGGCGTACCGGCGAGCCGCGCGTGATTGCACAGGTCCGCCTGCCGCGATTGCATGTGCGCTTCCGCTTCGAAGGACTCGATGCGGCGCAGCGCGTCGCTTTCATGAAGCGGTTCGACCTCTACATGCAGCGCGGGGGTGGGTAGCGGCGGGCGGCTTGCTGCCGTCACATCTTCGAAGGCAGCCAGGTCGCGAGCTGCGGGAACCACCAGAGCAGCAGCACCATCACGCACATCAGCAAAAAGAACGGGAATGTCACCTTGGCGATCCAGGTGATCTCCTTGCCGGTCATGCCTTGCAGGACGAACAGGTTGAAGCCGACGGGCGGCGTGATCTGCGCCATTTCGACGACGACGACGATGAAGATGCCGAACCAGATGAGGTCGATCTTCGCCGCAGTGACTGTCGGCAGGATGACGCCCATGGTCAGCACCACCATCGAGATGCCGTCCAGGAAGCAGCCGAGGATGACGTAGAACACGGCGAGCGCGACGATCAGCAGGAACGGACTCAAGCCGAGTGACGTGACGAATTCGGCGAGATGTCGCGGCAGGCCGATGTACCCCATGGACAGGGTGAGAAACGCGGCCCCCGACAGGATCAGCGCGATCATGCAGTACAGGCGTGTCGCGCCCATCAGGGAATCGCGAAAGGTCCGCCAGTTCAGGGAGCGCTGCAACCCCGAGATCAGCAGCGAGCCGACCACGCCGACAGCGGCCGCTTCGGTGGCGGTGGCCACGCCGGCATAGATCGAGCCGAGCACGGCGATGATCAATAGCATGACGGGGATGAGGTGGCGGGATTCGTACAGCTTCTCCGCGATCGACATCAGGCGGTCTGGCGCCGGGACGCGGTCGCGATTGAGCGCGGACCAGATTGCGAGATACCCCGAGAAGAGTGCGGCGAGCACGATGCCGGGGAAGATGCCGGCGACGAACAGCCGCGCGATCGACACGTCGGCCGAAACGCCATAGACGATCATGATGATCGACGGCGGGATGAGCAGGCCCAGCGTGCCTGCGCCTGCGAGCGAGCCGATCGTGATGTCTTCCGGGTAGCCGCGCTTGCCCAGTTCGGGCAGCGTCATCTTGCCGATCGTCGCGCAGGTGGCCGCCGACGAGCCGGACACCGCCGCGAAGATCGCGCAGCCGATCACGTTGGTGTGCAACAGGCGTCCCGGCAAACGGTTGACCCAAGGCGCGAGGCCGCGAAACATGCTTTCGCTGAGCTTGGTGCGAAACAGGATTTCGCCCATCCAGATGAACAGCGGCAGCGCCGTGAGCGTCCAGCTCGAGGCCGACCCCCACACCGTGATGGCCATCGCATCCCCGGCCGGCCGCGACGAGAACAATTGCATGCCGATCCAGGCGACGCCGGCCAGTGTGAGCCCGATCCAGACGCCGCTGCCCAGGAGCGCGAACAGCGCGACGATCAGCAGCGCGGTGATGGTGACGTCACTCATTGTGCAAGGCCTCCTCGGGCAGCCTGGCGGCGTGACCGCCACGCAGTTCCAGCACCCACTCGTCGATGAAGGCCAGCAGCAGGACCACCGTGCCGATCGCCATGGTGAGTTGCGGAATCCACAGCGGCGCCGCGTCGTTGCCCGTCGAGACGTCGTTCAACACGTGCGATTGCCACGCCAGCCGCACCGAGTAGTACGCGAACAGACCGGCGAGCAGCACCGCGGCGGACAGAGCCCACATCCGCAGTGCCTTGCCGGCCTTGCCTTTCAGCCGGCCGACCAGGAGCGTCACGCGGATGTGCTCGTCGCGCTTCAGCGTGTGGGCCAGCGCCAGAAAACCGGCCGCGGCCATGCAGTAGCCGGCGTAGGCATCCGTGCCGGGCGCGTTGAAACCGACTTGCCGGCTGACGATCGACAGCAGCACCATGGCCAACACGCCGATCATGGCTACCGCGGCCAGCCAGGCCGCTGCGTCGTACAGGACGTCCAGTGTTCTTCTCATATAAAAACCCCGCAGGCGCCCGGGAGCGGCTGCGGGATACCTCTGCTCGTTGGTTCTTTCCGCGGATTACTGCTTGCGATACGCGTCGACGATGGATTTGCCTTCCGGACCGGCCTTCTTGAGCCAGTCCGACAACATCACGTCGCCCACCTTCTTCAGGTCGGCCGCGAGCTGAGGCGACGGTTTGATGATGTTCATGCCCTTGGACTTGAGCTGGTCGGTGTACCAGCCATTCTTTTCCTCGCTGAGCTTCCAGCCGCGGGTCTCGGATTCGGCGGCAGCTTTCAGTACGGCATCCTGCGTCGGCTTGTCCAGCGCGTTGAACGCCGCTGCATTCACGATGACGGCATTCTTGGGCAGCCAGGCCTGCGTGTCGTACCAGTTCTTGATGTGCTCGTAGGTCTTGGAGTCGTAGCCGGTGGATCCGGACGACATGTACGAATCGACCACGCCGGTGGCCAGCGCCTGCGACAGTTCCGCTGCCTGCACCGTGACGGGCTGCGCGCCTACCAGCTCCGCGATCTTGGCCGTTGCCGGGCTGTAAGCGCGCCACTTCAGGCCCTTCATGTCGGCCACGGAATTGATCTGCTTGTTGGCGTAAATGCCCTGCGGCGGCCAGGCGACGGTATACAGCAGCCGCATGTTCTGGGCGGCCAGCAATTTCTCCAGCGCGGGCTTTTGTGCGCGGTAAAGCTTCATCGACTGGGCATAGCCGGTGGCCAGGAACGGAACGCCGTCCACGCCGAACAAGGGGTTCTCGTTTTCGAAGTTCACCAGCAGGATCTCGCCGATCTGCGCCTGCCCCTGCTGGACTGCACGCTTGATCTCATTCGCTTTGAACAGCGACTGGTTGGGGTGTACCGTGATCTTGAGCTTCCCGCCCGTCGCCTTGTCGACATCATTGGCGAACTGCACCAGGTTCTCGGTGTGGAAGTTGCTCGCGGGATAGGCGGCGGGCAGGTCCCACTTTGTCTGGGCCATCGCCGATGCGCCGAGCGTAAGGGCGGCCGCCATCAATCCGAATTTGAGTTTCATGGTCTCTCCGGGACAATTGGAATTGTGAGAACGCAAAGCATAAGTGCAATTCCCGCCCCCGTCGAACCGGTATTTCCCCCGGTCGGGACCGCGGACGCGGCGTGCAGCCAAGCGAAGCGAGCCAGCGGCGAGCCGGCTTTCCTGGGCATCCTGATGCTCCAGACCCGGTTCCCGCGTCCCGTGGGCGACATCGGAAACCCGGCGAGCTTTCCCGTGCCCACGCGGCGGCGGGTCATTGCCGGTGCGACTGCGCCAAAGGTCGTGCGGCAAGCGGCCGATCTGGCCGCCGGGGGTCTGCTCGATGCGTTCACGGCGGCAGCGGTCGAATTCGAGCGCGAGGGCGCTGGCGCCATCACGACCAGTTGCGGCTTTCTCGTGCTGTTCCAGCGCGAATTGCAGGACGCGGTGCGTGTTCCACTCGTGACGTCGAGCCTGCTGATGCTGCCCGGCCTGCTGGCGTCGCGCGCCCAGGTGGGGCTGCTCACGATCAGCGCCGAGTCGCTCGGGCCCGAGTACCTGATCGCGGCGGGTGTCGCTCGCGAGCGCGTGCCCGATGTGGTCGTTCAGGGCATGGACCCGCACGGGGAATTCGCCACCGCGATCCTGCAGGACCGCCCGCGCATGGACGCAGCGCAAGCCGGACGCGAGGCGGTGGAAGCCGCGCGCGAGCTCAAACGGCGCGCGCCGGGGCTCGACACCGTGGTGCTGGAATGCACGAACCTGCCACCGTTCGCGCGGCGGATCGAGCAGGCCACGGGCCTGCGCACCTTGTCGCTGCTCCAGTGCGAGGCGCTGCTGCGGCCTTTCGGCCTGAAGCCGTGAGCCGGGCCGGCCGGCAAGTACCATCTTCTTTTTTCAGGCTTCAGACATGCAGAATCACTCAGCAGCATCGACCGCCCGCTGGCAGTTCTGGATCGACCGTGGGGGCACGTTCACCGACGTGGTCGCCAAGCGGCCCGACGGCACGCTGCTGACGCACAAATTGCTGTCGGACAACCCGGAGCAGTACCGCGACGCCGCCGTGGCGGGCATCCGCCAAATGCTGGGACTGCAACCGGGCGAGCCGGTGACTTCCCAACTCGTCGAGTCGGTGAAGATGGGCACGACGGTCGCGACCAACGCACTGCTCGAGCGCAAGGGCGAGCCGACGTTGTTGGTGACCACGTCGGGCTTTCGCGATGCCTTGCGCATCGCCTACCAGAACCGCCCGCGCCTGTTCGACCGCCACATCGTGCTGCCTGAACTGCTGTACAGCGCAGTGATCGAGGCACGCGAACGAGTCGGCGCCCAGGGCGAGGTCCTCGTTGCGCTGGACGAGCCGCATTTGCGGCAGGAGCTGCAGGCGGCGCATGCGCGCGGCCTGCGCAGCGTCGCGATCGTCTTCATGCACGGCTACCGGTTCACGCAGCACGAGCAGTCGGCAAAGCGGCTGGCGCAACAGGCCGGATTCACCCAGATCAGCACCTCCCATGAAACCAGCCCGATGATGAAGTTCGTCAGCCGCGGCGACACGACCGTGGTGGACGCGTACCTCTCGCCGATCCTGCGCCGCTACGTGCAGCAGGTGGCCGCGGAAATGCCCGGCGTGCGGCTTTTCTTCATGCAGTCTTCGGGCGGCCTCGCGGATGCGCATGCGTTCCAGGGCAAGGACGCGATTCTCTCGGGCCCGGCCGGCGGTATCGTGGGCATGGCCCGGACGGCGCAACTCGCCGGTCATGCCAAGGTGATCGGTTTCGACATGGGCGGCACATCGACCGACGTCTCGCATTTCGCCGGCGAGTTCGAACGCGAGTTCGAGACGCAAGTGGCCGGCGTGCGCATGCGGGCACCGATGATGAGCATCCACACCGTCGCCGCCGGGGGCGGGTCGATTCTAGAATTCGACGGCGCGCGTTTCCGGGTCGGGCCGCAAAGCGCGGGCGCCAATCCCGGGCCGGCCAGCTACCGCCGCGGCGGCCCCCTGGCCGTGACCGACGCGAACCTGATGGTCGGCAAGATCCAGCCGCGCTATTTCCCGAAAGTGTTCGGGCCCAAGGGCAACGAGCCTCTGAGCCATGAAGCGGCGGCGGCGAAGTTTGCGGAACTCGCGCGCAGGACCGGGCGCAGCCCCGAAGTGGTGGCGGAGGGCTTCATCGATATCGCCGTGCAGCAGATGGCCAATGCCATCAAGAAGATCTCCGTGGCGCGGGGATACGACGTCACACGCTACACGCTCCAATGCTTCGGTGGCGCCGGCGGGCAGCACGCGTGCCGGGTTGCCTACGCTCTGTGCATGAGCCGCGTATTCATCC
>JAGRPN010000371.1 GCA_019449555.1 Ramlibacter sp.
GATCGCCGCCGCGGCCGCGGTCATAGCCCTGGGCGAAGGACAACGAACTGAAGCCAAGCGATGCCGCCGCCAGCGCGCAAATGAAGGTTCTGGTTTTCATGAAGTTCTCCCAACGGGATGTGTGAGGCTCATGATCGCCCCTTCACGGCTCGGCGCTAACAAGGCCGCGTAGTCGTTGTGCAAAGTTGGCTGCGAAATGTCCGAACGCGGCCTTGTCCTACAAGGCCGGCGCCTCAGTCCAGGCCGGCTGCCTGCTTGGCGCGCATCTTGGCGGCGATGTATTCGCCGTGCGTCACGTGCAATAGGCCCGCGACCTTGCTGATGACATGGATCTCGCTGGCATCCAGCACGCCGTTGGCATAAGCCACGTTCCACATCGCTTCGACCAAGGCGATTTTGTCGGGCTGGCTGCAGTGATCGTTGAGCCGGCTGGTGAAGTGGAAGAAATCGTTGGCGTGCTGGGCCTGCGACTCGGCCTGCGCGATCAGCTGCCCCAGCTCTTGCTCAGCCAGCCCGAAACGCGCGACCAGCGCGGTGCGTATCGCCTGGCGCTGCTCCGGGTCGAGCACCGTGTCGGCCTTCATCACCTCCACCAGCAGCACGGCGGCCGCCAGCCGCACCGCGTGCTCGCGCCCGGCCGGCGTGTCTTCGGGCGACGCGCCGGTGAACTTGTCGAATAACTCCTGGAGGGTGCTGAACATGCGGACTTCCTGGCTGGGACAAGGATAGATGATCTTCGGCTGCGGGGGTTCCCAGGCCGGTGGGAGGCGGGCAAGCACGGTTGATCGCGGTTGCACCAGCAAGTTCGAATGCCTTCAGCAAACAGCTGCGCGATGCTGAGGCAGTACCGTCGCGTAGGACAGCGCACGCTGCAGTTCGGGCCTTGCGATGGCAGCGCGCGACCAGCGCGAGGCGCACCGTGGTGGCAGGACGAGCCAAGCGGCTTCGTCCAACCATCCGACATCGACCAAAGGCATCTCATGAACAAGGATCAAGTCCGCGGCGCAGTGAAGAACGCGCTTGGCAGGGTGCAAGAGCACGCCGGCAAGACCGTGGGCAGCGCCGGCCAGGAAGCGAAAGGCGCTGCCAGGCAGAGCGCGGGCAGGCTGCAGCGGGCCTATGGCAACGTCAAGGAAGCGCTGAAGAATTCGAGGCACTCATGACCGATCCCGATGCCACCGCAGACGTGGTGGACACGCCCGCGGACGGCTCCAAGCCGGCTTCCCAGGCGCCCGTCTAGCCGGCCACTTGCATCCGCAAGCGCCGCGCCGACTCCTCGGCGCGCGCATCGTCGATCTCGCGCAGCACGCCGCCCAGGTCCACCGCACCGCTCTTGCGCTCGAAGCGGCCGGTGAGCGGCGCTTCGGGCGTGAGCAGGCCGCGCTGGTACAAGTCCCAGATTTCGGGGCCGAAATGCGTTTCCAGCAGCTCGGGCGCGAACCGGCCGAAAAACCCGCGCAGGTTGCCCACATCGCGCAGCAGCACGCGCTGTGCGTGGTTGTTGCCGGCGGCGTCGATCGCCTGGGGCAGGTCGATGATGACGGGGCCTTCCTCGCCCAGCAGCACGTTGAACTCCGACAGGTCGCCGTGCACCACGCCCGCGCACAGCATGCGCACCACCTGCAGCAGCAACATGGCGTGATGCGCGCGCGCTTCGCCGGGCGTGAGCGCCACGTCGTTCATGCGGGGCGCCGCGTCGCCCTGGGCATCGGTGACCAGTTCCATCAGCAGCACGCCGTCGTGGAAGTTGTAGGGGGTCGGCACGCGCACGCCCGCGGCGGCCAGCCGGTACAGCGCATCGACCTCGGCGCTTTGCCAGGCGGCTTCCTGCGCCTGGCGCCCGAACTTCGTGCCCTTGGCCATCGCGCGGGCCATGCGCGTGTTCTTGACCTTGCGGTTCTCGGTGTAGTCCACCGCCTGGCGAAAGCTGCGCTGCGTCGCCTCCTTGTACACCTTGGCGCAGCGCGTCTGGCTGACGCCGTCATGGGTGCAGCGCACCACGTAGGCCATGGCTTCCTTGCCGCTCATGAGCTGGCGCACGACCGTATCGATCAGGCCTTCGTCGACAAGGGACTGGAGGCGGGGAGGGGTTCTCATCACGCATTGTCGGGCACGGCGCGCTCAACGGCCGGCTGCCGGGGCAAAGACCCTCGAGCGCCGCTCGCACGGTCGAGGCACGCGCAATCTTTTTTGGCGGAACATGTCGATTTCGGCGGCCCTTGTTCGTCGTCATCACGGCGGGCCGCGCGCAGCGGCGGCCGCGTTTCAACCTCAACCCAGGAGAGATTCCATGCCCGTACTCGACAGCTACCTGTTCTTCGACGGCAATTGCGCCGAGGCCATGCGCTTCTACGAGAAGACGCTGGGCGGCAAGATCGAAATGTCGATGACCTATGGCGAATCGCCCGACCCGGAGCATTGCCCGCCAGGCTCGAAGGACCGGATCATGCACACCAGCCTTTTGGTCGACGGGCGCCGCCTGATGGCGTCCGACACGCCCGCCGGCCAGGCGAAGGCGATGCAGGGCTTCGCGCTGTCCCTGAGCTACCCGACCGCGGACGAAGCCCGGCGGGTCTTCGACGCGCTGTCTGCCGGCGGCACCGCGATGATGCCGTTCGGCAAGACTTTCTGGGCCGAGGGCTTCGGGATGCTGACGGACAAGTTCGGCACGCCCTGGATGGTCGGCGGCGGCGCGATGAGTTGACGCGATGAGCCGCCGGGCGGCGCGCGTCAGTCGTGCAGCGTCACCTGCGTCGTGAGTCCATCGGTCATCAGCACGCATGCGCCCGATGGCAGCGCGTTCATGCGCTGGGCCCGCTTGGGCAAAGCGCTGGGACTTGCCACCTCGCGCCACTCACCGTTCACGATCTGCAGGGCATGCAATGTGCGCACATCCATCGCCGGCACGATCACGGTGGGCCGCTTGCCCGGCATGGTGACGATCGCCGACAGTTGCTGGTCCCTCCTGCCGAAGCGGTGATTGGCGAAGCCCGGCAGCTTGGCGATGGGCTCCAGCGCCGGCGGCCGGTAGCGGTATAGCGTGAGCACGCCGTCGACGTGCGGCGTCGTGACGGCGACGATGTCCGCATGGCCGTCGCCGTCGAAATCCGCGACGCCCACCGGATTGAGCCAGCGATGCGACGCGCCCAGGTACGCGCTGCGCGCCCGCTCGGCGAGCGCGGGCGGCCCCGCCGGCGTGCCGGCTTGCACGCCGTACACCACGATGGACGAGCCGAGTTGCAGATCGGATTCGACGACCACGATTTCATCGAGCCCGTCACCGTCAAGGTCGGCCAGCCGCGGCACCCGGTCCTCTATCACGCGGCTGGCCGGCACTTGCACCGACACGAGAACGAGGGCGCCGTTCGCCTGCCGGACCAGCGCATGCAGGCTGCCCGCATGCAAGGCCGAGCCGAGCGCGGCATGGTCGTAGCGATCGGTGAGCGAGCCCAGCCACGCGTATGCGATGTTGCGCGAACCGATGGCGACCTGGCTGTCGGGAATGCGGCCGGCCGCTTCACCCGGGATTTCGGATTGCAGGGGCGGCGCGGAATTGCATTCCTGCGGCGCGGACAGCACCTCGAGCGTGGCGGCGAAGGCGGTGGAGCAGGCCAGCATCAACACGACGCTGCACGAGGTGATGCGAGGCTTGAATTGCACGCGGAGGATTATGCTGCGCGGCCGCACGATCTGTCATGCCGGACCCGGTATCCATGTCACCGTGCCCATGCAGAGCTGAAGCGCAATTCGCCGGTTGACGAGTGCGTTGCGCAAAGCCTGCGCAAAGCTTGTGACGCTCCCGTAACGCGCGCGGCGTTATGCGTATCGCGCCCCTCGAAGACCCCATCGCAACGGCCGCGGGTACTCAGCCGCTGTTGCCAATTGTCTTGAACGCGTGCGCTCACGTGACTAGATTGATATTGCAGTTTCAGGAGACGACCATGATGTTGCGATCGATCGATGGCGGTGGCCGGGTACACACGGCATTGGGAGTGGCGACAGTGGCGCTGGTCGCGCTGTTGCTCAGTCCGGCGGCCCTGGCACAGCGAAATCACGGCGGTGGCGGCGCGCATTTTGGCGGCCATGGCGGTGGTTTTCACCAGTTCAACGGCAGAGGGGGCTTCTCGGGGCGTTTCAGCCACGGACACGGTCGAGGTTTCGGCAGCGTCGTGGTGATCGGCGGCGGGCTGGGCTTCTGGTATCCCGCCGTGTATCCGTATCCGTACTACGCATACCCCGCGTACGACGCATCGGTCGCCGTGCCGGCCTACAACATGCCACCGCCGGCGCAGAACTGGTACTACTGCGACGCGGCCGGCGCCTACTATCCGTACGTTGCAAGCTGTCCGGGCGGCTGGAGAGTGGTGCCCGCCACGCCGCCAGCGCCTGCGCAGTAGGGAACCGGGTTGTCATTCGCGCAGCAAAGCAACGAGACGCTGCGCAGTGTGATGCGAACCCTGCATCGCATGCGATGATTGTGCCGCGCGGCACGCGAAGCGCCGGCCCCAGTCTCTGAACATGACAACCGTATCCTTCACTCCCAGCACACGCTGCCCGGACCCCCTCGTCGAGGTGCTGGACGAGCGCTTTCTCAAGCTGCGCCTTTTCAGCGCCACCGTCGAACAGATCGTGACGGGGCTGCGCTGGGGCGAAGGCCCGGTGTGGTTCGGCGACGGGCGCTACCTGCTGGTGTCGGACATCCCGGCGAACCGCATCGTGCGCTGGGACGAAGCCTCGGGCGCGGTGAGCGACTTTCGCAATCCCTCCAACAACGCGAACGGCAATTTCCGCGACCGGCAGGGCCGGCTCATCACCTGCGAACACCTGACGCGACGCGTCACGCGCACGGAATACGACGGCAGCATCACGGTGCTGGCCGACCGCTTCGAAGGCAAGCGGCTCAATTCGCCGAACGACATCGTCTGCGCCGGCGACGGCAGCATCTGGTTCACCGATCCGCCGTTCGGCATCGCCGGGCACTGGGAGGGCGAACCCGCCGAGGCGGAATTGCCACAGGCGGTCTACCGAATCGCGCCCGATGGCAAGCTGCAGCAGGTGATCGCCGACCTTGCCGGGCCGAACGGGCTGGCCTTCTCACCCGACGAGTCGGTGCTGTACGTGGTGGAGAGCAGGGCGGCCCCGCATCGCAAGATCTGGGCTTACGACCACGCGGCGGACGGCAAGCTGTCGAACAAGCGGCTGGCCGTCGACGCAGCCGGCGCCGGCGCGCTCGACGGTTTTCGCGTCGACGTCGCGGGCAACCTGTGGTGCGGCTGGGGCAGCGACGGCCGGCTGGATGCCGATCCCGCGGCGCTGGACGGCGTGCGCGTGTTCGCGCCCGACGGCACCGCCATCGGCCACATCCACCTGCCGGAGCGTTGCGCGAACGTCTGCTTCGGCGGCAGGCATCGCAACCGCCTGTTCATGGCGGCCGTGCATTCGGTGTACTCGCTGCATGTGAATACGCAGGGGGCGTGAGCGCTGACGCTTAAAAGGGGCGGGGGCGCGGCTCCCCAGCTATCACACGATAGTGCGGCGTACGTCGGTCGGGCCGCTTCACCGGACGTAGGCCAGCCAGCCACCCACTGCCGCGCAATGCAGAACCACCGTTGCCCAGTAACTCGCGCGAAACGACGCCTTGCGCGATTTGTGCCGCAGTATCTGCTGGGCGAACCAGGCGCCGGGCCAGCCGCCCACCAGGCTCCAGAGGTGCAGCGCCGACTCACTGGTCCGCCATTGGCCCTTGCCTGCCGCGTACTTGTCTTGCCAGTACGCGTAGAAGGTGAGCAGGTTCAGCATGAACAGCACCGGCAGCACCCACCACGGTAGCCGCCGCGTCCACACGGCCCAGGCGAGCGCGACGGCAAAGAGCGCCATCAGCGGCAAGGCAAAGAAAGCGCCCGAGCTGGCCGGCGGGGCAGGGCGATTCGGTCGTCGCGGCGCAGCCGAACGGGTGTGCGAACGGCCAGTGTCGGCAGGCGCGCGAGTTTCGCCGGCCGGCTGCACGGCCATCCCTCGCGGACCCTTGCCGCCGACGTGGATCTCCTCGAACGTGACGATCAGCCCCTGTCGTGGAGTAGCGGCACCAGCTGCGCGAAAGTCGCGCGCATGGAAGAACACATCCGCGCTCGACTCGGCACTGCGGATAAACCCAAAGCCGCGCGCGTCGTCCCACTTCAGCACCGTGCCTTGTTTTTTCATCTGCTCAGGCCGCCTTGCGGACCGGCAAAGTGAACCGGCAGCGAGGGTACTCCGTGCAACCCCAGAACAAGCCGCCGCCCCTGCGGGCGACGCGCTCGACCATCTTCAGTCCGCAGCTGGCGCAGGTGGGGCGCCAGTACTCGCCTTCGTAGGCGATCTCGAGCAGCTCTTTCTGTTGCTGCGGGTCGCGCCGCGAGATCAGCGCCAGCAGCGCCAGGCTGTCCAGGACGCTGATGCCGTTGGACCTGGCGAAGTCGCGCGCGTCCGGCGTGTAGGTGCCGCTGGTTGCAAAGGTGCCGCGCGTCAACTTGTGCGACGCCATCACGCCGTAGAACTCGCGCAGTTCCTTCACGCCCACGGGTTTGCCCAGCCAGTGCTTGCACTGCACCACCGCCGCCGGCCCCTCGGCGTTCTGCGAATACAGCCAGATGTCCACGCCGCCGTCCGCGCCGTGCGACTGCGACCGCGCCTCGAACCCCGCCTGGGCGAACAGGTTGGCGCACACGGCCTCGAAGCGGCGCCATTCGATGTCGCGGAACACCTGCGCGTTCCAGGCAGTCGCCCGCGGCTGCAGGCCGCGATGCACCGGGCTCACCCGTTGGTTCGAGTTCGGACACGCGGGAATCCAGTTGCGACCCGAATGCCGTCGTGTCCTTGCCGCACAAGGTCGGTTCCCGCAGTCGTGACGGCGTCTCGCCAGGCTTGCTGCGGATCACCAGGTAAATCACGAAAAGCGCAACGCCGATCAGGATCGCATAGGGAACTGCGACCCGCATGCCCTTCACGACGGGCTGCAACATCGGGCTGGAAGAGGAACCCAGGACGAATGAGATCGCCAGCAGCACCAATCCCATGCCCAGTGTGGAAATGGCCGCCCCGAGAACCTGCCGGGCAGGATCCTGCGTGGCCGTTTGCCTGCGATTGGTTTTCATGTCGCTCCCCTACTGCATTGTTCCGGCATTACACCAATGCGAGCGGGGTTTCGCAAGTTGCGAGGACCGCGCTGTGAAAGCGCGACGCGAAGAGTTGCGGTTGCCAATGGCGTAGGACTGCGCACCACACGGGTTTGCGGCCTTCGATGGCAGCGCGTTACGGATGGGCAGGGCATGGTGGTGATATCAACCACTCGACCGAGAGGCCGTTATGACTGACCCACGCAACAAGATGCACGACAAGCGCGTGCAGCAAGAGAAGAAGCATCTTCATCAGGAAGCCAAGCCTGGCGCCGCGCACAAAGTGCAGCCCGGCAAGAAGCCGCAGATGGTTAAGGAACAGCTTCCGCTGCAGCCTGAGCCTCAGGCGGACGCCGACGACGAGAAGTCTCCGGAGAACCCGAGCTAGGGGCCCATGGATTGCGGCTCAAGCCCGCAATATGGTCTGGCTGGGCTCGACCCGGCATCCATGCGTCACGCAACTGGCCTCACAGGAACAACGCTGGGTCCACCGAGGCCCGATTGAGCAACACGCCGAAGTGCAGGTGCGGGCCCGTCACGCGCCCCGTAGCGCCTGCCTTGCCCAGGCGTTCGCCCGCGCGCAGTTCGTCGCCGGGCTTGACGTCGATGGCGCTCAGGTGGGCCAGCACGGTGAGCAGGCCGCCGCCGTGGTCCAGCCAGACCGCGTTGCCGCTGAAGAAGTAGTCGCCGGTGTCGATCACGTGGCCCGCAAGCGGCGCCACCACCGGCGTGCCCATAGCCGCCGCGATGTCCATACCGGCATGCGGCGCGCGCGGCTCGCCGTTGAAAACCCGTCGCAGCCCGAACGAGCTGGACCGCCGCCCCGGCACCGGCGCACGCATCGCCAGCGATTCGGGCCCGGGCAGCGAGAAGGTCGCGATCACTTCGCCAATGTGCAGGCGTTCGCGTTCGGCCCGCTCGTCGTCTTCGGGCGAGAGCTCCACGCGCTTGAGATCGACCTTTAACCGTTGCACTGCGTATTGCTTGGGCAGCACGGTGTAATCGATGCTGCGCGCATCGGCGCCCGGCAACTGCACGGTGATCTGCGCGGGGCCGGGCGCGGCGGACAACGGGATGCCTGCCAACGCCGTCCAGCCGTGCGCGGAACCGACCACGAGCAGCGGCGTGTCACCGCTGCGCGCGACCGGGCGTTGCGAGGCGCCCAGTGCGATACGCGCGACTCCGCCGGGCACCGGCAGTGCGCGGGGAAATACGCGAGCTTCGGCCGCGGCGAACTTCTGCCTGGCGAGGGCAGGGAAGGCGGCGACAGCGGCCAGCGAAGCGATGAACAGGCGCCGGTGGAAATGCATGGCGGCAGTGTGGCACAAGCCTGCGCAGATAAATCGCACGCTTTAGTAATTGGTCACGCGAGCAGGGGGCGCCCAGTCGCGCATGGCGAGAACGCGCCAGACTTCTGGCCCAGACCCAAAGTGTGCGGAAGCAAGTTGCAGCACGGAAATTCAGGTTATGTGAAGGTGTTAGCGCGCTACCATTGCGATAAGGGAGGTCGCGATGGCTAAAGTTGACATCAGTTTGGCGGACGTCTACGTTGCGTATCGCAAGGCAAAGGCCGAAGCATTCTTCGAGAGCACTCATTTTCATGCGCTCACCTTTACTCGGTACGAGCAGAACCTCCATCGAAACTTAGTGGCTCTTCACAAGCGACTGACAACCGGCGATCAGGACTGGACGGTAGATCCACAATTTGTCGGTGATTACGCGTACTTGCCCAAGTCCATTGACACCACAGCGTGGTCCCTGGCAGAGCAAGGCCACTTTCGTGCCCTGAACCCACGCGACGAATGGAGTCGTCAATATTCGAACACGGGCAAGCTAGCCAATGCAAGTCTGCGCCTTGTAATACGTCCGACGGTCGATTTTCAAGTGTTTTCGGCGCTATGGATTCTCAAGGTGGGCTATCTGTACGACAGCTGCCTAGACAGAAACTTATCGTTTGCGAATCATGTCCGGACAATCGCGCGCGACGGAGAGCGAGAAGTCAACTTGGCAGCGCAAGGGCTCTTCGCGCCATACTTTTCCGCATACAAGTTGTGGCGTGAAAAGGGTTTAGATGCGATAGAGCGCTCCGTCAAAGAGCGCAAGAGTATTTTGGCCATCACGATGGATATTGAGCGGTTCTACCATCGCGTCGCGCCGTCATTCATGCTGCGGAATGAATTTCTGCGGCGACTGAGTCTTGCCCTTACACCGGGGCAAGCCAAGCTGACTAGGTTATTGCTTACTGCAATAGAACATTGGTATCGGCGCACGCCGGACTATTTTGAGAGGAGGCAAGGCGCAATTCCAGTGGGACTCTCGGCTTCCAAGGTGATCGCCAATGTTCTATTGGCTGAATTTGACAGTTTGGTTTTCGATAAGTTGGCGCCGATTCACTACGGTCGATATGTTGATGATGTATTCCTAGTCTTACCAGCTGATCGCGATGCCGATGAAGCCGTAACGGTGATCGAACGCATGGCGGCCAAACTCGCGCCGCATATTGTGACGAGACCTAATCAAGATGCCCCGCCTTCTCTCGTTGTTCGGCTACCTTACGCAAAGGACTCAGAGCTGGTGTTTGCGGCGAGCAAACAGAAGATTTTCGCCCTCTCATCTGAGCACGGAGAAGACCTTGTCCGCCATATCCGAAATCAAATCCGGCAGCAATCAAGTGAGTACAGGCTCCTTCCTGCGGTCCCGAATACCGCTGTTGACATGGCTGCACGCGCCTTGTTGGCAACGCCCGACGCGAGTCTGCAAGTGGACGCCCTTCGAAAAGCTGATGTTGTTTCGGTGAGGCGGCTAGGCTTCTCGCTACTCCTTAGCGATATCGAGACTTATGCGGCGGAC
>JAGRPN010000372.1 GCA_019449555.1 Ramlibacter sp.
GGCCTGACGGCGCGCCAGATGGACTCGTGGATGGAGCACGGCAACGGGCGCAAGCTGATGGACGAGTTCTACGCCAAGTACAACGCATTGAGCATGAGCGCCGGCAACACGACCACGCAGATGGGCGGCTGGTATCGCAAGGAAATCAAGTCGGTGGCGGACCTGAAGGGGCTGAAATTCCGAATGGGCGGCGGGCTGTTCGGCGAGGCGATGGCCAAGCTCGGTGTGGTGCCGCAGAACATGCCGGCCGGCGACGTATACCAGGCGCTCGAAAAAGGGACGCTGGACGCCACCGAGTTCGTCGGTCCGTACGACGATGAGAAGCTGGGCTTCAACAAGGTCGCGCCCTTCTACTATTACCCCGGCTGGTGGGAAGGCGGGGCGGAGCTCGAGTTCTTCATGAACATCAAGGCGTTCAATGCGCTGTCGGCGGAGAACAAGGCCATCGTGCGCGCCGCCGGCGCCGTCGCGGCGCGCGACATGACGGCCAAATACGATGCCGTCAACCCGCAGGCGCTCAAGCGGCTGGTCGCCGCGAAGGTCCAGCTCAAGCCTTTCCCCAAGGACGTCATGGACGCCGGGTTCAAGGCTTCGATGCAGGTGTTCGCCGAACACGAGGCCAAGTCGCCGGAATTCAAGAAGATCCACCAGGACATGCGCGCGTTCCAGCGCGACCAGGTGCTGTGGGACCGCTTCTCCGAATTCCGCTACAGCAGCTACATGACGACCGTGAAAATCTGAAGCACCGCATCCCGCGGCTGCGGGAAGTCCAATGATTCGCGCCCCGAGCCGCATCCGCGGCCGGGGCGCAATTCATCGGGGGTGTGTTCCCGCGCCTATTTCTTCTTGCCTGCGCCCTGCATTTCCTTGAGCAGGTCCTCGTCGGATTGTTGCGGCACGGTTTCGGGGGGCGGCGGCGGGATGGCTCCCGCGTCCGGCGCCGCCGAGCTGGCTGCGGGGGCTGCGGGGGTGACTTGCAGTTGCGGCGGTGCAGTCTGCGCATCCTGCTTGAGCATCTCGTTTTCCATCTGCACGCGCACTTTTTCCAGGTCGTAAACCTCGGCCTTGTCCAGGCCGCCAGTCACGATCCCGGGGAAGAAGATGATCAGGCCGACCATGATGATCTGGATCAGCACGAACGGCACCGCGCCCCAGTAGATCTGCATGGTGGTGACCGGCGCGATCAGCTTCTTGGTGAGGCGGTCGGTGTATTCCTTGGCCGGCGCCACGCTGCGCAGGTAGAACAGCGCGAAGCCGAACGGCGGGTGCATGAACGACGTCTGCATGTTCACGCCCAGCAGAATGCCGAACCAGATCAGGTCCACGCCCAATTTGTCGGCCACCGGCGCCAATAGCGGCACGACGATGAAGGACAGCTCGAAGAAGTCGAGGAAGAAGGCGAGGAAGAAGATCAGTGCGTTGACCACGATCAGGAAACCGATCTGGCCGCCCGGCAACCCGGTCAGCAGGTGCTCCACCCACTTTTGCCCGTCCACGCCCTGGAACACCAGGCTGAACATGGTGGAACCCACCAGGATGAAGACCACGAAGCTGGCGAGCTTGGTGGTCGTATTGAGCGCCTGCCGCAGGAGCGAAAAAGTCAACCGGCGACGCACCGTGGCCATGATGATGGCACCGCACGCACCCATCGCGCCGCCTTCGGTCGGCGTCGCCACGCCAAGGAAGATCGTGCCCAGCACCAGGAAGATCAGCAATAGCGGCGGGATCAGCACGAACGTGACGCGTTCGGCGATGCGCGACAACAGGCCCAGGTGCAACGCCTTGTTGGCGACCGCGGCAAAGAATGCCAGCAGGACGCCGACGCACATCGAGACGACGATCGTCTCGTCGGTGGCTACGCTCGTGACCTGCGTGCCCGTGACCCAGCTCGTGATGCGCGCGTAATTTTCAGCGAACAGAAGGGCGCAAGCCGTCGAAATGACGGTGATCGCCAGCAGCGACGGCAGGCCGCTCCGGCCGCTCTCCTCGCGAATGCTGCGGGCTTCGATCGGCAGCGCGGGCACCCATTTCGGCCGGACGAAGGCCAGCAGGATCACATACAAGGCATAAAAGGCGGTCAGCATGAAGCCGGGGATGAACGCGCCCTTGTACATGTCGCCCACGCTGCGGCCCAACTGGTCGGCCAGGATGATCAGCACCAGCGAAGGCGGAATGATCTGAGCCAGCGTACCCGATGCGGCGATGACGCCGGACGCCACGCGCCGGTCGTAGCCGTAACGCAGCATGATTGGCAACGAGATCAGGCCCATCGAGATGACCGAAGCCGCCACCACGCCGGTGGTCGCCGCCAGCAGCGCGCCGACGAAGATCACCGCGAGCGCGAGGCCGCCGCGCACCGGGCCGAACAATTGCCCGATGGTGTCGAGCAAGTCTTCGGCCATGCCGCTGCGTTCGAGGATCAGGCCCATCAGCGTGAAGAACGGAATCGCCAGGAGCGTGTCGTTCTGCATGATGCCGAAGATGCGCAGCGGCAAGGCTTGCAGCAGCGCCTCGGGCAGGGCGCCTACCTCCACGCCGATCAGGCCGAAGAACAGGCCGCACGCGCCCAGGCTGAACGCAACCGGAAACCCGAGCAGCAGGAAGACGATCAGCCCCATGAACATGACGGGGGCTAGGTTGTGGGTAATGAGCTCCATCTGGTACTCCTCGTTCTAGTTATTTCAGACCTTGCCCTTGGCTTCTGCGAGCCGGCGTATTTCTTCGGCCAGTTCCTCCTCGGCGGTCTTCTCGACTTTCTTGTGCGTGGGATCCTCGATCAGCCCCATGAGGAATGCGATGCGCTTGATCAGTTCGGACCAGCCTTGCAGCAGCAGCAGCGCAAAGCCGATGGGCATCATGATGTACACGGGCCAGCGGATCAGGCCGCCGGCATTGGACGACATTTCGCCCGATCGGTAGCCTTGCAGGAAAAACGGAATGCCGAACCACAGGACCGCGACGCATACGGGCGTGAGGAACACGATGAAGCCGAACACGTCGATCCAGGTCTGCGTGCGCTTGGACAGCCGGTGGTAGATCACGTCGATCTTCACGTGCTCGCCGTTGAGCAGCGTGTAGGCCGAAGCGAGCAGGAAAGCGGCGGCGAACAGGTACCACTGCACTTCCAGGTACGCGTTCGAACTCATGTTGAAGATCTTCCGGACGACCGCGTTCACGGCGCTGATCACCGTCGAGGCCAGGATCAGCCAGATCACGTACTTGCCGATGAAGGCATTCAACCCGTCCACGGCCCTGGAAAACTTAAGTAGCGCCTGCATGTTGTCTCCGGAGAAGGAAGTTCACTGGTCACGCGACACCGGGCGCGCACTGCGATGGGGCAGATGCGCGCCCGGTTGGCTTTGTAGTAATAAATTCTAGGGGGGACTATAAAAGCCAAGCTGACAGGAGTTTGACGGTGTTATCCCGTGTATCCCAAAGTGATAATGATTCGAAAGGTCTTTCA
>JAGRPN010000373.1 GCA_019449555.1 Ramlibacter sp.
GCCCTCACGGCCGAATCGGACTTTGCCCGCTTCACTGCGCCGGATGTCGCGCCCGAGGTGAAGAACGCGGCGCTCAAGAAGCTCTTCACCGATCCGCGCTACAACGTCATGGATGGGCTCGACGTCTACGTGGACGATTATTCGAAGCCTGACCCCGTACCTGCCACGATGCTGCGCCAGCTCGCCAGCGCCAAATTCCTGGGCCTGTTCGATCAAGAGGAACGTGAGGAAGAGGCTGCCCGCCGGGCAAGGGATGTTGCGGATAACCCCACCGCGCAAAGCGTGGCACAGTCCGGGACCGTTCCACCCGCAGTAGCCACGCCGCCCGACGATGCCGACCCTGATTTGCGATTGCAACAAGACCATGCCGCTCCAGGAGAAGGCCCTGGGCGCGGCACTGGGTGAAGAGCTAACCCTCCACTCGAGCTTGTGCCGGCGCGAAGCCGGCGCGTTCCAGCAGGCGCTGCAGGGCAGCGGCGAGTTGGTTGTCGCCTGCACCCAGGAGCAGCGGCTATTCGGCGAATTGGCCGGACGGGCGCAGGGCGCAGAGCGCCCGATCCGCTTCGTGAACATCCGCGAAACCGGCGGCTGGAGCCGCGACGCGTCGCGCGCCATGCCCAAGATCGCGGCTTTGCTGGCGGCGGCGCATTTGCCCGATCCCGAGCCGGTGCCGACCGTCACCTACACCAGCGCCGGGCGCTTGCTGGTGATCGGCCCGATCGAGCAGGCCGAGTGCGTGGCAGCGCTCGTAGCCGACGTGCTGGACGTGACGCTGTTCACGCAGGGCGGCGCCGGAGCGCAGGAGCGGCGTTTCCCGGTCCTGGGCGGCCGCATCGAGAGTGTGAAGGGCTGGCTGGGCGCATTCGACGTGACGTTCAGCCGTGACAACCCGATCGACCTCGATTTGTGCACCCGCTGCAATGCGTGCGTGGCGGCATGCCCGGAAGGCGCCATCGGGCTCGACTACCAGATCGACCTGGCTCGCTGCGCCTCGCATCGCGCCTGCGTGAAGGTGTGCGAGGCCGCCGGCGCGATCGACTTCAGCCGCGAAGCCGAATCGTGCAGCGAAAATTTCGACCTGGTGCTCGATCTGCGCTCGCAACCGGCGTTCCTGCAGCACGCCCCGCCGCAAGGGTATTTCTTCGTTCCCCCCGCCGCGGGCGACGGCAGGGGCATGCCCGCCGACCTGCTCGCCGTCGTGCTCAAGCTGCGCGAGATGGTGGGCGAGTTCGAGAAGCCGAAGTTCTTCGCCTACAAGGCCAAGCTCTGCGCCCACAGCCGCAACGAAAAGGTGGGCTGCAACGCCTGCGTCGAGATCTGCTCCGCCGAGGCGATCGCCAGTGACCGGGCGCACCAGCAGGTCAAGGTCAATTCGCAGTTGTGCGTGGGCTGCGGCGCCTGCACCACGGTCTGCCCGACGGGTGCATTGACGTATGCGTACCCACGGGCCGCGGAGCAGGGCGTCAAGTTCAAGACGTTGCTTTCCACCTACACGAAAGCCGGGGGACGCGACGCCGTGCTGCTGCTCCACAGCCAGGAACGCGGCCAGGCGCTGGTCGAAGAGGTCGGCCGCGCGGCGCAGCTGGGCGTGGCGCAGGGCGTGCCTGCCAATGTGATCCCGGTGCCGGTGTGGCACACCGCGAGCACGGGCCTCGACCTGTGGCTCAGCGCCATCGCGTTCGGTGCTTCGCGCGTCGTGGTCCTCACGACCGATGAAGAGGCACTGCAATACCGCGATGCATTGCGCGAACAGATGGAAGTCGCGCAGACGATCCTGAACGGGCTGGGCTATGCGGGCGAGCACTTCAAGCTCGTTCGTGCGGGCAACCTCGCCGATCTCGACCAGGAACTGCAACTGCTGCTCGCGGGCCGCACGGCGGTGCCGCAGGTCGCCGCGCGTTTTGCCGTCGCGCCGGAAAAGCGCAGCACCCTGGAGCTGGCGCTCGACCACCTGATCGAACATGCGCCGGCCCGGCCCGAAGCGATCGCGCTGCCCGCCGCGGGTGCGCCGTTCGGCGCCATTGCCGTCGCCAAGGACAAGTGCACGATGTGCCTGAGCTGCGTCAGCGCCTGTCCGGCCGGTGCATTGCAGGACAACCCCGAGCTGCCGCAGTTGCGCTTCATCGAGAAGAACTGCGTCCAATGCGGCCTGTGCGCCACCACCTGCCCCGAGCGGGCGATCGCGCTTGAGCCGCGCCTGTTGCTCACGAGCGAGCGCAGGCAAGCGCGGGTGCTCAACGAAATGCAGCCGTACGGGTGCGTGCGCTGCGGCAAGCCGTTCGGCACGCTCAAGGCCGTCGAGGCCATGATCGGCAAACTGGCCGGGCATTCGATGTTCCAGGGCGCGGCCCTGGAGCGGCTGAAGATGTGCGGCGATTGCCGCGTGATCGACATGTATTCGGCGACCGACGAAGTCAAGATCACGAATCTCTGACCCCAACCGATCAAGATGAACTTGGCAGCCAATCCAAACGCACCCCCCGTTTCCTCCGCGCTCGATGAGGAAACCGCCCGGGCCGAGGTCTACGGGCTGCTCGCGCAGCTTTACTACGCTGCTCCCGCCGGTGAACTGCTGGACGGGTTGCGGGTGGCCGTCACCGAGGCGCCGGCCGCGGGTGCGTTCCTCGAAGAGCCGTGGCGCAATCTCGTGGCCGCGGCCCGTGACCTGGACGCCCAGGCGTTGGCCGCCGAATACAGCACGCTTTTCGGCGGCGTCGGCAAGCCCGAGGTGTATCTGTTCGGTTCCCACTACCTCAGCGGATTCCTCAACGAGAAGCCGCTGGCCCGCCTGCGCACGGAGCTCGCGGCTCTCGGGCTGGAGCGCGACGAGAGCGTGCCGGAAACCGAGGATCACATCGCCTACCTGTGCGAGGTGATGCGCTACCTGATCGCCGGCGACGACGCCGCGGTGGCCAACCTCACACGCCAGCGCGACTTCTTCGCCACGCATCTGCAGCCCTGGGCGGCGGCGCTTTGCGACGCCATCGCGGCGCATCCGGCCGCGAACTTCTACAAGGCGCTGGCTGCTTTCACGCAGGCATTCATCAGCATCGAAGCGCAGGGCTTCGACATGCTGGGTTGAGGCTCAGCCGCCTGTCGGCCGGCCATTGTTGGTCGGCGCGCCGGATTCCGCCGGCGCCTGCGGTTCGGTCAGCAGCCGCACCCTGAACACGGCGCCGCCGCCGGGCGCATTGGCCGCCTCGATCGTGCCGCCATAGCGTTCCACCAGGCTCAGGCTGATCCACAGGCCCAGTCCGTTGCCGTCGCCGCGGGTGGTGAAGAACGGCTGGAACAGCCGCTCGCGCACGTGCGGCGAAAGCCCTGGGCCGGTATCCTGGATCTCGATCATCGTGCCGCAGGCCGCACCCTGCTGCAGCCAGTCCGCCGTGCGCAGCACGAGAGCGCCGCCGGCCGGCATCACCTGGACGGCATTGGTGATGAGGTTCAGCATGACCTGCTGGAGCTCCTGCCGGTTGAAGCCGGCGCGCCGCCGGGCCCGGTAGTCCTTCACGACGTCGATGCGCGTCTTCCCCAGCAGATGGCCGACCAGCACCAGGCATTCATCGAGCACGCGGTTCACGTCCAGCGCCTCGACGTAGCCGGCGTATTCGGTGGGACGCGCGTATTGCAGCAATTGCGTGACGATCAGGCGCATGCGCTCGACCTGCTCGTCGAGCAGTTTCAGTTCGGCCCGCACCGGCGCCGCCTGCTCGCCCAGGGTTTCGCGCATCAGGTCCAGGTTGCCCTGGATCACCGCGATCGGGTTGTTGATCTCGTGGGCGACGCTGGCCGTGAGCTGGCCGATCGCCGCCAGTTTTTCCGACTTCACCAGCTGCTGCTGCGCGCGCCGCAGGGAAGCGTTGCTGGCGGCGAGTTCGCGCGTGCGCTCCGCCACCTTGCGGTCGAGCTCGCCGGCCCAGCGCCGCAGGCTCTGGGTCTTTTCGTCGACGACGTCCAGCAGGTGGTCCAGGTGATTGGCGAGGGTGCCGATCTCGTCCTTCGCTTCCACCGGTCCCACCCGGGCGGTGTTGTGGCCTTCCTCCACCAGCTGCATCGTGCGGTTCATCTGCTCCACCGGCCGGAAGATGCTGCGCGCCCAGCGCAGCGAGAACAACGCTGCCAGCGTCATGACGATGATGAAGATCACGCCGATCACTCCCAGCATGCCGTACTTCACCAACCGGAACGGCTCTTCGAGGTAGCCCACGTACAGCATTCCCACGCGGCGGCCCGCGCCGTCCACCAGCGGCTCGTAGCCGGAAACGTACCAGTCGTTCACGACGAACGCGCGGTCCAGCCACGTGCTGCCGCGCTTCAGGACCGCGTCGCTCACGGCGTGCGACACCCGGGTGCCGATGGCGCGTTCGTCCTTGAACAGGCGCACGTTGGTCGTGATGCGCACGTCGTCCATGAACAGCGTGGCCGTGCCCTGGCTGCCGAACGGCAGCGAGCCTTCGGGATAGACGATGCGGTTGATGTGATCGATGAACGGCAGGTTCTGGTTCAGCAGCACGCCGCCTTGCACCTGCGCGTGCACGCGGCCGTCGTCGCCGAGCACGTTCGAGCGCGCCAGCACCACCAGTGCCCGGTCTTCGGCGGTGCGCTCGCTCGGGGCCGCATTGCGCGTCGCGATGATGGGAATACGGATGCGGCTGCCCAGTTGCGGGGCGAGACGCGTGAACTGCGCGCCCTCCACGATCGTCACCCGCGCGCCATGGGCGGGGCCGTCCGCCGGCTCCTGCGGCACCAGCGGCGCGTCAGGCACGGGGACGGCGACCAGGAAGTCGAGCCCGAGCGCCACCCTCTGTTGTTCCAGCAGCCGTGCCAGCGCGACCGGCTCACGCGCCTGCAGCGCCTGGTGCAGCGCGTGCGAGGCGGCCACCGATTCGGTGCCGCCCCCCACTTCCGCGACCACCTGGTCGAAATAGCCGCGCGCCACGGCCAGGTCGCTGCGCACCTTCGTGATCAACAAGCGGTCGTAGGCGACGTCGCCCCAGATGAGGAGCGAGCCCACCAGCAGCGGCAAGACCACCCACAAGGGCAGCAGGGCCATCGCCAGCAATTTGTTGCGCACCGACTGCGCCAGCCAATCGCCGAACATGCGCCTCATCGCATGCGGCTCAAGACGCCCAGTCGGCGACCCGCCGTTCCAGCGTGCGGCGGGAGATGCCCAGCAGCTGGGCCGCTTGCGTCTTGTCGCCCTGCACCGAGTCGAGCACCGACAGGATGTGCTGCTTTTCCAGCGTTTGCAGGTCGGTGGCAGGCGCCGCCGTGCGGGCCGGCCGCGACGGCGAGTAGAGCGCCGACACGTTCAGCGCGCCGAGGATCAGCGAGCGCTCGATCAGGTTGCGCAGCTCGCGCACATTGCCGGGCCAGTCGTACTGCATCAGATAGTTCATCTCGGCCTCGCTGATCACGAGCGGCAAGGTGCCGAGCGCGGGCGCGAGCTGCGCCATGAAATGCGCGACCAGTTGCGGGATGTCCTCCTTGTGCTCGCGCAGCGGCGGCAGCACCAGTTCCACTACCTGCAGCCGGTAGTACAGGTCCTTGCGGAAGCGCCCGGCGTCCACTTCGGCGGCCAGCGACCGATTGGTCGCGGCGACGATGCGCACGTTGACCGGCAGCAATTGCTCGCTGCCCACCGGGCGGATCTTCAGGTCCTCCAGCGCACGCAGCAACGTCGCTTGCAACGGCAGCGGCAGGTCGGCGACTTCGTCCAGGAACAGCGTGCCGCCCTGCGCGTAGTAGAAAAGGCCGTCGCGCGCCTTGCTGGCCCCGGTGAAGGCGCCTTTCGCATGCCCGAACAATTCGCTCTCCATCAGCTCGGGCGACATCGAGGCGCAGTTCACCGGCACGAACGGCCCCGCCGCGCGCGCGCTCAGCGCATGTACGGCACGGGCCACCAGTTCCTTGCCGGTGCCCGACTCGCCTTGCAGCAGCACCGTGCTGCTCACGGCGGCGACCCGCGCGAGCGACTGCGAGAGCCGCTCCATCGCGCGCGAACTGCCGACCAGGCCGCCACGCTGGGCCTGCTCGGGCGGCAGATTGCGCCGCAGCACGTAGTTCTCGCGTGCCAGCTCGGCCCGCTCGTAGCAGTGCTTGACCGAGTTCAGGATCTGCGGCACGCGGAACGGCTTGAGGATGAAGTCCGATGCGCCCGCGCGCAGCGCCTCGATGGCGGTATCGAGATCGGCGAACGCGGTGATCAGGACCACCTCGCCCGAGTACCCCGCCTCGCGCAGCTCCTTGAGCCACGCGACGCCGCTCTTGCCGGGCAGCGTGATATCCAGGACGATGAGGTCCACATGGTGGCCTCGCAGCAATTCGGCGCCTTCTTCGGCGCTCGCCGCCTCCATCACGAAGTGGCAGCGGGGCACGAGCGTCTTCACCAGGAAATTGCGCATGCCCTCCTCGTCGTCGACGATGAGGATCGACCAGAACGGCCAGCCGTCGGCCGCCTTCTCGGAGCTCGGGGCGTGCGGGAGAGTCAACGGGTTGAACATGAGCCAGGGCGATTCTCACCGATTGCGCACGAAGCCAATGGATGAGTTGCCGGAACAACGGTCCGACGCGACAAGTTGTCGCGACCCGCGCGACAACTTGTCGCAGCGGGCAGGGGTGTTGCCATGCAACAAACAAGCGTCGCTGAGGCACGTGTGCGCCGGAACCGATGGCATGCTTTCTGCTGAGGCCGATGCTCCGTGTTTGTCTGGTTGCGCACGCACTTGACGGGCGTTACATTCGAGCGCCCCAAGTCGTTGAGTCCTCATCCGAGGGGACTATCAGGAGACCAGACATGAGCCAGCCGAAGAGCAAGCTTTCGCGCAGACAGCTTTTTGCAGGCGCAGGCACGGCAGGCGCCGTTGCCGCGGCCGCCAGCCTGCTGCCGGGCGCGGTGCAGCAACCGGTCGTCACCCCCGAAGCCAAGGAGCCACCCGCACGCGGCGGCGGCTACCAGCTCACCGATCACGTCAAGCGGTATTACAAGAGCACCCTCGTTTAACGCCCACATCGGGAGAGTCCTCCATGTTGCTGACCAAAAAGACGGGCGCCGGCCAGGCCGGTGCGCGTTCGCAGTTCGTTCATAGCCTGCAGCGCGGCCTGTCACGCGCGCTGCCCACCATGGACCGGCGCGCGTTCCTGCGCCGCTCGGGCCTCGGCGTGGGCGTGGGCATCGCGGCCTCTTCGCTGGCACTGGTCAAGAAGGCCAAGGCGGCCGACGGCACCCAGCCCGCCACCGGGCAGGGCAACATCGAGGTGAAGCGCACGGTGTGCACGCACTGCTCGGTCGGCTGCGCCATCGACGCGGTGGTCGAGAACGGCGTGTGGGTGCGCCAGGAGCCTGTGTTCGATTCGCCGTTGAACCTGGGCGCGCATTGCGCCAAAGGCGCGGCGATCCGCGAGCATGGCCACGGCGAGTTCCGGCTGCGCTACCCGATGAAGCTGGTGAACGGCAAGTACGAGCGCATCAGCTGGGATACGGCCCTGAACGAGATCAGCGCGAAGATCCTCGAGCTGCGCAAGGCCAGCGGGCCGGATGCGATCTACTGGATCGGCTCCTCCAAGCACAGCAACGAGCAGTCGTACCTGATGCGCAAGTTCGTGAGCCTGTGGGGCAGCAACAACTGCGACCACCAGGCGCGCATCTGCCACTCCACCACGGTGGCCGGTGTGGCGAACACATGGGGCTACGGCGCCATGACCAATTCGTACAACGACATGCAGAACAGCAAGTGCGCGTTGTACATCGGCTCGAACGCCGCCGAAGCGCACCCGGTGAGCATGCTGCACATGCTGCACGCGAAGGAAAACGGCACGAAGATGATCGTGGTCGATCCGCGCTTCACCCGCACCGCGGCCAAGGCCGACGAATACGTGCGCATCCGCTCGGGCTCGGACATCCCGTTCCTGTTCGGCCTGCTGTACCACGTGTTCAAGAACGGATGGGAGGATCCGAAGTACATCCACGACCGGGTCTATGGCATGGACGAGGTCAGGGCCGACGTGATGGCCAAGTGGACGCCCGACAAGGTTGAAGAGGCGTGCGGCGTGCCCGAGGCGCAGATGGCGAGGGTCGCCGAGATGATGGCGAAGAACCGCCCCTCGACGCTCGTGTGGTGCATGGGCCAGACCCAGCATTCGATCGGCAACGCGATGGTGCGCGCCTCGTGCATCGTGCAATTGGCGCTGGGCAACGTGGGCGTGCCGGGCGGCGGTGCGAACATCTTCCGCGGCCACGACAACGTGCAGGGCGCAACCGACATCGGCCCGAACCCGGATTCGCTGCCCGGCTACTACGGCATCGTCGAAGGATCGTGGCGCCACTTCGCCAAGGTCTGGAACGTCGATTACGACTGGATCAAGGGCCGCTTCGCCAGCCCGGCGATGATGAGCAAGCCAGGCATCACCGTGTCGCGCTGGATCGACGGCGTGCTGGAAAAGAACGAGCTGATCGACCAGGACTCGAACCTGCGAGCGGTGGTGTACTGGGGCCACGCACCCAATTCGCAAACGCGCGGCCTGGAGATGAAGCGGGCAATGGACAAATTGGACCTGCTGGTCGTGGTGGACCCGTATCCGTCGGCCACTGCCGCCATGGCCGCGATGCCAGGCAAGCCGGAAGACCTGAACCCGAATCGCGCCGTGTACCTGCTGCCGGCCGCGACCCAGTTCGAGACCAGCGGGTCCGTGACTGCCTCCAACCGGTCGCTGCAATGGCGCGAGAAGGTGATCGAGCCGCTGTGGGAAAGCCGCACCGACCAGATGATCATGTACCAGCTGGCGGACAAGCTGGGCTTCGGCAAGGAGCTGGTCAAGAACTTCAAGATGCAGAAAGTGAAGGGCATGGACGAACCCATGCCCGAGGAAATCCTGCGCGAAGTCAACAAATCGTGCTGGAGCATCGGCTACACGGGCCAGAGCCCGGAGCGGCTGAAGGCGCACATGAAGAACATGGCGGCTTTCGACGTCAAGACGCTCAGGGCCAAGCCGGGAGTCAAGGACAAGGAAACCGGGTACGACCTGACCGGCGACTATTTCGGCCTGCCGTGGCCTTGCTTCGGCACCCCGGAACTCAAACATCCCGGCACCCACGTCCTTTACAACACGTCCCAGCACGTGATGGACGGCGGCGGCAACTTCCGCGCGAACTTCGGTGTGGAGCGCAACGGCAAGAACCTGCTGGCGGAGGACGGCTCGGCGAGCAAGGGTGCCGACATCCAGACCGGCTATCCCGAGTTCGACCATGTGCTGATGAAGAAGCTCGGCTGGTGGGACGAACTCACCGACGTCGAGAAGGCGGCGGCCGAAGGCAAGAACTGGAAGACCGATTCGTCGGGCGGGATCATCCGCGTCGTGATGAAGAACCACGGCTGCTACCCCTTCGGCAATGCCAAGGCGCGCGCGGTGGTGTGGAACTTTCCCGACGGCATCCCCCAGCACCGCGAGCCGATCTACAGCACGCGGCCCGACCTGGTGGCCAAGTACCCGTCGCACGATGACAAGAAGGCGTTCTGGCGGCTGCCCACGCTGTACAAGACGCTGCAGCAGAAGAACGTCACCGACAAGGTGGCGGAAAAATATCCGCTGATCCTCACCTCTGGGCGGCTGACCGAATTCGAAGGGGGCGGGGAGGAAACGCGCTCCAACCCCTGGCTGGCCGAATTGCAGCAGGAAGCCTTCGTCGAGATCAACCCGAAGTCGGCCGCCGATCGCGGCATCAAGCAGGGCGATCGCGTGTGGCTGATGACGCCGACCGGCGCGCGGCTGAACGTGCAGGCACTGGTCACCGAACGCGTGGGCCCCGACACCTGCTGGATGCCATTCCACTTCTCCGGGCGCTGGCAGGGCACCGACTTGCTGCCGTACTACCCGAGCGGCGCGGCGCCGGTGGTGCGCGGCGAGGCGGTGAACACCGCGACGACGTACGGCTACGACAGCGTCACCATGATGCAGGAAACCAAGACGACGATCTGCAACGTCGAGCGCGCGGCATAAGGGGAACACGATGGCAAGAATGAAATTCATCTGCGACTCCGAGCGCTGCATCGAGTGCAACGGCTGCGTGACCGCGTGCAAGAACGAGCACGAGATCCCGTGGGGGGTCAACCGGCGGCGCGTCGTCACGCTCAACGACGGCATTCCCGGCGAGCGTTCGATCTCGGTGGCCTGCATGCACTGCTCGGACGCGCCTTGCATGGCGGTGTGCCCGGTCAACTGCTTCTACCGCACCGACGAGGGCGTGGTGCTGCACGACAAGGATGTTTGCATCGGCTGCGGTTATTGCAGCTATGCGTGCCCGTTCGGCGCGCCGCAGTTCCCCTCGTCCGGCCACTTCGGCGTGCGCGGCAAGATGGACAAGTGCACGTTCTGCGCCGGCGGGCCCGAAGCCAACGGCTCGCAGGCCGAGTTCGAGAAGTACGGGCGCAACCGGCTGGCCGAAGGCAAATTGCCGGCCTGCGCCGAGATGTGCTCGACCAAGGCGCTGATCGGAGGCGACGGCGACGTGGTCGCCGACATCTTCCGCAACCGCGTCATCAAGCGCGGCAAGGGCGCCGAAGCCTGGGGCTGGGGCACGGCATACGGTTCGAAGCAGGCGGGGCAGCCTGGGGGAGCGAAATCATGAAGCACACGTTGATCTTCGTGGCTGCCGTGCTTGCGTTGGCGGCCTGCACCGAAAAGCCGCAAACGATCGGCAGCAATGCCAAAGTAGATGCGGCCGCCTACCAGGGCGCCACCCCGGTCTTCAGCGTCCCCGGCTGGAAGCCGGGCGACAAGGTCAGCTGGGAGCAGCAGCTCAAGACCCGCCTCCAGAATGGCCAGAATGACTACAACCGGGTGAACTGAAAGGCCGACGATGCTGCGTCCATTGCTTCTGAGTTTCATCCTCGCCGCGAGCTCGGCTGCGTTCGCCCAGAACAAGGCCCCGGAGGATTTGCCGCCCCCGCCCGCCGGCGCGCCGGGCGCGCAAGGAGGCATCCAGAGCCAGAACATTTTCGACGTGAAGCCGGAGGTCAAGCCTGACGCGAGTTCCGACCCGAATTACCTCAAGCAGAACAATGCCGAGCGCAACAAGGTCCAGCCCGGCAACAACGCGCCGATGTGGCGCGGCGTCGCCTCGGGCAGGGAAGGCTACAGCAGCCTGCCCAAGTCCCAGGCGCCGGAAGCCGGCATCCTGATCCAGGCCCCGGTGCAGTACCCGGGGTCGCGCATGACGACGGCCGGCGAAGCGTGGCGGCAGGTGCGCAACAACTGGATCGTTCCCTATGGTGGCGCGCTGTTCCTGATCGGTCTCGGTGCGTTGGCGATCTTCTTCTTCGGCAAGGGCCCTCTGGGCCACAGCGAAAACGAGGGGCGCGGCCGCAGGATCGAGCGCTTCACCCCATTCGAACGCTCGGCCCATTGGGCCAACGCGATCGCTTTTTGCATTCTGGCGATTTCGGGGTTGGTGATGGCGTTCGGCAAGTTCTTCCTGCTCCCGGTCATGGGCTTGAGCCTGTATGGCGGCCTGACCTACGTGCTCAAGAACCTGCACAACTTCGCGGGGCCTGTGTTTGCGGTGTCGCTCGTCATCGTGATCGTCACCTTCATCCGCGATGAGTTCCCCCAGAGTGGCGATCTCAGGTGGCTGCTTCGCATCGGCGGCGTGTTCAGCAAGTCGGGCGAAGAGCCGCCGTCGCACCGTTTCAATGCGGGCGAGAAGGTGGTGTTCTGGATCGGGGCGTTCGTGCTGGGCATCATCGTGGTCGGTTCCGGGCTGGTGATGGACATGCTCATCCCCAACGTCGTGTACGAGCGCGACACGATGCAGGTGGCCAACATGATTCACGGGGTGGCCGCGGTATTGATGGCGACGATCACCTTATTGCACATCTACCTGGGCACGATCGGGATGCGCGGCGCCTACAAGGCCATGCGTACCGGCTACGTGGACGAAGAATGGGCCCGGGAGCACCACGCGTACTGGTACGAGGACGTCCAGGCCGGCCGGATTCCGGCGCAGCGCAGCCAGCCGCTCACGGCGGCCGAGGATGTCGAGACGGCGCGGCCGGCGTGAGCGACAACGCAGGAGAAAACAACTCATGAAAACAGTTCTGGTATCCGGTGTGTTGGCGGCCGCTTGCGGCCTGGTGCTGGCCAAATTGCCGCCGCCCGACGATGCGGCCAAGGCCAAGGCGGCCGAAACCACCGCGAAGGCCGCGTGGCAGGCAAAGATCGATGCGTTTCAGCTCTGCAAGGCACAGGACCGGGTCGCGGCGGTTTACATGAAGAACGCCGGCAAGTCGGCGAAACCCGCAGCGGCCGCCCCGGCGCCCGCGGCCGCCGCCGCTTCCTCTGCCGCTGCCGCGGCAGCTCAGCCGGCCGCTTCCGGCACGCCTGTGGTGGCCAAGCCGCCGCCGCCATGTGCCGACCCGGGCCCCTTCGCTTACAACCCGCCGGAGCAGAAACCGCTCGAGACCTCCGGTGCGCATTCGCCCAGCGGCACGGCGGCGAGCCCGCCCAGCGTCAAGCCCCACTCGGCCGAAATGAGCAAGAAGCCCTGACACCGGTATTCCTCCCCCCTCCGGGAGCGGGGGCCGAACAAGGCCCCAGAAGCAGCCGCCGAGGAGTTTTGCGGTAGTCTTGCACCCATGCGCCTGCCTTTCCTGACTGAAGCGCGCGCCCCGCTGACGCGTGAGATCGCGGCCGTGAATGAGCACGGCGAGGAAGGGGGCGTCTCGATCCCCGCCGAGCGGCCATTGACCGTCTACGTGGACCGGCGTGAACTGGTGACCCTGATGACCCTGGGCGCCCGGCCGGAGTGGCTGGTGCTGGGCTACCTGCGCAATCAGCGGCTGGTGCGCGCAGTGGACGAGGTCGAGTCGGTCACCGTCGACTGGGAGGTCGGGGCGGCCGCAGTGAAAACACGTTCCGGTATCGAGCGGATCGAGGAGCGCACCGCCCGGCGTGTGGTCACGACCGGCTGCGGCCAGGGCAGCGTGTTCGGCGGCCTGATGGACGAGATCGACGCGATCAGCCTGCCCGATGCGGCCATCACGCAGTCTCAGCTGTACGGGATCGTCAATGCGATCCGGCTCCAGGAGAGCACCTACAAATCCGCCGGCTCGGTCCACGGCTGCGCGCTGTTCAGCGGCGAGGAGATGCTCCTGTTCGTCGAGGACGTGGGCCGCCACAACGCCATCGACACGATCGCGGGCTGGATGTGGCTGCAGGAGACTGCGCCCGAGGACCGGGCGAGCGCCGGCGCGCCGCTGGTTTTCTACACCACCGGCCGCTTGACCAGCGAGATGGTCATGAAGTCGGCGCAGATGGGGGTGCCGATCGTCGTCTCGCGCAGCGGCATCACGCAGATGGGCCACGACATCGCGCTGCGACTGGGCCTGTGCGCCATCGGCCGCGCGGCCAACCGCCGCTTCCTGTGCTACACGGCGCCTCATCGCTTGCAGCTGCAACCCGAGCTGGCCGGACCGAAGTTGCGCGCCGTCGCCTGAAAGCGCGTCCCGGCGGGGGTGGCATGATGCCGCCATGGACGTGCCATCCGAGGTCCAGGCCACTTGCGACCCGCAATTCATGCAGCGGCCGCTGCGCAGCTGGTTGTGGGAAGGCTTGCGGGCGGGTTTCTTCCTGCCGCCGCGCATTGCAGGTGAGCAGCCTGCGCCGCGGCAGGTTGCCCTCCTGCTGCTCGTCATCTCCGGCTTGGAGATCGCCCTCGCCAGGTTCGAACTGGAGGGTCCGGCCAGTTTCGACCTGAGGGGCTGGCTTTTTCCATGGTGGAGTACCGGCGCACTCTTGCTTCTTGCCTGGTGGGTCCTGCCTCTGCAGCGAGCGGACGACCGTCCAGCCGGGCTGGCGGCATGGTTCGCGTTGTGGATGGGCGCGGTGCTACCGGCCAACACGGCGTCGCAACTGCTGGGCATCGCTCAGGCGCACGGCGTGCTGCCGGACCTGCTCGAAACGTCGGCCGTCGCAACCTGGTCGCTCTACGCGGTCTTATGGACATGGACGGCGGGCGCCGTGTTGCGGTTCACCCATTTTTTCGGGGTGGATCGGCTGGGTCTCGGCGTTCTGGCAGCGGGCATGCTGCTGTTCGGGCTGACGGCCTTGCAGTTTCCGGACAGCCCCTGGCAAGTGGAGCAGACCTCCGCCAGCCGCGGTCAACGCCTCGAGCTGACCCAGGAACTGTTCGAGACTCAGCAGATGCTGATGCGGCAGGCCATCGCCGGCATCGCGCCCGAGCGGCGCGGCGTGATCGACGTGTACGCGTTGGTGTTCTCTCCGTATGCCGGCGAAGACGTATTCCTGCGGGAATCGAATATGGTCGCCACAGTGCTGACTGAACGCTTCGACGTCGCGGGCCGCGTGCTGCAGCTGGCCAACAACCGCACAACAGCGTCGAAACTGCCATGGGCGACCACGTTGAACCTGAAGCGGGCGATCGAAGGTATTGCCGCCCGCATGGACCGCGAGCACGATGTGCTGGTCGTCTATCTCACTTCGCACGCCGGCGCGCGGTTCCAGCTCGCCGCTGAGCACGAACCGCTGCGCGTTCAGCCGCTGAGCCCGGGCGAATTGCGGCGGATGCTCGACCAGGCCGGCATCCGCAACCGTGTCATCGCCGTTTCGGCCTGCCTCTCGGGCAACTGGGTCGGGCCGCTCGCGAGCGAGACCACGCTGGTGATGACGGCCGCGGACGCGAATCACACTTCCTACGGCTGCGGTCGCCTGTCGCACCTGACGTTCTTCGGCCGCGCCGTGTTCGACGAGCAACTGCGCGCGACCCATTCGTTCGAACAGGCTTTCGCGGCTGCCGTCCCGGTGATCCGCCGGCGTGAGGAGGTGGCCGGCAAGACCGATGGTTTCTCCAATCCGCAGATCAGCGTCGGCGAAAAGATCCGCCCCGTGCTGCGCGAGCTCGAGCGCAGGCTGGACGCCGCAGCCGAGAAATAGCCGGCCTAATCCCGGCCTGAGTCTGGTGCGGTAAGGTCGCGCCATGGCGACTTCCTTCTGGCAATTGGGCTGGCGCACGCTTTGGCGCGACCTGCGCGCGGGCGAATTGCGGCTGTTGATCGTCGCCGTCACGCTGGCCGTCGCGGCCCTCACCGCGGTCGGGTTCTTTGCGGACCGGCTCCAGGGCGGCTTGGTGCGGGACGCACGCCAGCTGCTCGGCGGCGACGCGGTCATCGCAAGCGACAACCCGACACCGCAAGCTTTCGTCGACAAGGCGCGGTCGCTCGGCCTGCAGTCGGTCGGCACCCTGAGCTTTCCCACGATGGCCAGGGCGCCCGACGCGCTGGGCGGCGCGAGCCGGCTCGTGGCACTGAAGGCCGTCCCGCGCGGCTACCCGCTGCGCGGCAGCGTGAAAGTGGCGCCGCAGGCCGACGCGCCCGCGGTGGACACGCACAATGTGCCCGCGCCGGGCGAGGCCTGGGCGGATGCGTCGCTGCTCGAAGCTCTCGGGCTCAAGATCGGTGATGCACTGCTGCTGGGCGACACGCAATTGCGCCTCACTCGCCTGATCGCGCTCGAGCCGGACCGCGGCACCGGGTTCGTGAACTTCGCCCCTCGCGTGATGATGAACGCAGCCGATCTGCCTGCCAGCCGCTTGATCCAGCCCGCGAGCCGCGTCGGCTACCGCTTTGCCGTGGCGGGCGCCGAGCCGAGCGTGAAGGCGTTCGCGGCATGGGCGACGCAGGAGCTGAAGAAGCCGAACGTGCGTGGCGTGCGCGTGGAGTCGCTCGACAGCGGCCGCCCCGAAATGCGGCAGACGCTCGACCGGGCCGAGAAATTCCTCAACCTCGTGGCGCTGCTCGCTGCCTTGCTGAGCGCGGTCGCAGTGGCGCTCGCCGCACGCGGCTTTGCCGCCGCGCATCTGGACGATTGCGCGATGCTGCGGGTGCTTGGCCAGAGCCAGCGCACCATCGCGCTGAGCTACACGTTCGAGTTCGGCGTGGTCGGGATCGCTGCCAGCGCGGCGGGCGTGGCCATCGGGTTCGCGGTGCATTTCGCATTCCTCTTGCTGCTGGCCGGCCTGGTCGAGACCGCGCTTCCGGCTGCCAGCCTGTGGCCGGTCGGATTCGGCATGTGCATGGGGCTCACGCTGCTGTTCGCCTTCGGGTTGCCGCCCGTGCTGCAGTTGGCGCAGGTGCCGCCGCTCAGGGTGATCCGGCGCGACCTGGGCAATCTCAAGCCCGCGTCGGCGGCCGTGCTCGCGATCGGCGTTGCCGGCTTCGCGGCTTTGTTGCTGGCGGCGAGCAGCGACCTGATGCTGGGCGCGATCGCCGTGGGCGGATTCGCCGGCGCGGCGCTGCTGTTCGCGGGACTGAGCTGGCTCGCGGTGAAGCTGCTGCGCCTGAGCGTGCACGAAACGACGGCGCCACGCTGGCTCGTGCTGGCGACGCGCCAGATCTCGGCGCGGCCGGCCTACGCCGTGGTGCAAGTCAGCGCACTGGCGCTCGGTCTGCTCGCGCTCGTCCTGCTGGTGTTGCTGCGCACCGACCTGATCGCGAGCTGGCGGCGCGCCACCCCTGCCGACGCACCCAACCGATTCGTGATCAATGTCATGCCGGAGCAGGGCGATGCTTTCCAGAAAGCGCTGCGCGACGCGGGCGTGCGGAGCTTCGACTGGTACCCGATGATCCGCGGCCGCCTGGTGGCGGTGAACGGCAGGACCGCGACGCCCGACGATTACGTGGACGAACGCGCCAAGCGGCTGCTCGACCGCGAATTCAACCTCTCGAACAGCAGCGTGAAACCACCGCACAACCAACTGGTGGGCGGCCGCTGGCAACCCGAAGAAGCCGGCGCGGTGAGCGTCGAAGAAGGCATAGCCAACACGCTCGGATTGAAGCTGGGCGACACGCTGCGCTTCGACATCGGCGGCTTGCAGCAAGACGCGAAGATCACTTCGCTGCGCAAGGTGGACTGGGGCTCGATGCGGGCGAATTTCTTCGTGATGTACCCGGTGAGCCGGCTGGGCGATGTGCCGGTGACCTATATGGCCGCGTTCCGCGCCCCCGCGCGCCAGGGCTTCGACAACCAGCTGGTGCGTGCGTTCCCGAACATCACGGCCGTGGACATGACCAGCACGATCAACCAGGTGCAGGGCGTGCTGGACAAGGTGATCCGTGCCGTGGAGTTCCTGTTCGGCTTTACGCTCGCCGCGGGAGTAATCGTGCTGTTCGCCGCCGTGACGGCGACGCGCGAAGAGCGCGCGCGCGAGTTCGCGATCATGCGCGCCGTGGGCGCCAGCGGCGCATTGCTGCGCCAGGTGCAGCGCGCGGAACTCGTGGGCGTGGGCTTGTTGGCGGGATTCCTCGCGAGCATCGTGGCGTCCGTCGTGGGCTGGGGGCTCGCGCACTATGCATTCAATTTCGAATGGACGGCCTCGGCGTGGGTACCGCTGGGTGGCGCTCTCGCCGGCGCGGCGCTCGCGCTGGCGGCGGGATGGTGGGGGCTGCGCGACGTGCTCAATCGCCCCGTGATCGAGACTCTGCGCCGCGCACCGGAGTAACGGCCGCATTCGAACGCGTCGCTGCGTTCGCGGGCGCAACGCGAACGACTCGAATGAAATGCAGAGTCGGAGTTTTCCGATTGCTGCGCGAGTACGCAACTTCGCAGGCAATCGAGATCGGATTTTTCTGACTGCTTGCGCTCGTTTCGCGATCCTTCGCGCTCTTCGCGTACGGTGTCCGTCTCCGTTGACTTGCGTCAACAACCCCTGCGCTTGCGCGGGCATACTTCCTTCCAACCGATCGGTGGTGCTTCGGAGAGCCCTCACAAGGGCCTGGGCCACGGGTTGCGCGAGGAGATGCAGCCTGACCGGCGCCGAAGCCCGTCAGTGGCGGCCCAGATGAAGGCGAACGTTATGTCCCAGTTCGAGATCGTGGCACGGGAGGATTTCTCGGAGGTCACCTATCTGCTCGAGGTGCGCCATCCGCTGATGGCCAAGGCGGCGAAACCCGGGCAATTCGTGATCGTGATGCTCAACGAGCACGGCGAGCGGATCCCCCTCACCATCGCCGACTACGATCGCACGCGCGGCACCATCACCCTCGTCATCCAGGCGGTGGGCAAGACCACCAGGCAGATGCAGCAGGAGTGCCGCGTGGGCACGCACCTGCACGGCATGGTCGGCCCGATGGGCATCCCCAGCCCGATCAGCCACGCGAAGAAAGTGCTTTGCGTCGGCGGCGGCCTCGGCGTTGCCCCGGTATTCCCGCAGGCGCGCGGCTTCAAGGAGGCCGGCGCCTACGTGATCGGCGTGCTCGGTTTCCGCAACAAGGACCTCGTGTTCTGGGAAGACAAGTTCCGCGCCCAGTGCGACGAGCTCATCCTGTGCACCAACGACGGTTCGGCCGGCATGAAGGGCCTGATCACCGACGGCATCGCGGTCGCGCTGCAAGGCCATCCGGACATCGACGAGGTGGTGGCGATCGGCCCGCCGGTGATGATGAAGGCCTGCGCCGACGCGACGCGCGCGCGCAAGATCAAGACGATGGTCAGCGTCAACCCGATCATGGTGGACGGCACCGGCATGTGCGGCGGCTGCCGCGTGAAGGTCGGCGACAAGGTGAAATTCGCCTGTGTGGACGGTCCCGATTTCGACGGCCACCTGGTTGATTTCGACGACCTGATGTCGCGCTTGCGCCGCTACTCCACGGTGGAGAAAGAGGCCGAACAGCGCTGGTCGGACCACTGCCGCATGGCGCAGGCCCCGGCGGTCAAGGCGCAGCTCGAGGCGCTCGAGCTGCCCGATCCGTCCGAGGAAGCCCTCGGTGGCTAGCCAGTTTTTCCAGGCCGGGTCACTGCTGCAGGCCGCGGGTGTCCGGTGCATTTTCAAGCTTGAGTAAGAGGTGAACGGAATGGCCAAGAAGAAAACGATTCGAACCATTCCCCAGGATCGCACGCCCATGCGCGAGCAGGATGCCAAGGCGCGGGCGAAGAATTTCGAAGAGGTCGCCTGCGGCTACAACCTCGAAGAGGCGCTGCGCGAGTCCGATCGCTGCCTGGAGTGCCCCGACGAGCCCTGCATTGCAGGCTGTCCGGTGGGCATCGACATCCCCGGGTTCATCCAGCAGATCGGCGCGCGCAACCTGCACGGCGCCTACGACATCCTCACCAGCACCAACCTGCTGCCTTCCATCTGCGGGCGCGTGTGCCCGCAGGAAAACCAGTGCGAAGGCGTGTGCACCGTCGGTGACTCGCTGGAACCGGTCGCCATCGGCAGGCTCGAGCGCTTCGTCGGCGACACCGCGATCAAGGAAGGCTGGACCAACATCCCGTACATCGAACCGACGCGGTTCCGCGTGGGCGTGGTCGGCTCGGGCCCGGCGGGCATGGCGTGCGCGGCCGACATGGCCAAGGCCGGCTGCGACGTCACGGTCTACGAGGCGTTCCACGAGCCGGGCGGCGTGCTGAAGTACGGCATCCCCGATTTCCGGCTTCCCAATACCGTCATCGATGCGGAGATCGACAAGCTGCGGCAGCTGGGCGTGAAGTTCGAATGCAACACGCTGGTGGGCCGCCTCTTCACGATCGAGCAGATGATCGAGGAGATGGGCTATCACGCGGTGTTCGTCGGTGTCGGCGCGGGGTACCCCACGATGCTCAACATCCCGGGCGACTCGCTCAATGGCGTGCTCTCGGCCAACGAACTGCTGACGCGCTGCAACCTGATGCGCGCGCGCGATTTCCCCGCCTACGACACGCCGCTGCCGATCGGCAAGCGTGTTGCCGTGGTCGGTGCGGGTAACACCGCGATGGACGCGATGCGCGTGTCGTTGCGGCTCGGGGCCGAGAAGGTCTATTGCATCTACCGGCGCTCGCGCACCGAGGCCCCGGCGCGGGTCGAGGAAGTGCATCACGCCGAGCAGGAAGGCGTCGAGTTCCACTGGCTCACCAACCCGGTGGAAGTGCTGGGCGACGGCACGGGGTCGGTGCGCGGCATGCGCTGCGTGCGCATGGAGCTCGGCGAGCCGGACGAGTCCGGCCGCAGGCGTCCAGTGCCGGTGGCCGGCAGCGAGTTCGATTTCGAAGCGGACCTGATCGTCTATGCGATCGGCACCAATGCCAACCCCATCATGGGCCAGACGTCGAAGCTCAAGCTCAACAAATGGGGCTACATCGCCGCCGACGACCGGCTCGCGACCTCGATCGCCGGCGTGTTCGCGGGCGGCGACATCGTCACCGGCGCGGCCACCGTCATCCAGGCGATGGGCGCCGGCCGCAAGGCGGCGGCGAGCATGAAGGCGTATCTCGGCATCCGCGATCCATCGCTGGGTTACCGCCCGGCCGACGGCGCCTCGACATTTTTCGGCATCGATGCCAGGGAGCGCAATTTCGCGCGCGTACGTGTGGCCTAGCCGCGCAGGCGACTGACCTGCGCAGCAGCCGCGCCATCGTTTGAACAAGGGCTACGGAAACACCATGGACGGAATGACCCTGCAAAAACCGGTCGGCGAGGCCGGCAAGACCGCCGCGGCACGCCGCGCCGCCGGGACGCCGACCCGGCTGAAAGAGCACATCGTCGAGATCATCAGCGACTCGGGCGAGGGCGCGCAGAAATGCGGCCAGTCGCTCGGCTCGATCGCGGCGCAGATGGGCAACGGGATCTGGACCACCGAGATCATCCCGGCGGAAATCCGGCCGCCGGCGCGCAGCGTGGCGGGCGCCAGCGGCAACCGCATCCGCATCGGCTCCGGGCCGATCACGAACGGCGGGGACAAGACCGATCTGGTGGTGTCCTTCAACGAGCAGGTGCTGCTCGGGCGCGTGCGCGCCAGGGAACTCAAGCCGGACTGCATCATCCTGCTCGAAAGCATGTGGCGCAGCCACAAGGACCCGGCCATCGCGGCGTCTTACGTGGAGACCTACAGCCGCCTCGTCGCCGCGGGCTACAGGGTCTATGAAATCCCGATGGAGCAGGAGTGCCGCGCGCTCGTGGGCGAGGCCAAGCGCGGCAAGAACATGTTCGTGCTGGGCATGCTCTGCCAGCTTTACAGCCTGGACCTGAAGCTGGCCGTCGACCAGATCGAGCTGGCCTTCGGCAAGAAGGACCGCAAGGTCGTCGATTCGAACATCAAGCTGCTCGAGGGCGGTCACCGGTGGGCGCGCGAGCACCTCGATTTCTGCTTCAGCATTCCCGCCACGCGCGCCACCGAGCCGCAGATCGTCGTCAACGGCAACACCGCGCTCGCGCTGGGCGTGCTCGCTTCGGGCATGGAAATCTGCGCCATGTATCCGATCACGCCCGCCACCTCCGCTTCGCATTACCTGGCGGAGGTCTTCGAGAAAGTCGGCGGAGTGGTGCACCAGGCCGAGGACGAGATCGCGGCCTGCGCCTTCGCCGTCGGCGCGTCGTACGCGGGCAAGTGTGCGATCACCATCACCTCCGGCCCGGGTTATTCGCTCAAGCAGGAGGCCATCGGTCTCGCGGTGATGGCGGAGATCCCGCTGGTCGTGGTCAACGTGCAGCGGGGCGGGCCCAGCACCGGGCAGCCGACCAAGATGGAGCAGGGCGACCTGATGACGGCCATCTTCGGCAGCCACGGCGATGCGCCGAAGGTCGTGTTCGCGCCCGGCACCATCGAGGAGTGTTTCTATGCCGCGATCACGGCACGCCGCATCGCGGAAACCTTCAACATGGTGGTCGTGATCCTGACCGACGCCGCCCTCGCCACGTCGCAGCAGCCGTTCCCCAGGCCGACGTTCGACGAGAGCTGGATGGCGCCACCGGTGGACCAGAGCCCCGTGCCCGCGGGTGTGAAACCCTACGACTGGGACGAAACGACGGGCCTGAGCCGGCGGTTCAAGCCGGGCCAGGCCGGCGGCATGCATACCGTGACCGGACTGGCGCACGACAGCGACAGCCACGTCGCCTACGACGCGGAGATCAACGAGCAGGCGCTGCGCTTCCGCAGCCTGAAGCTTGCCGCCTTCCAGAAGACGCTCAAACCGCCGAAGATCTTCGGCCCGCCCAAGGGCGATCTGCTGATCGTCGGCTGGGGCAGCACCAAGGGCGCGATCGAGGAAGCCGTCACCGGCCTGCGCGCGCAAGGCGTCAAGGCCTCCTCCATGCACCTGCAGTTCCTGCAGCCGATGGCCCCGGGCATCAAGGAAGCGATGAGCGGTTTCAAGCACGTCATCGCCATCGAGAGCAACTGGAGCGATCGCCCGCAGGACAAGATCATCGACGAGACCAATCGCCGCTACTCGGCGCTCGCGATGCTGCTGCGGTCGCGCTACCTGGTCGACGTCGACTGCTTCAGCGAAGTCAGCGGCCAGCCGATCAAGCCCTCCACGATCCGCCGGGTCGTCGCGGAGAAACTCAAGAAGAACGGAAAGGTGGCATAGCCATGGACATGATGTCGCCCACGGAATGCCTGCTGCAGATGTGCGATGAGCACTTCGAGCTGGAAGACTATCAAAGCGGCGTGCCGCGCTGGTGCACCGGCTGCGGTGACAACGCCATCCTGGCGGCGGTGCAGCGGCTGTGCCGGGACGAGGGCCTGCGCCCCGAGAAGACGGTGTTCGTGTCGGGCATCGGATGCTCGAGCCGCTTCCCGCACTACATGAAGACCTACGGCTTCCACGGCATCCACGGCCGCGCGCTGCCGGTCGCGGAAGGCGTGAAGATGTCGCGCCCGGACCTCACGGTGTTCGTCAACACCGGTGACGGCGACTGCTGCAGCATCGGGGCCGCGCACTGGATCCACGCCATCCGCTACAACATGAACCTGACGGTGTTCCTGCACGACAACCAGATCTACGGGTTGACCAAGAAGCAGGCCTCGCCCACGTCGCCGATCGGAACGAAGAGCAACACCACGCCGCGCGGCAGCTATCTCGAAGCGCTGAACCCGCTGTCGGTGACGCTCGGCGTGCAGAACGTGTCGTTCGTGGCCCAGGCGGTCGATTGGGTGCCCGAGCTGCTGTTCGACATCGTCAAGGCGGCGTACCACCACAAGGGCCTGTCGTTCGTGCGCATCGTGCAGCGTTGCCCCGAATGGCTGCCCGAGGCGCTCGACCCCTGGATGCAGGACCCGAACCGGGTGCAGGTACTGCGCCATGCCGACGGCCTGCAGCCCAGCGCCGGCATCTCGAAGATCTACAAGAACCAGCTGGAACACGATCCGCTGGACATCGATCGCGCCCGCCAGATCGCCGGCCAGCACGAGGCCATTCCCGTCGGCATCCTGTACCGCAATCCGGCGGTACCGTGCTATGAGGACCTGCGGCGCTCCGACCGGATCGTCACGCCCGAATGGACCCGCTCCGGCCTGAACACCGAGCTCGACAAGTACACGGTCTGGCCGCAGGAAGCCGCCCGCAAGGTGGCCTAGGGCCAGCCCGGTACACGACTCGCCCCGCCCCACACCGCCACACAGGTTGAACCCCATGGAAGCCGATACCCAAGCGCATGTTGCATTTTTCCTGACCGGCCGGCGGCCGGGCGAATATCTCGACGCTGTGGACGGCCTGGACCTGCGTCCGGCGCTGTTCGCGGGCTATCGCGACCTCACGCCGCTGCGCTACGACTTCCCGCTCGTGCTCGAAGCCAAGGGCGCCGACCCGACCCGCGTGCAGTCGCTGTCGGGCCTGGTCGACAAGGCACTCGAAACCATCGCCAAGGGTGCCGACGCGGAGCGCATCCGCAAGCACGCTCTGCGGCTCGAGCAGGAAATCCGCGCGTTGGTGGCGGGCGGCGAATCGGGCACGCTCTCGGCGCTGCTGGAGCGCGCCGCCGGCAAGATCGGATCGGCCGATGCTTCATTCCAGGACAGCCTGCGGCGGCTGCGGCCGGCCATCAAGGCCGATGGCCCGGTGGTGGACTGCGACGCGGCACTGCCCCGGCGGCTGCTGCACCATGTGTGGGAAGCGGCGCAGGCCGAGAAGGCCGCGCGGTTCGGCAAGAAGCTCGAGCGGCTGGTCCTCAAGCTGTCGGCCGTCCTTCAATCCGATTTCGAGCGCTCGCCGCGCGGCCTGGCGGCCGATCGGCTGCAGGCCTCCGTCGGGGAGGGGTTCGCCGAGGCCTTCGACTTCGAAGCCATGTCGCGCGTATTGGTCAAGTCGCAGCTGTATGAAGGCATGCCGGCGGCGCGCAAGCGGCGCATCACGGACCTGCTGCGGGTGCTGAAGTCCCAGCGCTTCCTTGCCGGCGGCGATGCAGCGTCCAAGCTGTACGGGTTCACGTTCGACAGCTGCGGCGCCGCGCTGAAAGCCTATCGCGAGCGGCTGCCGCGACTGGTGGAAGTGGCGCGCGCCATCGTGATCGCCGAACTCGAGATCGACGGCGAGTACAACTCGTCCCGGCACGACCCCATGTTCGAAGCGTACGGCGATGCCGGGCTGGAGCCGCAGGAACTCGCGGAGTTTCCCGATTACCTGGTGTGCGTGGACGCGGCGAAGTTAGACGACCAGGAGAACGCTCGCCTGATGGAAATCCTTTCATCCGGCCTGCCGATCAAGGTTCTATTGCAGATCGACGATCTCGCCGGGGATTCCGCGGCCGAACAGGGCAGCTACGCCAGCGCCCTGCGCAGCCGGCAGCTCGCCAGCCTGGCCATGGGCTTGAACGAGGTGTATGTGCTGCAGTCGAGCGCATCCAACCTGTTCCAGTTTCGCGAGCGCGTGCTCAAGGGAGTGGCTTATCGCGGGCCGGCGTTGTTCAGCGTGTACTCCGGCGCGAGCGCCAAGGCCAGCGGACTGGCGCCCTACCTGATGGCCGCCGCGGCGATGGAATCGCGCGCCTTTCCTGCGTTTACCTACGATCCGTCCGCGGGCCCGAACTGGGCGGCACGGTTCTGCCTGGAGGCCAACTCGCAGGTGGAGCTCGACTGGCCGGTGCAGGGTTTCGCCTACGAGGACGAGGAGCACCAGAGCGTCTCCCAGGATATCGCCTTCACGCTCGTCGATTTTCTCGCCACCGACCGTCGCTATGCGAACCATCTCGCGCGCGTGCCGCGCGAGAAGTGGAACGGCAGCATGATTCCTGTCGACGAGTCGCTGGCGCGCGATCGCAAGGGCTTGCCCGACAAGGTGCCCAGCCTGCTGATGATCGATGCCGACAACAAATTGCAGAAAGTCATCGTCGACCAGAGCCTGATCCGGCAGGCCAGCCGCTGCCGCGAGATGTGGCACAGCCTGCAGGAGCTGGGCGGCATCCACAACTCGCACGCCGAAGCACTGCTGGCGCGCGAGCAGAAGGCATGGCAGGAGCGCACGCGCCAGGAATCCGAAGCTGCGCGACCGGCCGCACCCGCTGCAGCCGATGCGTCGCCCGGGGCGGCGGCTGCGAGCCCCGCGCCGGCGGCTGCGGCCGCCGAAGCCGTGGAGGAGCCGCAGCGCTCGCCGGACGAGGCGTACATCGAGACCGCACGGTGTTCGACCTGCAACGAGTGCACGCAACTCAACGGCAAGATGTTCGCCTACGACGGCAACAAGCAGGCCTACATCGCCGACGTCAACGCCGGAACCTATGCCCAGCTGGTGGAGGCCGCCGAGAATTGCCAGGTGGCCATCATCCACCCGGGCAAACCGCGCAACCCTGATGAGCCGGGGCTCGCCGAGTTGCTCAAGCGGGCCGAACCTTTTCTCTGAGCGCGCGCGCGGCGACGGCCCGGGTCCACAGTTCGCGGGACTGCGGATAGACCACCGTCTCCTCGAGGGCGATGTGGCCCTTGCACAGGTCCACGAAGACCTGCACGCCGTGCAGGAACTCCGCGGGGTCGGGCCAGTTGTTGCCGGAACCGATGGCGCTCAATTGGGGCGCCAGCTCGATCCAGTTTTCCTCGATCCAGCCATGATCCTGCTGCAGGCTTTCCACCGTCGCCGTCAGCGCGGGATCGCCCAGCGCGAGCAGCGGCGGGAAAACGTTCTTTTCCTCCAGCCGGTGGTGCTCGCGCGACGTGCCTGAAAAGAAGGTTTCGATCGCGCGGGCACGCTCCTGCGCGGCGTTGTCGAAACCGTGGGTCTCGATCCGGCGCGCGAGCTCGGTCAGCGCTTCCAGTTGCGCCAGGATCTGTTGGTGGCATTCATCGAGCGCCTCGAAGGAGACGGGCTCGGTAACGACGCGCATGGGATTCTCCCAGTGAAAGTTGCCGGATCCATGGTAGGCGCAAGACGCTGGAAGGACTTAAGCCAAATCAATTCCAAACGCGATTTCCACCGCGCTGCGCAACGCTGCGTAACAGCGCGAAGCACGCATGAAAAAAGCCGCGCGGGCAGCGCGGCTTTTTACTGGGGAGCGATCCGCCTAGAAGCCGATCGACAGCAGGCTGGCGGCCGCGACGACCGTGATCACGAACGCGCTGCCATAGCACGCCAGCTTGGCCACCGGGCCGGGATGGATGCCCACGTCGTGCAGCGTGACCTTGATGCGGTGCGCGGCATGCCACGCGAACAGGAAGATGATCACGAACAGGAAGCCCTTGCCGAGCCAGTTCTGCGCGAACGCGTGCGCGCGCGGATAACTCAGCAAGTCGGGCCCGAACGGCCAGCCGAGCGGCGCGGCCAGGCCGGTGATGAACACCAGCATGGTGCCGAAGAGGGCGGCCAGCATGCCGCCGCCGCCGAACATGAGCCAGAAGATGGGTGCGTTCGATCGCTTCATTTCTTCCACCACCAGGTCAATGCGAACATCAGGACCGACACCACGATGGTGGCGATCCAGCCGGTGCGCGTGATGGCCGATGCGCTGACGCGCCGGCCGCCGAAATACATCATGGGCATCGTCTTGGGCATGATCTCGAACCAGCTGCGCGCGTGCACGGCGAACGACACCAGCAGCACGACGTGCAGCAGGATGGAGCCGGGTGACTTGAGCGCCTCCAGCCAGCCGTTCCAGGCGGCCTCGCCCTGCGCCAGGCGAGTCACGCCGACGGCCAGCACGATCGCGTAGATGGCCACCGCGAACGCGGTTGCTTCGCGCAGCATGTAGGCCATGAAGAAGGGATCGCGCCGCCACCAGCCTTGCATCGGCCGGACATACGGTCGCCTCACTGCGGCTTTGCCGTTCATTTGGACGCCCCTTTCGGTGACAGGAATCGCAGGAAATAGTCTTTGGCGCTGTTCACCTTGTTCTGGTTCACGGCGTTCGCAGGGTCCACGTGCTTGGGACAGACTACGGAGCAGTAGCCCACTGCGGAGCAGTCCCACACGCCTTCCTCCGTGCTCATGATTTCCATCCGCTCGTCGCGCGCGCCGTCGCGCGAATCGACGTTGTAGCGGTGCGCCAGGGACAGCACGCCCGGCCCAATGAAGTCCGGATTGAGGCCGAACTGCGGGCAGGCGGCGTAGCACAGCATGCAGTTGATGCAGGAGCTGTATTGCTCGAACTGTTCGAGCTGCTCCGGCGTCTGCAGGTATTCGCCCTGGTCGAGCGTGCGCGGCTTCTTGGGGATGATGTAGGGCTTGATCCCTTCGAGCTTCTTGACGAAGCCGTCCACGCTCACCACCAGGTCGCGCTCGATCGGGAAGTGAGCGAGCGCCTCGATGCGCACCGGCCCGGGCAGCAGGTCGCGCAGGAAGGTCTGGCACGACAGCTTGGGCGTGCCGTTGACCATCATGCCGCAGCTGCCGCAGATCGCCATCCGGCAGGACCAGCGGAAGCTGAGCGTGCCGTCGATGTCGTCCTTGATGTGCTGCAGCCCTTGCAGGACCGACATGTCGTCGGTGAATGGAACGTAGTAGCTCTGCCAGACCGGCTCATCCTCCTGCTCGGGCCGGTAGCGCAAGACCTGGATCTCGATTCGTTTGCTTTCAGGCATGGACTGCTTCCTCCTTCGCTTTGCGGTCGGCCTCTTCGCCGGCCGCCCCGTAAGCGCGTGTGCCCGGCGCCGAGGTGGTGATCTTGACCGGGCCGTACGCGATCTGCGGCGCATCCCCGCCGCGATAATAGGCGAGCGAATGCTTCAGGAAGTTCACGTCGTCCCGCGCCTCGAATCCGTCCAGCCGCTGATGCGAGCCGCGCGACTCGCGCCGGTTGAGCGCCGAGTGCGCCATCGCCTGCGCGACATCGAGCAGGAAACCCAGCTCGATCGCGACCAGCCAGTCGGTGTTCCAGCCCTTGGAATGGTCGTCCACCTGCACCTTCTTGTAGCGCTGCTTGAGTTCCAGCAGCTTGTCGCAGGTCGACTGCATGCTTGACGCGGTGCGATAGATACCGCAGCCGTCTTCCATGCTCTTGCCCATTTCACGGCGCAGCGAGGCGATGCGTTCGGTGCCGTCCGAGCGTGCCACGATGGCGAGCGCCTTGCGCTGCGCTTCCTCGGCAAGCTTCAGGAGGGTCCCCTCCTTGCCATGCGATACCGTCTTGCCGTAGGCGGCGGCCTGGACGCCGGCGACCTTGCCGAACACGATCAGTTCGGTCAGCGAGTTCGATCCGAGGCGGTTGGCGCCGTGGATGCCTACGCTGGAGCATTCGCCCACCGAGTACAGGCCTGGCAGGGGCGCGGCCGTGTTGCCGTCGGCGGTGATGCCGCCCATCGAGTAGTGAACCCCGGGCAGCACGGGAATCGGCGCCTTGGCGGGATCGACGCCGAGGTATTCGACCGACAACTCATAGATCAGCGGCAGCCGTTCACGCAATTTCTTTTCACCCAGGTGACGCAAGTCGAGATGAACCACGTCGCCGTGCGGCCCGGCGATCGTGCGGCCCTTCTGCTTCTCGTGCCAGAAGGCCTGGCTCAACCGGTCGCGCGGGCCCAATTCCATCGCCTTGTTGCGCGGTGTCGGCTCGGCCGGGCCCAGGCCGTAATCCTGCAGGTAGCGGTAGCCGTCCTTGTTGAGGAGGAATCCGCCTTCGCCGCGGCACGCTTCGGTGAACAGCAGGCCGGTGCCCGGCATGCAGGTGGGGTGGTACTGGACGAACTCCATGTCACGCAGCGGCACGCCGTGGCGGTACGCCAGCGCCATGCCGTCGCCCGTTACGATGCCGCCGTTGGTGTTCTCGCGGAACACGCGGCCGGCGCCCCCGGTGGCGATGATCACCGACTTGGCCTGGATGAGGCGGAACTCGCCGGTCGCGATCTCGATCGCGAGGACGCCCTGCACGCGGCCCTCATCGACGAGGAGCTCGGCGCAGAAATGCTCGTCGAAGCGCTTGATCGATGGGTACTTGATGGAGGTCTGGAACAGCGTGTGCAGCATGTGGAAGCCGGTCTTGTCGGCCGCAAACCACGTGCGTTCGATCTTCATGCCGCCAAAGGCGCGCACGTTCGCGCGGCCGTCGGCCGTGCGGCTCCACGGACAGCCCCAGTGCTCCATCTGCACCATCTCTTCATGGGCCTGGCCCACGAAGAACTCGACCACGTCCTGCTCGCACAGCCAGTCGCCACCGGCCACCGTATCGTGGAAGTGCGCCTCCAGGCTGTCGTGCGACTGGGTGACAGCCGCCGCGCCGCCTTCCGCCGCCACGGTGTGGCTGCGCATGGGGTACACCTTGGAAATGAGGGCAATCGTCAGTGACGGATCGGCCTCGGCCACCGCGATAGCCGCCCGAAGGCCTGCTCCGCCGGCGCCGACGATCGCCACATCGGCCTTGAAGACATCCATCTGCTGGCCTCTTCTTTCTTGGTTTGGAACGGTTAGCGGATCAGCACCAGTTTCTGGTACAGCCCGCCGTAATAGGTTTCCTTGGCGATGGAAGCCGGCCGGCCCTGCCGTGGCAGGAACGCCTCGATCTCGTTGTCCCAGAGATCCATCGCATAGGGCTCGAGCTTGCGGAACACGCCCGTCATCAGCAGTCGCAGCGGATGCATGCGCACCGGCCGGTGATAGTCCACGATGACGATCCTGCCGCCCGGCTTCACGACGCGCAGCGCCTCGGCCAGCGTGGCTCGCCGTACCGCCTCCGGCTGCTCGTGCAGCAGGAAAAACAGCAGCACCTGCTCGTAGCTGGCGTCCGGGCACGCCAGCGAAGAGGAGTCGCCTTGCAGCAGCGCGACCCGATCGTCAACGGGCAGCTTCTTGCCCAGGTTCAGCAACTGGATCGGAAGGATGTCGACCACGTCCAGGCCCGCGTCGGGCGCCAGGCGCGCGAGCAGCCTGGGCGTCAGGTTGCCGTAGACGCAGGCCACCTGGAGCGTCCTGCCCGTGACTGTCTTGCCGAGCTCGGCAAGTGCCGCGTCGCGCAAGCGGCCGTAGTTGCCGAACAGGATCAGGTTGACCAGCCACTCGCGCTCGAACAACTGCACGGCGTTCGGGTGCACGTAAGCCCACCAGTACACCTGCTCGAGATAGCGGGGAATGGGCAGCAGCGTGCGAGCGGGAGCCGGTGCAGGCGCCGGAAAGACGTCTGCGATGGGCGGCGGTGGCATTGGAGGGGGTGTCCTGCGGCTCTACGGTCGTGGTGCGCCTACTGCGCCAGGATCCACTGCACCAGGTTCTTGACCTGGGCCGGATCCTTGTTGCTGACCGTCTTGTGCTCTTCCTCGCTGCCGTCGTCGAACTTGACCTTGGGCCCGGTCGTGATCAGGGTCGTGATTTTCGCCTCGCCGTCGGCTTTGCCCTTGTACTTGGCGGCGGTCTTCTTGAACGAGGGACCTTTCTTGTCCTTGTCCACCGAGTGGCACTTGGTGCAACCGTTGTCCTTGATCATCTTGTTGGCGGCGTCGGCGTCGACCGCGGCGCCGGCGGGCAGCGAGAACGCGAACACCGTGGCTGCGACTGCGAGGAGGGGGGTGACCTTCATGTTTCTGCTCCTGTGATTGAAGGGTTGATGACTATGTCTTTGATGTGATCATGTTGCCGCCGCGAACAGTGAGGGGGCTTGACTAATGTCAACGGCTCCGGGTAGGAAAATGCTGATGCGGCGGCCATTTGGGTACTTCGATCGAGCCCATGTACGGGGCTGGCGCGCGGGCGGGAACAGTGGTTGCGTGCCAGCGGCGCGAGCCGCGCGCTCCCGGCCTCATTGCCACCTATACGTATACGTCACGCCGATGAAGCTCACGTTTTGCGTCGGCTTGCGGTTCACGGTGGTCCCGTCCGAATACACGAACGCCCTGCCGTTATAGGCCCAGGCCCAGTCGGTCCACGTGGATCGCTGGTGCCCGACTTCGACCCGTACCGCCGACGCCTTGTCGAGGGTGTACTTGCCGAACAGCTTCAGGGTGGTCTGGCGGAACACGATGTCAGGCAGGCCGCCCGTGGCTGCCAGCAGCGCGGCCGTTCCAGCGCCCGCGGTCGCGTCGAGCGCCTGGGCAAACTCGCTGCGATCGTCCATGAACGAAAGCGTGCCGCCCACTTCGAGCTTGCCGGTGGGCTTGCCGGTGAACCCCAGTCCCACCGTGGTCGCCGTATCGTCGAAGGAAATGATCGTTTCTCCCGGGCGCGCCTGGTTCAGTCCCTGGCGGCCGCGCGAAAGGTAGCCGTTCAGGCTCCATTTGTCGTTCAGGACATAAGTCAAGTCCACGCCCAGCGAATTCATGTCGGAATCGCGCAGGCCGTAGCTGCTCGGCGAGCTGAACCTGTCCTTGCCGATCTCGCCGATGAACTGCAGCGCGAGCTTCTCGTTGGCCTGCCAGTCGGCTTGCAATTTCAGCTTGTCGCGCTTACGGTCCGCCAGCGTCGGCATGAAGATGCCGGTGGTGAACGCGACACCTGCCGCCGCGGTATCGGTCACTTCGGTGACCCCGAGGCCGCTGTTGTCCCGCAACCAGTTCGAACCGGTGCGCTTGCTGGTTTCGACACCGATCGCGCCGCTCACGTCCTCGGACATGCGGCGCCGCACTTCCGCGCGCAGCCCCGTCTCTTCGGTCTTCTGGCGCAGCGCCGTGATGCCGGCCACCGCACTGCTCGGCGTGAGGACGCCGCGGTCGATCGTCCGGTAATCCGCGCCGAGCGTGCCGCGGTAATCGCTCGAGAACTGGTAGGTTCCCTGCAGCTTGGCGCGCACGTCCTTGTACGGAAGCTGGTGGTTCGTGTAGGTCGAGGTTCCTTCGACGTTGTACAGGGCGAGCGGGGTGTCGTCGTCCCTGTTCTCGTAGCGCACATGGCCGGAGAGTGCCAGCTTGGGTATCGGCTTGGCGGTGAAGCCGACCTGCGCCAGCGTGGTGCTCACCTTGCCGCCCAGGTCGGAAACGCCCACCGGCGCCGCGAAGCCGGCTGCCGCGAAGTTCTGGTTCTGGGTGGCTTGGGAATACCCCAATTTGAAGTTCAGCAGGGTTGTCGGCGCCAGCGTGTAGCTGCCGGTCAGGTCCAGCTGGTGCGCCTGGTTGTCGGGGGGGAGCGCGACGGCGTTGTTCAGGATCGGCTGCAATCCGGTGGAAAGCGACACGAGCGAGCCCACGCCGTTGAACAGGCGATCGGGCACCGACGGGTTCAGGCTACCGTAGTCGTTACGGTAGAACGATCCGTAATAGCCGCCCGAAAGGCGCAGCCGCTCTCCGGCGAAGCTCACCCTGGCCTCGAGTTGGCTGTGATTCGACTTGATCGGTTCGGGCAACATGAGCACCGCCCAACCCGCGACGGAACTTGCTGTGGCGCCGCAGCCGGGGGCCACCGGCGATGGGCATGCCATGCCAATGCCCCACAGGCGCGAGCCTTCCTTGTTCTCGCTCTTCACGCTGGCATCGAATTGCCAGGCCCTGCTGATCACTTTGGAGTAATCGAATCCGAGGCCAGTTCGCTTGGTCTTCAGATCCACGTCGGAGCCGGTACCCGGAGTCAGGGGCACCACCTGGGGTGTGGTCGTGCCCGCACCGATCAGGCCGCTGTTGGGGATGGCGGTCTCGTGCCGAAGCAGCTCGCTGAAATCTGCGGAGAATTTCCAGTCGCCCTGCTTCTTCCAGCGGAAGCCCAGTTCGCGGTTGCCCGTGAGCAGGTCGCTCGCCCGGAATTCGACGGCGGTGCCTTTCTCGTTGTTGCGCCGGTAATAGTCGGCGCCGAAGATCCCGTACAGGGTGTTGCCGGGATTGAGGCCGTTGTACTGGTCGAACAGGGTGCGGTCGGCGCGGTCGCCGCTCACCGCGCCGGCGCCGACGCTGA
>JAGRPN010000374.1 GCA_019449555.1 Ramlibacter sp.
AGCATCCTCGGCAAGTCGAGCAAAGGAAACCTGCTGGCGGCCAGCGGATGCCTGGGCTGCCATTCGCGCGAAGGGGTGGGGGGACGGGTCGGTCCGGCCCTGGATGACAATTCCTTGCGAACTCGCATCGAGACCCGCGTGCTCAGTGCAGGCTATGCCCAGCAGGTGGCCAGGCTGGATGCCATGACGGACCCCACCGTGGCCGAGGGCCGCAACGCTCGACACGAGGTGCTGGCTGCCGCGCCCGATGCGCGCGTCCGGGCTTGGGTGGTCAATCGCCTGCTGAATCCGAAGTTCGACCAGCCCGATGCGCAGATGCCGAATCTGAATCTGACGCGTGAAAAGGCCGAGGCGCTCGCGTCGGAACTGCTGGGACCGGGCAGAGTGCAAAGATGGCTGGCCATGCTGCACGAGAAGCGCTTTTTGCTGGGCGCGCTGGCGGGCGCCGTTGCGGCGACGCTGCTGGCCGTTATGGTGGCCCTGCTTCGTCGGCCCTTGGGGCGCATTTTGCTGCGCGCCCGGCCCCGATGACCCGAGTTGCGACGTGCGCGTGGGCGCTCGCGGCCGCCGCATCGGCTTGTCTTGCCGAGCCGGCGCTGGCGCAGCAGCAGCAACTGCCATTGGTCGTGATTTCGGCGTCTTCGCTGGGGCTCACCGAGGCGGCCATCAACCAGCATGTGGACGTCTTCACGCGCGAGCAGATCGAGGCGCATCCGGCCGCCAGCGTGGGCGAGTTCCTGGCGCGGCAGGCCGGCGTCATGGTGGACCGGCGTGGGCGTAGCGGTGGCTACGGATCGCTGTTCCTGCGCGGGGCGGACCCGAGCCACGTGGTCGTGCTGATCGACGGCGTGCGGCAGAACGACCCGCTCTCATCGCGCGGCAGTGCAGTGGATCTCAACTCGCTCTCGCTGGACGACATCGAACGGATCGAAGTGGTCCGGGGCAACACGAGCGTCGCGCACGGCGAAGCGCTGGCCGGTGTGGTCCAGCTGTTCACCGGCGCGCAAGCCGGCGAGCGCAGGCGAGTCACGGGCGAGGTGGGCGGTAACGGCTTGCGGGCGCTGAGCGCTTCCTTCAAGTCGTCGTCCTGGCGCCTCAGTGCCAGCCACCGGGAGGATGGTGGTGATGCGACCGGGTCGACCCGGATCGAATCGCTGAATCTTGGCTATCGGCAACAGATCGGCGCCTCCACCCTCGCACTCGACTTCAGGCTGGCAGATAGCCTCAATCGCAGTTTCCCCGACGACAGTGGCGGCGTGCGTTTCGCGGTGAACCGCAACCTCGAATCGAACGATTCGCTGTCGCGGCAGCTTTCCGCGCTGCTGCGCCGCGACCTCGGCTCGCTCGGCGCGATCGAGGCGCGCCTGACCCGCTTTGCCCGAACCAGCGTGCAAGACACGCCAACCGTGCCGCCCGGTGTGCGGGACCCGTTCGGCCTGCCGCGCATACACGCCGACGCGGACTACACCCGCAATGACGGCCAGCTCGAGTGGCTCGCGAACGCCCGCGGCTGGGACATGCTGGTGGGACTGCAGTCGCAGCGCGAGCACGGTGCGCTGAATAGCACTCTCTTTTTTGGAGGACCGGTGCCGGCGGCGTTCGCGATCACTCGCACGACGACCAGCGTGTTCGCGGAAGCGCGCCGAACCGTCGGCCGGCTGAGTTATCACCTTGGGTTGCGCAGCGAGTCGACGCCGGGGCAGGGTGCCGTCAATCACCCGGCGCTGGGCGTGCAGTATCAATTGGGTGCTGACCGGGGTCGTATCGGCGTCGGCTTGTCATCGGCCGCCAAGCTACCCAGCTTCTTCGCCCTGGGCCATCCGCTCGTGGGCAATCCGCTGCTCACGCGCGAGTCCACGCGCCAGGCCGAGGGCTATTACGCGCGTGATTGGACCGATGGATCACGAATGCGACTGACGGCGTTTCGGGCCAGGTTTGTCGATCTGGTCGATTTCGACGCGGGACCGCCGCCACGGCTTGTGAATCGGGCCAGCATCGACAGTTCGGGCATCGAGTTCGACTTTCGCAAGACCCTGAGCAGCCACTTGAGCGCGCGCGCGCAGGGAACATTCATGAAAGTCACCGAGCCGGAAGGCGGCGAGCCGCTGCGGCACCGGCCGCGCCATCAATGGCTGATCGGGCTGGAGTCGGAACCGGCAACAGGATGGCAGCTCGCCGCAGACCTCACGCACATCGGGCATCGTTTCGATTCGTCCATTCCCACCGCCGGGCGCTGGCTGGACGCGTATAACGAAGTGCGCCTGTCGCTCACACGGCGCGGCCCGCGCTGGGATGTCTTCGGTGCGATCGACAACGCGTTCGGGAGCAAGGGGGAGGAAGTGATCGGCACTCGTATAGGCGGCCGCCGCCTGCGGGTGGGATTCAGGTATCAACTCTAGGCGGACCCCACCCGACCCGGCTAATAGGATCGCAGGTGCGGCCGCATACTGATGTCGGTGACCTCAATGCTGCGTGGCAGGGTCAACGCGTGGATAGCAACGGCGGCAACATCCTGCGGCTGCATCAGCAACTCTGGATGGTATGCCCGAGCCTCCATGGCATGAACCGCGGCCTGCATGGGAGTTGCGGTGCGCCCCAGGAACAGGCTGAGTACTCGCACGCCGGCCGGGTTGACCTCTTCGCGCAAGCTGTCAGCCACCGCTTTCAGTGCATGCTTGCTGGCCGCGTATTGGCTCACATTGGCCTTGGCCGTGAGAGCGGCACTCGAGTTCACGAACACGACTTGTCCCTGTCGCGACTTCAGTGCGGGCAAGAGCCCCTGGGTCAGAACGTAAGGCGCCCGAAGGTTGGTTTTGTAGTGGTTGTCGAACTCGCCCGCAGTGCCGGTTTCGATTGCGGCCAAGCGGATGACTCCTGCGGCATGCACCAGAAGGTCGACAGCTGGAACATCACGCAATATGTCCGCTATCAATTCATCGACGTCCCGGTCCACCGCCAGGTCCGCCCGGTAGCAATAGTGTCGTGACGCTTTGCCATTGGCGGCCTGCGCCACGGATCGCAGGGTTTCCAGTTTTCGTCCGACCAGGCAGAGACTCGCGCCCTGCGCGGCGAGTCCCAAGGCGATCGCCCGGCCGATTCCGCTGCTGGCGCCGGTCACGACCGCGATCTGGTTTTCCAGTGTGTTCATCTTGGATGGGATGCCACCGGTTCATCCCCCTGGACGGGCGCCAGCAAATCGTGGCGCAACAACATAGCCGCGGCGTCGTTGATCGCGTCGAACGGCAACCCCGAACGTTCCGCGATATCGAGCAGGCTGGAGCTGCCGTCGGAGAGATTCAGGACCCACAACATCGCCATTTCCAGCTGCCTGATGTGGGTGCCTCCCATCGCGCCGTAAAGGCCGCGCCGGCCCAGCTGGGGCTCGCAGTTGGGGTTCAGGTTGATGTACGTGCGGTTTTGCTCGATCAATTCGAACACCGAGAGCAGCTTCGCGAACGAGTCGGCGAGCGCCACCGGATCCACGAAGTCGAGATTGTCGGCCGAGGTGTGGTACTCCGGAAATTGCCCATGGTGGCTGCGCATGAGGCAACCCACCGGCAGATTGAACCCGGGGGAGCAGTACTGCCGCTCGTCATAGCCGTACGGAGAAAATTCCACAGTCGTGTAGTCGCGTCCCGAGTGCTCGAGAACGTGCCCGACCGCCCGGTCGATCTCCGCATTGCCGCCGCGGCTCTTCTTGTACGTGAAGTTGCCGCGGTCCCCGATGCAGGTGAGGACCAGCCCATGCCGGATCGCGCGAGCGCGCTCTTCATTCAGGCTCAGCCATGTGATCGAGCCGATGGTCCCCGGGATGAACAGAAACCGGTAGGAGTTGCGCAGCGGCACCTGGGCGAGATGCCGGGCCAGGAAAGCAGCCACCGCGACACCGGAAAGGTTGTCGTTGGCGAGGGAAGGATGGCAGGCGTGGCAGGAGACGAGCACTTCCTGCGCTGACGCTCCCTTCACCAGGCATTCACCATACGTCAAGTGCCCGTCCTCGAGCGTCGACTCGATGCAGACTTCGTATTCATCCTCGGCCATCTGCTGCAGCTGCCGGTGGGGCAGGCAAAAGCCCCAGTCCTCCTTGTAGTAGGAGGTGCGGTAAGGAATCAGCTCCGGCTGATCGGGCAGCGTGTGCAGGTGGGGCCGCAACTCGGCCAGCGACATCTTGCGCCGCACCGGAACGCTGTAGCTCACCACGTGCAGGTTGTGGTGCTGGAAATCTATCACCCGCTCACCGCTGGAGTTCTTCACGTACGCGTCGCGAATATTCCATTCCCGAGGCACCGTCCAGTCGAACACATTGGTGCCGCTCGGAACTTCATGCACTTCGAGCGGGACCTCCTTGTCCAGCCGCGCCAGCGTCTGCCGAAAGCCGTCGCCCGTGATGCTGCGGCAAAACGGGTAGAGCTCCCGTATGAGCGCGTGCATCGCGGCGCCGAGCGTCGCTGGGTCGAGCGCGGCTCGGAGCTGGGCGAAATCCGTGCAGTGGGTAGGCATCGGCAGGAGGCGAATCAACCGTTGAAGTCAGGATAATCCCGGTCCCGCTGCGTGATCACCGGCTCGGCGATCAGCCACTCGATTCCAAATGCAGGATCGTTGTAGCGCACGCCGCGCGCGTGCTCGGGTGAATAGAACTGCGACATCTGGTAGAAGACCTCGGTGTTGTCTTCGAGCGTCTGGAAGCCATGCGCGAAGCCTTCGGGCACATACAGCATCTTGCGGTTCGCCGCGCTCAGCAATTCACTCACGTGCTGCTGGTAGGTTGCCGAAGTTGGCCTGAGGTCGATGATGACGTCGTACAAGGCGCCGGAAGTGCAGCGCACGAGCTTGGCCTCCTCGAACGGCGCCGCCTGGTAGTGCATGCCGCGCAGTGTGCCTTTCAAGCGGTTGAACGAAACGTTGCACTGCACGATGGCGGGATTCAGGTTGTGGGCTTCGAACTCGGTGCGGCACCAGGAGCGCGCGAAAAAGCCGCGCTCGTCATCGCGCCTCTCCAGCTCGACCACGAACGCGCCCTTGAGCCTTGTTTCAGTGAAGATCAATCGAAGACCTCCACCTGAGGAATGAACACCACGAACCTTCCGCCCCACTCGCGAATGAAAGACAACTGTTCACGGATTTCGTTCTTCAGGTTCCAGGGCAAAATCACGACGTAATCAGGCCGGGTCTCGCGAATCCTTTCCGGAGGAAAGACAGGGATGTGGGTGCCGGGAAGAAACTTTCCATGTTTATAAGGGTTGCGGTCCACCGTGTAATCGAGGAAGTCGGTGCGGATCGCACAATAGTTGAGCAGGGTATTGCCCTTTCCCGGAGCGCCGTATCCGGCAATGGACTTGCCGGCCTGCTTGGCTTCGACCAGGAAGCGCAAGATTCTTCTCTTGGTTTCCTTGACCTTTTCGTCGAAGGAGAAATATGTCTCCAGGCGGGTGAATCCGGCTTTTTCTTCCCTTTGCACCAGTTCCCGCACGCGTTCGGTCACAGGACGCGAGCTGTCTTCAGCGTGCCGGGCGTACACCCGCAACGAGCCGCCGTGCGTGGGGAGTTCCTCGACGTCGAAAACCGTGAGGTTGAACCTGGCCATGATTTTCGTCGTGGTGAGAAACGAGAAATATGAGAAGTGCTCGTGATAGATGGTGTCGAACTGATTGCCTTCCATCAAGCGCATCAGGTGAGGAAATTCCAGCGTGATCACACCGGCGGGCTTGAGCAGCGTCTTCATGCCGGCGACAAAACTGCAAACGTCCGGGACCTGCGCGAGCACGTTGTTTCCCAGGATCAGGTCGGCCCGGGTCCCGCCGCGCACCATGTCTAGCGCCATCTCCCGGCCGAAAAATCGCACCAGCGTGGGGATGCCCTTTTCGACGGCTTTCCTGGCGACGTTCACGGCCGGCTCCACGCCCAACACCGGAACGCCCTGTTCCACGAAATACTGGAGCAGATAGCCGTCGTTGCTGGCCAATTCCACCGCCAGGCTGTCGCGGCCCAGCTGGAAGCGCTTGACCATCAGCTCGGTATACGCCTTCGCATGGGCCAGCCAGCTGTCGGAATAAGACGAAAAATACGCGTATTCGGTGAAGATATTTTCGGGGCTGACGTATTCCTGCAGTTGCACCAGGAAGCAGTGCTCGCACACGAACACATGCAGCGGATAGAAAGCTTCCATCTGGTTCAGCTGGTCCGCCGACAAGATGCTTTCGCACAACGGCGACATGCCCAGGTCGGTGAACGTATGGTGCAAAGCCGAGCCGCAGAAGCGGCAGGAAGGAGCCGGGACTGGACTTGTTCTTGCGGGGGCAAGCTGATCCATGGTCATAAAAGTCAAGTCACGTGCCAGGCCCGTTGAAGACCGGCCGAGTTCTCATCAATAAACTCCATCATGTTCGCAACGCGAGGGCGCCGCCATGGGATTGTTCTCCCTAAATTCCTGAACTGCGCGTGGGTGGATTGTCCTATTGGAGCGCCGTTGATCTGGAAGCACGATGCAGCGTACATGCCGATGGCGGAGTGCCGGCCGCGCCGCGCGTAGGACGATGTCCCCAATTGCTACTGCGGAGCACATTTGTCCGCCGCAGTCTATTAGATTGCATAGCGGCTACTCGCAAAGGGATGGATCACGTATGAAGCTGCTTGTTACGGGAGTTGAAGGCTATATCGGCTGCCTGCTCGCGCCGTACCTGCAGGCGCGCGGCCACGACATTCTGGGAGTCGATACCGGCTATTACCGCGACGGCTGGCTGTTCAGCGATCGCACACTCGTTCCGTGCTTTCCGCGCACCGTCAACTGCGACATCCGCGAGATACAGCCGGAGCATTTGCGTGGCGTGGAGGCGGTCGTGCATCTTGCCGAGCTTTCCAACGATCCGCTGGGCGAGAATGTTCCGGAACTGACTTTCCAGATCAACCACCAGGCGTCGGTTCGACTGGCAGGGTTGGCGAAGGCCGCGGGGGTGAAGCGCTTCGTCTACACATCCTCGTGCAGCGTCTATGGCGTGGCAGACGATGCCGAGCCGATGACCGAACGCTCACCGGTGAATCCGCAGACCGCGTATGCGAAGTGCAAGACGCTGGTCGAGCGCGACGTCGGTGCGATGGCTTCGCCGGATTTCTCGCCTGCCTTTCTGCGAAACGCTACCGCCTACGGCGCGTCGCCGCGAATGCGGTTCGACATCGTGCTCAACAATCTGTGCGGCGTCGCCGCGACGAGCGGGAAGATCGCGATGACAAGCGACGGGACTCCCTGGCGCCCGCTGGTGCACGTTCTCGATATCTGCGAGGCGATTGCGTGCGTGCTGGATGCGCCCCAGGATTGCATCCACGGACAGATTTTCAATGTCGGCCACGATGCCGACAATTTCCAGGTCCGTGAAATCGCGCAGATCGTGGCGGAGGTCTATCCCGGCTGCGAGTTGACATTCGGACCGGCCGGCGGCGACAACCGCAGTTACCGCGTCAATTTCGCGAAAATCCACGAACAGCTGCCCGGCTTCCGGTGCGCATGGGACGCGCGCAAGGGGGCCCGCCAGCTGCACGACGTGTTCGAGCGGATCGGGATCGACCGAGCCACCTTCGATGCGAGACCGTTCACCCGGCTCAAGCAGCTCAAGTACCTGATCGCGTCGGGACAGCTCGATGACCGGCTGTTCTGGCGATACTGAGCGCAACTGGGCGGGACACGAGCCCGATCAAAGGACCCGGACGAACTTGGCCACGGACGGAATACCGTTCGAGTCCAGAACGAACAGCATGTAATAGCCCGACGGCACCGTCGCCGCTGAGTTGGGGACTGTCGCGGTCAAGCCCGCACTGCGCAGCACGACGGGTAGGCGAATCGCGCGTTGGTGCATGTCGTTGGCATGCGTCACGGCGCCCGGCGCCACGAGTACGGCGGAGGCGACGTTGCGATCGGTCGCCACGTCGAAGCTTTGGCCACGGCTGACGCTCGCCGGCGCGGTGTTGATGATGGGCTGGGCCCCCTTGAACAGGTAAGGCGGCGAGTAGACCTGCGCCTTGTGCAGAGCGGCCGCCGCCGCCGAATGGTCCATGTCATCCTGCGACAGCAGCACCGTCGCGTCCGGCAGCAAGATCGCGCTCGAGTGGTACGCCGCCTGGATGGAGTGAGGGGCCATTGTCTGCCACTGGCCGCTGGTGACGGTGGGGTCGCTCGAATACAGCTCCGCCTCGAGCAAGGGACTGTCGTAATCGGCCGTGGCGCTATTGCCACCAATGGTGAGCAACTTCCCGTCCGGCAGGATGACCGTGTTGCTGTTGTGCCGCCGCTGGAGCCACTGGGGGAAAGGCCGCCAGCCCGCGGTAGGGTCGTTTCCATCGAGCCATTCGTTGGCGGTGATCGTCTGCACCTCGTCCAGGCCACCGGCCACCATGACCGCCTGCCTGGTTGTTCCGCCCGAAGCGTCCGTATAGATGATCCCGTTGGCCCAACCCCAATGCGGGCTCAGCATCGAGGGCAGGGGA
>JAGRPN010000375.1 GCA_019449555.1 Ramlibacter sp.
AGCCCCGCGCGCCGTGGCATTGGGCTCTGGCGGGCGCCCTGCCCGGCCTGCTGTGCGCGATCGTGCTGTTTGCTCCGGCCCGCTGGCTGACGGGCGCCGTGCAGCGTGCTACCGAAGGCCGTGTCCTTCTGAGCGATGCGCGGGGCACCGTGTGGAACGGCTCGGCGCAATTGCTCTTGACCGGCGGGGCGGGCAGCACCGACGCGGTGGCGCTCCCGACGCGCCTGGACTGGCGCCTGCGTCCGCGCTGGAACGGCGTGTTCGCGGAACTTACCAGCGCCTGTTGCACGCCCCAGCCCGTGGCGGTGCGCACGCAGTGGCGTTGGGGCGGCACGCACGTGACTTTCGCGAACGCGCAGACGAGGTGGCCGGCCGGGTTGCTGGCAGGCCTGGGCACGCCATGGAACACGCTTCAATTCGATGGCGATCTGGTGCTGGCAACGCATGAGCTTTCAGTAGAATGGGTGCAAGGCCGGCTCGCGATCGCCGGGCGGGCCGAACTCACGGCGCAGCGGCTGTCGTCGCGCCTGTCAACCTTGAGGCCCATGGGCAGTTACCGTGTTACCGTCCTCGGAGGCTCCGCGCCGACCCTGCAGCTGGACACCCTCGAAGGCAGCTTGCAGCTGAGCGGGACCGGGCAATGGGTGGGCTCCCGCTTGCATTTTTCCGGCGTGGCCAGCGCCGCACCCGAGCGCGAGAACGCACTGTCGAACCTGCTCAACATCATCGGGCGCCGCAGCGGCCCGCGCTCCATCATCACGATAGGCTGATATGAATCAAAGATTGGCTGTTTTCCTCGTTGCCTGCGCCTTCCTGGCGGGCGCGCCGGCCTCGCATGCCCAGCAGCGCTCGAGAGAACCGGTGACGCTGAACTTCGTCAACGCCGACATCGAAGCCGTCGCCCGCACCATGGCGGCCATCATCGGCCGCAACATCGTCGTGGATCCGCGCGTCAAGGGCACGGTCAACCTGAACACCGACCGGCCGGTGCCGCCGAGCGTCGCGTACAACCAGTTCCTCGCGACACTGCGCCTGTCGGGGTTCGCGGTGGTGGAAGCGGGCGGGCTGCTCAAGGTGGTGCCCGAAGCCGACGCCAAGCTGCAGGGCGGCGCGGTTTCCATCGGCGCTCCGGTGGCCGGCAACCAGATCGTGACGCAGATTTTCCGGCTGAACTATGAGCCGGCCGCCAACCTGGTGCCGATCCTGCGGCCGCTCATCAGCCCGAACAACACCATCAACGTCAACCCCGGCAACAACTCGCTGGTGATCACCGATTACGCCGACAACCTGCAGCGGCTGGGGCGCATCATTGCCGCGCTCGACGTCTCCGACGCCACCGACGTCGAGGTGATCCCGCTGCGTCACGCGCTTGCCGCCGATCTCGCTCCGGTGGTGCAGCGGCTGGCGACCTCCGGTGGCGCGGCCGCCGCGGCGCCGGCCCCCGGGCAGGTGGGCGCTTCGTTCCAGACGGCTGTGATCCCTGAAGTGCGCAGCAACAGCCTGCTGGTTCGCGCAGCCAATCCGGCGCGCCTGAACCTCGTACGCACGCTGATCGAACGGCTGGACCAGCCGGGGCTGCAAAGCCCCACCGGCAACATCTACGTCGTGTACCTGAAGAACGCGGAGGCCGCCAAGCTGGCTGTCACGCTGCGCGCCGCCCTGGCGGCGACCACCGGTTCGGCCGGCGCAGGCGGGGGCGCGGCAGGGGCTCAGCCGCTGGCTGCGCCGACCGCCCCGGGCGCGACTGCTGCCACGGCCCCGGTCGCGGCTTCGGCCCAGCCCTCGACCGGCGGCCAGATCCAGGCCGATCCCGCGACGAATGCCCTCATCATCACCGCCGCCGAGCCGCAGTACCGCCAGCTGCGCGGCGTGATCGACCGGCTCGACTCGCGCCGCGCGCAGGTGTACGTCGAAGGTCTTGTCGCAACCGTGAATGACAACGTCAGCGCGGAGTTCGGCATTCAATGGCAGGGACCCCTCAACAGCACCGGCAAGGGCACCGTGGGTCTGCTGGGCACCAACTTCAGCGTGGGCACGACCGGCATCGTCAACCTCGCGGCCCAGCCCACCGCCGCCGCGGTGCCTTCGGGCATCAACTTCGGCACCATCAGCAAGATCGCTGGCGCGAACGTGCTGACCTCACTGGCGCACTTCCTGCAAAGCACGGGCGGGGGCAACGTGCTGTCCACGCCGAACCTGCTGACATTGGACAACGAAGAAGCCAAGATCGTCGTCGGCCAGAACGTTCCGTTCGTCACGGGCCAGTTCACAAACACGGGTACCGGCACCGGCGGCACCGTGAACCCGTTCCAGACCATCGAGCGCAAGGACGTGGGCCTGACGCTGCGCGTGAAGCCGCAGATCAGCGAGAACGGCACGGTGAAGCTGCAGATCTTCCAGGAAGTCTCCAGCGTGGACGCGTCGACCAAGAACGACGCCGCGGGACTCACCACGAACAAGAGTTCGATCGAATCGAGCGTGCTGGTCGATGATGGCGCGATCGTCGTGCTCGGCGGGCTGCTGCAAGACACCTATTCCGACGGCGAGCAAAAGGTGCCGGTGCTGGGCGATGTGCCGGTGCTCGGCAACCTGTTCAAGAGCCAGCAGCGCAGCCGCGTGAAGACCAACCTCATGGTGTTCCTGCGGCCGGTGGTGGTGCGCGACGCGGCGCAAACCGAGGCGCTCTCGCTCGATCGCTACGACCTCATGCGGGGCAAGCAGGAAGCGGCCCAGCCTCGATCCAGCATCGTGGTGCCCGTCAATGCCGGGCCTGTGCTGCCTGCGACCGTGCGGGTGGAGCAGCCAGCCACCCCGTCCGCCGTGCCGGTCCCGGTGCCGGTGCCGGTCCCGGTGCCGGTGCCGGTGCCGCCCGTGCCGACGCCCCTTGGCCGTTAGGGCAGCCCGATGCGGTATCCGCTGCCCTATGGATTCGCGCGCGGCAACCAGTTGCTGCTGGAAGACGACGGACAGGAAGTGACGCTGTGGTACGCGCCGGCGCCGGCGACGCAGGCGCTGAGCGAAGTGGTGCGCAAGTACGGCGTGCGTTCCCTGCAGCTGCTCGATCCGGCCGCGCTGGCGCAGCGCATCAGCGCGGCCTATGCGCAAGGCGAATCGAGCGCCGCCACCGTCGTCAGCGAAGTCCAGAACGACGCGGACCTGTCGCGCATGATGCAGGAACTCCCCGCCGTCGAAGACCTGCTGGAAACGAGCGACGATGCGCCGATCATCCGGATGCTCAACGCGCTGCTCACGCAGGCGGCGCGCGACGGCGCGAGCGACATCCATATCGAGCCTTACGAGCGCCATTCCAGCGTGCGCTTCCGCGTCGACGGCACGCTGCGAGAAGTGGTGCGGCCCAATCGCGCGCTGCACGCGGCGTTGATCTCACGCCTGAAGATCATGGCCGAGCTCGACATCGCCGAAAAACGGTTGCCCCAGGACGGCCGCATTTCATTGCGCATCGGCACACGGGCGGTGGACGTGCGCGTGTCCACGCTGCCGAGCGCTCATGGCGAACGCGCCGTACTGCGGCTGCTGGACAAGAGCGAGAGCAAGCTGAGCCTCGAATCGGTCGGAATGACTGGCGACGTGCTCAGCCGATTCCTCGGCCTGATCGCGCAGCCGCACGGCATCATCTTGGTCACGGGCCCCACGGGATCGGGCAAGACGACCACGCTGTATGCGGCGCTGAGCCGGCTGGATGCCGGCAGCAGCAACATCATGACGGTGGAAGACCCGATCGAATACGAGTTACCCGGGGTCGGCCAGACCCAGGTGAACGCGAAGATCGACCTGGATTTCGCCAAGGCGCTGCGCGCGATCCTGCGGCAGGACCCGGACATCATCATGATCGGCGAAATCCGCGATTACGAGACGGCGCAGATCGCGATCCAGGCCTCGCTCACCGGCCACCTGGTGCTGGCGACCCTGCACACGAACGACGCGGCCAGTGCCGTCACGCGCCTGACCGACATGGGGGTCGAGCCGTTCCTGCTCAGCTCTTCGCTGCTCGGCGTGCTGGCGCAGCGGCTGGTGCGCAAGCTCTGCCAGCACTGCCGCGTGCGCACTGGTGATGTTTGGACCGCGCCGGGCTGCGCGGCATGCGGCCAGACAGGCTACCAGGGTCGCACCGGCATTTTCGAACTCATGGTCGCCAACGACGCGATCCGCTCCCAGATCCACCGCCGGGCGGCGGAAGCGGAAATCCGCGAAGCCGCCCTCAAGGGAGGCATGACGCTGATGCGCGAGGATGGCGAGCGGCTGGTGCGCGAAGGCGTGACTTCGCGCGAAGAGCTGGTGCGCGTCACCCGCGACTGACGCGCGCACCGCGCCGTTTCAGGGCGTTGCGGTCCTCGCGAACTTTTCGCTCAGGCCCGCTCAGGCATCCCCGGCTTGCCGGGCAGTTCGACCGGAACTTGCCGCCGGCCCGGCTCGTCTTCGGACGGCGGCGCCTTCGGCTTCGGGTCGCCCGGCTGGGGGTCGGGATTGTTCACCGGGGGCACGGATTCTGGAGAGGGAATTTCGTGCATACGGTTCAGCCTCGCTGCTTTTTGAAACTCTTCGCACCGCCGTCGTCCCTGACGCGCCGGTGCTCGATCGCCGGCTCGCCTGGTTCGGCTTCGCCATCCGCCGCATGGCGCTGCGCATGGCGAGGCAACGGCGGACGGTGCGCCACATTGCTTTCCTCGCCAAGCTCGTCCGCGCGCGAATTGCCGCGCAACGGCTCATCGCTTGCCTGCCCGGGCAGGGGCTGCGGAATGCGCCGTTCCGGCGGCTGCATGATTTCGCCGGCATGCGGCGTGTCGTCGATCGGGCTCATCGGATTTCGGTCCTTGATCCTCAGCATGGGCGCGCGCGACGCGATGCGAACCCGGCGAGCGCCCTGCGCTGCTGTAATCCGGCGCCGACAGTTCGGCCCGGACCAGCCGCCCGGCGCGAAGCGGCTGAGCTGGCGTAGGCCGTACGTGGGCCCGAATTCGGCGTTCGCCGGGTTTACTTGATTCGACAGGGAATCTGATGCCGCAATTGCGGTACAGCGCAGGAACTTACACGAGCCGCTCGAGCTCTGTTAGCTCGCAACAGCCGTGCTAACCCGCACTGGCTGCGGTCTACCTTACGTGAGGCGTCATGAATCGCGATCCAATCGTCGTTCTCGCCGGCGACGCCCCTGAGATAGAGGCCTTCCTCGCCCAGCGAATCTACGAGTTCAACTCGAAGACGACGGGCTACTTCGACGGGGAATCATTCTCGGGAACGCAGCGAGACGGCTCCGGGGCCATCCGGGCCGGCATCAGCGGCTACACCTGGGGAGGTTGCTGCTACGTTTCCTATCTCTGGGTCGATGAGCCCCAACGGGGGCATGGCCTGGGAGCCGCACTCCTTTCGGCGGCCGAAGAACATGCCAGGCTGATGCGCTGTGCCGTGATCTTCGTGGACACCCACAGCTTCCAGGCTCCAGGCTTCTACGAGCACATGGGCTATGAGAGGCAAGCGGTCGTCCGCGATCATCCGGTGGGCCATGCAAGCGTGCTCTTTGGCAAACGCCTTCAACACAAGGACGCCTGAGCCCAGCCGCGGCGACCGTGCCGCGAAAACATGTCCCGCCAGGCCAGCGCTAACGACAAGCCGATTTGAATTGTGAATGCCACAGAGCGAAGAAGCTCTATCGAGCAGTCGCATGCGAGTGGCAGGCACATGCGTGCTCCTGTGCCGCGCTCATGAACGACTCGAGGATGGCGCACGGGTGGGATGCGTCGCCGTCACAGGACCGTCGAAGCGAGACGAGCTGAGTCTCCAGCTGACGCAGCGTGCTGATTCGGCTCTTTACCTGCTCGATGTGCCCGTCCAGAAGGTTGTTCACGGATGCGCAGGACCGGGTCGGGCTCTGGGCGAAGTCCAGCAGCTGGCGCACCTCGGTGAGGGGAATATCCAGCGAACGGCAGTGCCGGATGAAGTTCAGCCTGGTCAGGTGCCTGCTGTCGTACTTCCGGTAGCCGGACACCTCACGCTGGGGCTCCTCCAGCAGACCCTCGCGCTCGTAGAAGCGCACCGTCTGCACGTCACAGTGGGCGCGCTGCGCCAGCTCACCAATACGCATGTAAACCCCTGTTCCTTGACTCTGTACCAACTATAGGCTTTCCAATAAGCGCATGAGCCAAGAAATGCCTTCCGCGTGTGCTGAATCGGGCGATGCTTGCTGCGCGTGCGACAGTTCGGCGGTCGGTGCCGCAGCAGCGCCTGCAACCGCCTCTTCAGATGCCGCCCAACGTTCAGTCATCCATATCGAGAAGATGGACTGCCCTACCGAGGAAGGGCTCATCCGCAAGCGGCTGGCGAGCGTTTCAGGCGTGACCGGACTGTATTTCAACCTCCTTGCGCGCGAACTCACCGTCGAGCACGCAGCTGGCCACCTGGACGCGGTGATGGCAGCCCTTGACGATGTCGGCATGGGCGGAAGCCTGAAGGCTCCTGCCGCAGCTCCAGCGCCCGTGCCGCAACGAACGCACTGGGTCCGTGAGTACTGGAAGCTGTTGGCGGGCGGTGCGGCTGCGGTTGCCGCGGAGCTGGCATCCCTCGCTGCCGGCGACCTCTCCCTGCTGGCGCTGGCGCTGTCGGTGCTGGGCGTTACCCTCACCAGCCTGGGCGTCTACCGCAAGGGCTGGATGGCGCTGAAACAGCGCACCTTGAACATCAACGCCCTCATGTCCATCGCTGTGACTGGCGCGCTGGTCATTGGGCAGTGGCCGGAAGCGGCCATGGTGATGTTCCTGTTCGCAGTGGCCGAGGTCATCGAAGCCCGCTCGCTGCAGCGCGCCCACCGAGCAGTCGAAGCCCTGCTCGGTTTGGCACCAGAGACTGCGACCGTTCGCATCGGCTCGGAGTGGGAAACCATACCGGCGGCATCCGTCGCGCTGGGCTCGGTCCTCCGGGTGCGCCCGGGCGAGCGCATTTCCGTGGACGGGCGGGTCACTTTCGGCAGCAGCACCGTGGACCAGGCGCCCATCACCGGCGAGAGCGTGCCGGTGGACAAGGCTGTGGGGGACTCTCTCTACGCCGGCACTATCAACCAGGACAGCGAACTGGAGTACGAAGCAACGGCCCTGGCCGGCAATTCAACGCTGGCGCGCATCGTACGGGCGGTGCACGAGGCACAGTCCACCCGTGCACCGACACAGCGCTTCGTGGACCAGTTCGCGACCTACTACACGCCGGCCGTGGTCGGCATCGCTTTGGCGGTGGCGGTGTTGCCGCCGCTTCTTGCCGGAGCGGACTGGCTTACTTGGGTCTATCGCGCGTTGGTGATGCTGGTTGTAGCGTGCCCCTGCGCGCTGGTCATCTCGACGCCCGTGACGGTCGTGTCGGGTCTCACGGGCGCGGCGCGCCGGGGCATCCTTATCAAGGGCGGCCTGTTCCTGGAGGGCGGAGACAAGCTCAAGGTCCTGGCGCTGGACAAGACTGGCACCCTGACCCACGGAAAGCCGGCCGTCACTGATGTCATCGTCTTGGAGGGCAGTGCAGCGGAGCAGATGCGCGTGGCCGTGGCGCTCTCGTCCCGCAGCGACCATCCTGTATCGAAGGCCATCGCGGCACACGGGCGAGATGTCGGTGACCGGCCAGCAGTCGCCGAGTTCACTGCCCTGCGCGGCCGGGGCGTCGCGGGCGTGATTGGCGCAGTGCGTTATTCACTGGGAAATCACCGGCATGTCGAAGAGGCCGGCGCCTGTTCACCGGAACTCGAGGGCCGGCTGCGGTTACTGGAGGAGCAAGGCAAGACGGCCGTGGTCCTCATCGGAGACAACAAGCCACTGGCCCTTTTTGCCATTGCCGATGGGGTGCGCAACGAAAGCGAACAGGCGATCCGGGAACTGAAGCTGCTTGGCATCAGGCCGGTCATGCTGACCGGCGACAA
>JAGRPN010000376.1 GCA_019449555.1 Ramlibacter sp.
ATAAGATTGGGGCAGTAGGGTGCCGACCGCTGCCCCGTGGCGGCTTCGTGCTCGTCCAATTGCCCGCGGATATTTGTGAGCCAGGAATCGAGTTCACTCGCGGTACGGCAATTGGCGCTCGGGAACGTGCCGATCACGCCGCTGCGGCACGACGCGACCACAAGCTCGACATTCGAGACGAGGAACATCGGGGCCGCGACAAGAGGCAGGCGCAGGCGATCGCCGATCCTGCGCGGAAGCCGTATGTTGTCTGCTGCAGGGTCCATCGAGTTGGGCATCACGGATCAGATTGTCGACGTTCGGCCCTGCCAATAGGGCAGCCGCAGCTCTCTTTTCAGCACCTTGCCGACCGCGCTCTTGGGCAGCGTCGCGATGAATTCGACCGACTTCGGCGCCTTGACACTCCCCAGCGCTTCCTTGCAAAGCGCGACCAGTTCTGCTTCCGTGGCTTGTCGCCCCGGTACCAGTTCCACCACCGCTTTGACGGCCTCACCCCATTTTTCGTCAGGCACCCCTATCACCGCGCAGTCCTGGATGGCGGGATGCGTCAACATCACCTGCTCGACTTCGAGCGGAAAGACATTGAATCCGCCGGTGATGATCAGGTCCCGCGTGCGGTCGCAGATGTAGATGTAGCCATCCTCGTCGCGGTAGCCGACGTCGCCGGTGTGCTGCCAACCGTATTTCTTGATCTCGGTGGCTGCCTGGAGATCGTTCACGTACGAGAACATGACCATGGGCCCGTTCATGACGATCTCGCCGATCTCGCCCGGCGGCAATACTTCGCCGGCTTCGTTCACGATTTCCAGCGCTGCGACCACCGGCGACTGCCTGCCGGCCGATTTCAGCCGCTGGGCATGGGCGGGATTCCCGATCGCCTCGGTCACCTCCGCGGGCGAGATGAAGGTGAGCGGCATGCCGCATTCGGTCTGGCCATACGACTGGCAAATGACCGGCCCGAAAAGCTGGTGCGCTTCGCGAATACGGTCGGGCGTGATGGGCGCCGCGGCCGACATCAGGTATCGCAACGACGAGAAATCGGTTTCGCGGCACTTCGGGTGCTTCATCAGCGTGTAGATCAGCGTCGGTGGCAGGAACATGAGCGAGACCCGATGCTTCTCGATGTTGGCAAATACCTTGTCGAGATTCGGCGTGGCCATCATCACGGCCGTGCCGCCCATGGCCAATGTCGCCAGGCAGACGAGGCCGCCAGCGTGCGTGATCGGGGCGATGGCCAGGTTGACAGGCGGCGCGTCGCACCGTATCTCGAGCATGAAGCCCAGGGCGCTCATCGCAAGAAAAGCCTGTCCGCTCTGGGTGACCTTGGCCAGCCCGGTGGTACCGCCCGTGGACCCCAGCACACCGTTCTGCGAGGCACCGAGCCGCACGTTGACCGGCCGATCCGTGGCGTCGCGGGAGAAGGTTTCGATTGAAAGGAAATCCTCCCCGTCGTGGTCCAGGCAAACGGCCAACCGCAGCGATTTGAGCTTGGCCCTGATCTCAGGCAGCATGCCTGCACAGCTGCTGTGAAAGAAAAGGGCCTGGCAGCCGCCGCGACTGAGGATTTCGATATTGGCGGCCAGCGAGTTGCGCAGATTGATGTTTTCCCAGGCGCCGCCGGCGCGCTGCCCGGCGATGAACGCGATCACACCCAGGTTGGTGTTCGGGGTGAGTAAGGCGAACGGAGCGGCCGGACCGAAGCCGCGGGCAATGAGTGCGTTGGCGAAGCGGTTCGCGATCGACTGCACCTGGGCGTAGGTGTATTCGCCCGCATCGTCGCTGAGCGCCACGCGGTTGGGGGTGGCCCGCGCCACGCGGTCGAACAGATCGGTATAGGTCAGGTTTGTCATCGATGTCTCCTTGTTGGTCTCTCATGCAAACAGCGTGCGGGCGATCAGGTCCTTCATGATCTCGTTGGCACCGCCGTAGATGCGCTGCACGCGTGTGTCCGCGTACAGCCCCGCGATCGGGTATTCCGTCATGTAGCCGTAGCCGCCGAACAACCGCCTGCACAACTACTGCGCCGACTGCTCAGTCCGCTTCAAGGAACTGAGCGTGCGCGGGCTCGCCGACAAGGCGTTGAGCACCATGGACAAGCCGCTCAACTACAAGCCCGTCGAGACCAATGGCGCCGCGCGCGCCGCCGCACACATCCTGGCCGTCATGGAAGACCGCGCCTGGGCCAGCGCATGACGATGTCACGTTAATAGGCCACGCAGGGTTTCCTCGAGCGCGAGAAACGGCAAGTCCAATTCAACGCCGAGGGCGTCCAGCACTTTCGTGAAAAAGGCCCGTGCCGCAGCAGCTGCGGCGATGTCGAACACCTCCGCGCCGGTGACGCCCAGCGCCCGCAATCCGTCCACCTCTTCCTGAGTGACCTGGGAGGCATCGCGCGCCACCTGGCGGGCAAAGCGCAGCATCGCCCGCTCGCTGTCAGTCAGGGTGTCGGGGGGGTGGCCCTTCGCGATCGCGACGATCTCGTGGTCGCTGAAGAACTCGCGCAGCTTCTTGCCGTGGACCAATGTGCAGGCGGTATGGCGCAACTCGTGGGCCGCGACGAATGTGACGAGCTCGAACCGGCGCGCGTCCATCGGCCGCTTGATCTCGGCCAGCAAGGAGGCCCAGCGCGCCATCACCGCGGGACGGTGGCAGAACACCTTCGCATAATTGGGCACATAACCCCACGCCGACTGCTGACGCAGGTACATCGCGGCCAACGCGCTGTCCGCACAGTCGGGGGCAATCGTCTCGATGAAGGCCATGCTCAAGGTTCCTCTTGTTTACGGTAGTGGTGGGCGATCTGGACCTCCTCGCCCAGGTCGGCGTAGTCACCGGCGGCGCGCAGCTCCCGGAACTCACGCCACTGGATGGCCTCATAGCGTGCCGGCCGTTGGGCGTCCACGCTCGCCGGCAGTGGCTCGTAGCGCGTTTCGTAGGACGGGTTCAGGAAAAATGGGACGCTATAGCGCTCGCGCCGCGCATGTGTGATTACCCGGTGCAGGGCCGCCTGGTATCGGTCGTTGGACCATACCTGCACAACGTCGCCGAGGTTGATCACCAGTGCTCCGGCGCGAGGCGGCACCAGGTGCCAGGAGCCGTTCCGACACACCTCGAGGCCGGGCTGATCGTCTTGAAGGAAGAAACCCCATTGGCGGCAAGCGCTGTCGATGGCGCCGAGCGACGACGAGTTGTCGAGCTGTGTGATGTCGATCACGGGCACGCTGTCGATCACAGGCGGGCGCACCTGCATTCACGCAGCCTTGCGCGGGTGGACCCACTTCGGCAACAGGGTGTACGGGTCCAGCTGCACACCCCGGTCGAACGCGACACCGGCAGCCTCCAGCAGCGGCTCAAGCCGGTCCGCGAGCACCGCGTCGAACAGGTCCATGCAGCCGCCGAGGTGCCGGCCACCGATGTAGATCTGCGGGATGGTCGGCGAGCCGGTGCGCTCTCGCAGCACCGCGCGGATCATCACACCCAGATCCTGGAGCTGAAACCGCGCGGCGTCGATGTCGACACTCTCGAATGCCACGCCAAGCCGGGTGAAAAGCTCTCGCACCGCCCAGCAGAACTCGCACCATTCGAGCGCGAATATCACGACCGGCTGGTCCCGCACGGTGTCGCTGACGAACGCTGCGGCCACGGGGTCGATCACCGGTCTCGGCGTATCGACCGGTGGGGGCGCAGCCGGCACGTCGAAACGGTAACCGGGTGTCGAACTCGAGATCGCAAGCTCCTCGTCGTTCATGACCTCCACGATGTGCTCGAACAGCGGTGTCGACATGTAGCGCTCGCCCGTGTCCGGCAGCAAGCACAGGATGTTGGCGCCGGGCGGGCTGCGGCGGGCCACTGCGAGGCCGGCGGCCAGCGTGGCACCACTCGACGGACCGACGAAGATACCCTCCTGCCGGGCGAGCGAGCGCGTCAGGTTCAACGCCTCTCGGCCGGCCACCGGCACGATCTCGTCGATCAGCTGCTCGGCCACGGCGATCTCCGTCAGGCGCGCGACGAAATCGGGGCTCCAGCCTTGCATCAGGTGCGGCCGGAAGTGAGGATGGCTCGCGGTCGGTTGGCCACTCGCATCACGCAGTTGCGGCACCCGGCTGGCCAGCATGGGTGCGTTGTCCGGCTCGGCTGCGATGATTCGTATGCCGCGCCCGGCGGCTTTCAAGCCGCGCGCCACGCCGAGCAGCGTGCCGCCGGTGCCGAAGCCGGAGACGAAGGCATGCAGCATGTGCTCGGGAAAATCGGCCAGGATCTCCTGCGCCGTGGTACGCGTGTGCACTTCGGCGTTCGCCTCGTTCTCGAACTGGCGGCACATGAACCAGCCATGTGCACTTGCCAGCTCGGCGGCCTTGTTCAACATGCCGGTGCCCTTTTCGGCCGCCGGGGTCAGCACGACACGGGCCCCCATGAAGCGCAACAGCTTGCGGCGCTCAACGCTGAAGCTCTCTGCCATCACGACGACGAGCGGGTAGCCCTTCTGGGCACAGACCATCGCCAGCCCGATGCCGGTGTTCCCGCTAGTCGCCTCAACCACCGTCTGGCCCGGTTTCAGCGCACCTGTGCGTTCGGCGTGCTCGATAACGGCGCGGGCCATGCGGTCCTTCACCGACCCCAGCGGGTTGAACGATTCGAGCTTGACGTAGACGCTCACGCCAACGGGCGCCAGCTTGTTCAGGCGCACCACTGGCGTGCGGCCTATCGTGTCGAGGATGTTGTCGTAGAGGGGCACGAGAGGCTCCGAAAAAATGAGGGTGTCATGGTCGTCTCGGGC
>JAGRPN010000377.1 GCA_019449555.1 Ramlibacter sp.
AAGATTTCTTCCTGCGCGATCCGCATCGCCGGTTGCACGCCTGCGAACACCGCGGGCGAAACGTAGTAACCGTGGTCGTAGCCCTCGCCGGCGAGGCGCATTCCGCCCATGAGGTGGGTGGCTTCCTGCCGGCCGATCTCCACGTAGGCAAGCACCGTTTCCAGCTGCTTCGCGGTCGCGAGCGGGCCGAGATCCATGCCCGCGTCGGTGCCGGGCCCGATCTTCAGCGCCTTGACGCGGGCAAGGAGCTTTTCGATGAATGCATCGCGAACCTCATTGACCACCAGGATCCGGCTGGTGCCGGTGCAAGCCTGCCCGGTGAGCGAGAAGCCGCCCTTGATGGCGAGTTCGACCGCCGCGTCGAGGTCGGCATCTTCCATCACCAGCAGCGGGTTTTTGCCGCCGAGCTCCATCTGGACGCGCGTCGTCAAAGGCACGCTGGCATGAATGTGCTTGCCTGCGGCCGTCGAGCCGGTGAAGGAGATCGCCCGCACGTGCGGCGACTCGGTGATGGCCGCGCCGACCTCCGCCGCGCTGCCCGTAATGAAGTTGAGCACGCCCTTCGGCAACCCGGAGCGGACCAGGGCCTCGGCCAGGCGGTACCCGCTCAGCGGCGCATCCGACGACGGCTTGAAGACGACCGTGTTGCCGGTGATCAGGGCCGGCGCGATCTTGCGCGCCGGGATGGAAACGGGAAAGTTCCAGGGCGAGATGACGGTGACCACACCCAGCGGCTCGCGCTGCGAATACACCAGCATGTCGGCATCGTCGTTCGGGAAGGTTTCACCCGTCCAGGATTGCCCCTCGATGGCGTAGAACCGCAGCGTCTGCGCCGCTCGCAGGAATTCGTCCTTCGCCAAGCCGAGCGGCTTGCCTTCCTCGCGGGTCAGTTCGAGCGCGAATTGGGATGCGTTCGCCTCGATCTGGTCGGCCGCATCCAGCAGCACCTTGGAGCGCCTGGACACCGGCGTGCGGCGCCAGCCGGCAAAGGCCGCGGCGGCCGCCTCCACCGCGGCTCGCGCATCTTCTCGCGCAGATGCCTGGAACCGCCCGACGATGTCGCGCGTATCCGCGGGGTTGACGTCGTCGAACGTCTTGCGTCCGATCGCCGCACTCCACTCGCCGCCGATATGGTTGCGAAATTCCTCGACCTGCTGATTGGCCATGAGTGAAGGGCTGGTTCGCTTCAGGCCTGCAGCAGCGACTGTTCGTTCGCCGGCACGCCGGAGCCGGCCAACTGGAGTTCGTCGAGTGAGAGTTCGCCGGCCACGTAGTCGTGGTACAGCGCCGTCGTGTACAGCAGCCGCATCTGGGCGCCGACTTCGCAGATCTTCAGGCAGCGCTGCTGCAGATCCACGGTGGTCGCGTGCTCCAGCACGATCTGGTAGCCGCGCTCGCCGTGGATCTCGTCGGAGACGATGTGAAGGTCGAAGAACTCGACTTCCTCGTCGGTGAAGTGGTACTTGTCGCGCAGGGTGGGCGTCTGCTTGCGGTAGATCGAGGGCACCTGCGACTCCAGGCCGACCACCAGGCCGGCGACGGCGACGATCGGGTCTTCGCGCATGGCCACCGCATAGCACCAGCTTTGCAGGCCGCGGGTGGTCGGCGACATGTTGTCGGGGTCGATCACGCGCTCGCGGGTCGTGCCGCAAGCCTCCGCGAACCGGATCAGGAGATCGGTGTGGCGGTCGCCGCCGATTTCTTCCTCGTACATGTTGGACAGCAGGAAATCCTTGGCCTCGCCGTACTGGTCGGGCGTGCGCGCGTAGATGTACGCCAGGTAATCGGCGAACGGGCCGACGTAGTGATAGTGGTTTTCCGCCCAGCGAGCCAGATGCGCCCGCGTCAGTTTCCCGCTGGCCCAGGCAACGCTGAACGGGGCCTTGTTCGCGCTCTTGCCCTTGATGGCGTTCTCCAGCGCGGTGCGGAATTGGTCTTTGCTCAGCAAATCGGGCATCTGGAACTCCTGGGATGTGGGTCGGCCGCGCTGCCACCGCGCTTGCATCGAGGCCACAGTATATTGTATACTAACAACGGCTGATCGGGACTTACCCTGAACCGGCAAAATACGGACATGACTGCAGAGGAATTGGTACAGAACATCGGTGCCGCGCATGCGCCGCTGGTCAAGCTGGTGGCGGAA
>JAGRPN010000378.1 GCA_019449555.1 Ramlibacter sp.
AGTGGTGGAAGACCAAGCATGGCGACGTGTCCAGCCGCAGCGGGAGCAGCGGCGGCGGCAGCGGCGGCGGCTTTCCGATGTCCTCGCACGTGCCGCCGGATGCGGCGGCGCGGCCCCTGCCGGCCTCGCCGCTGCGATCGACGGCGTACACCCGCACTGAACCGCAGGCGCTCCCGCCGGACAAGGATGCGGATGCGGATGCGACCAGCCCGATCGAAATGGAACCGATGCTCGGTTCGGTGACGCCGGCCGGCTTGGCACCGCTCGCGCGCGCGAGCGCAATGGCGCCACTGGCTGCCGACACGGCGGCCGCGCCCCTGCTGCCGCCCGACGCATCGTCGAGTTCGCTGCGCCGGCCGGGCCCCGGCGGCCGCCCGACGACGCCCGCGATCTCGGCCGTGACGCCCGCCAGCGGGCCGCCTTCGGAGCCGGGCAGCGGCCCCAGCACCGGTTTCTCCGCCTCGAAGGTGTTCGCCATCGACGTCGAGGAGTTCGCGCACGATCCCGAGCTCGAGGAAGCGGCCATCCGCTTCGCCAACGGCGACGACGCCGGCGCCGAGGCGGGGTTGATGGAAGTGCTCGGACCCAAGGGTTCCCGCGTCGATCACGACGAGACGTGGCTCACGTTGTTCGATCTGTATCGCGCCACGGGCCGGCAGGATCGCTACGAGGCGGCGGCCATCGAATTCGCGGGGCGGTTCGGCCGCTCGGCGCCGCAGTGGTTTTCGATTCCGGAGGCGGTCGGCCGGATGCAGGCTCCGGCCGCCGCGCAGGGTGCGCCCCAGCAGCCGGCGAACTGGACCTGCCCCGCCACATTGGGCACCCAGACCGTCGCGGCCATGACTGCGGCGCTCGCGAAGGCTCAGCCGCCCTGGCGCCTGAGCTGGGTCAAGCTGAACACCATCGACGAGGCCGCGGTGGAGGGCCTCACGCGTCTGGTCACGCAATGGGCCAGCCAGCCCGTGCAATTGCGCTTCATAGCCGCCGAAAATTTCGAGAAGGCGCTCAAGGACGCTACCCCTTCGGGCGACAAGGGCGTGAATCCGGCGTGGTGGAAATTGCGCATGGAGGTGCTCAGGGTGATGCACCGCCCGGACGAGTTCGAACTTGTCGCGCTGGACTATTGCGTCACCTACGAGGTCTCGCCGCCGTCCTGGGAGAGCGCCCGCTGCGAATACAAGCCGCTGCAGGAGGATGGCAGCTATGTGCCGGGCCACACGATCGTCGGGGAGGCGTTCCGCGACTCGCTGTCGTCCGGTGTCAGCATCGGCTACGGCGATACGCACCTGGCACCCAATTCGCAGCTGGCGAGCATTGCCACGGTCGAGCTGGCCGGGCAGGTCCTCGGCGACGCGACCGAAGCGCTCGAGTTGCTCGAGGGCAGGATGGAGGGGGCTGACGTGATGGTCATTTCGTGCGCGCGCCTGATCCGGATCGACTTCTCGGCGGCCGGCAGCCTGCTCAACTGGGTTTCCTCGCGCCAGATGGAAGGCCGGCAGATCCAGTTCGTGGAAGTGCATCGGCTGGTGGCCGCGTTCTTCAACGTCATCGGCATCAGCGAACATGCCCGGGTGAGCGCGCGTACGGACTGAAACGCTTCCCCCGGCGGCTCGTCTTGCAATTCGGCCAGGACGGCCCAAGATGAGCTCGATGGAACAATTTCATGGCACGACCATCGTCAGCGTGCGGCGCAAGGGCGCCGACGGGCGCTGGCAGGTGGCGATCGGCGGTGACGGCCAGGTCACGCTGGGCAACGTCGTCGTCAAGGGCACCGCGCGCAAGGTGCGCAAGCTCTACCACGACAAGGTGATGGCGGGCTTTGCGGGCGCCACGGCCGACGCTTTCACGCTGTTCGAGCGCTTCGAAGGCAAGCTGGAAAAGCACCAGGGCCACCTGGTGCGCGCCGCGATCGAGCTCACGAAGGACTGGCGCACCGACCGCGTGCTGCGGCGCCTGGAAGCGATGCTGGCGGTCGCGGATGCCGAAGCTTCGCTCATCATCACCGGCAGCGGCGACGTGCTGGAACCCGAGCACGGCATCATCGCGATCGGCTCGGGCGGCGCCTATGCGCAGGCGGCAGCGAAGGCGTTGCTCGACAACACGCAATTGACCGCCGCCGAAATCGTGAAGAAGTCGCTGGAAATCGCCGGCGAGCTGTGCATCTACACGAACATGCACCACACGATCGAAACACTCGAAGATTCGCATCCCTGAAGGGCTGCAGCCTTTCATTCCCGCGTACCGACCATGTCCTCAATGACCCCCCAGGAGATCGTTTCCGAGCTCGATCGCCACATCGTCGGCCAGGGCGATGCCAAGCGCGCCGTCGCGATCGCCTTGCGCAACCGCTGGCGCCGCCAGCAGGTGGACGAGAAGCTGCGGGGCGAGATCACGCCCAAGAACATCCTGATGATCGGACCGACCGGTGTCGGCAAGACCGAGATCGCCCGCAGGCTGGCGCGGCTCGCCGACGCGCCGTTCATCAAGGTCGAGGCGACCAAGTTCACCGAAGTGGGCTATGTCGGCAAGGACGTGGATTCGATCATCCGCGACCTGGCCGAGATGGCGGTCAAGCAGACCCGCGTGGGCGAGATGCGCAAGGTGCGTTCGCGCGCCGAGGACGCGGCCGAAGACCGCGTGCTGGACGCGCTGGTGCCCTTGGCGCGAAGTGCCGATCCATCCTCGCGCATGGGTGACGCCTCGGGCGAGAACACCGCGCGCCAGACGTTCCGCAAGAAGTTGCGCGAAGGACTGCTCGACGACAAGGACGTCGAGATCGAAGTGGCGGAGCCTCGCGCGCAGCTCGAGATCATGGGCCCGGCCGGCATGGAGGAAATGACCGAGCAGTTGCGCGGCATGTTCAGCCAGTTCGGCGGCGCCAAGCGCAAGACACGCAAGCTCAAGATCGCCGAGGCGATGAAGCTGCTCATCGACGAGGAAGCCGCCAAGCTGGTCAACGAGGACGAGATCAGGCTGGCAGCCATCCACAACGCCGAGCAGAACGGCATCGTTTTCATCGACGAGATCGACAAGGTCGCGTCGCGCTCCGCGTTCGGCGGGGAGGGCGGCGGCGGAGCCGACGTATCGCGCCAGGGCGTGCAACGCGACCTGCTGCCGCTGGTCGAAGGCACGACGGTGTCGACCAAGTACGGGCCGGTGAAGACCGATCACATCCTCTTCATCGCGAGCGGGGCGTTCCATCTCTCCAAGCCCAGCGACCTGATTCCCGAGCTGCAGGGCCGCCTGCCGATCCGCGTCGAGTTGCAGTCGCTCTCCGTGCAGGACTTCGAGGCGATCCTCACGCAGACCCATGCCTCACTGGTCAAGCAGTACCAGGCGTTGCTCGCGACCGAAGGCGTGACGCTGGAATTCAAGCCCGAGGCGATCACCCGCCTGGCGTACATCGCGTTCGACGTGAACGAACGCACCGAGAACATCGGCGCGCGGCGGCTGGCGACGGTGATGGAACGGCTGCTCGACGAAGTCAGCTTCGACGCGACGCGCCTGGGCGGCCAGACCGTGACGATCGACGCAGCGTATGTGGATGGCCGGCTCAAGGAGCTGAGCCGCGACGACGACTTGTCGCGCTACATTCTCTAACACCCGCCTACGCTGCTGAGGATTCACTTTCACAGCAGAGGCTAAGTGCTTCATTCAGAACGGGTTTTGCCGCATTCCAGCATGTAGAACCCGGTCTAAGTCTTTGATTTCATTACAATAATCGGGCAAGCCCCGCCTTGCTTCCCGGTGTTTTCCTGCTACAGTGCAAAAAAGTGCAATTAAGTGGTGAATTGTGCCGTCGCACTCCACCGTTGCATTTGATCCGTAGCAAGGACTCACACAGTGTTCCAAGGCGCTTCGTCGCTCAGTCTGGATGCCAAGGGTCGGCTCTCCGTGCCGACCCGGCACCGCGACGTGCTGGGCGCGACGGCGGCCAACCAGCTCACGCTGACGCGCCATCCCCACGGCTGCCTGATGATATTCCCGCGACCGGAGTGGGAAAAATTCCGCGACCGTATCGCCGCGTTACCTATGGACGCCCAGTGGTGGAAGAGAATCTTCCTTGGCAACGCAATGGACGTGGAGCTCGACGGCACCGGCCGGGTGCTGATCTCGCCTGAATTGCGTGCCGCGGCGGGCATCGAGAAGGAGACCATGCTGCTCGGCATGGGCAACCACTTCGAGCTGTGGGACAAGGCGACGTACGAGGCCAAGGAAGCGGAGGCGATGCGGCAACAGATGCCCGACGTCTTCAAGGAATTCTCCTTTTGAGAGCAGGCGGTGGACGGCACATGGCAACACACCACCGTCTTGTTGAACGAAGCGGTCACCGCTCTTCTCACCAAGCCGGACGCGACCTACGTCGACGCGACGTTCGGGCGCGGCGGGCACTCGCGGCTCATCCTGTCGAAACTGTCGCCGGCCGGCCGCCTCATCGCCTTCGACAAGGACCCCGACGCCGTTGCCGAGGCCGCACGCATCGCGGACCCGCGCTTTTCGATTCGGCACGAGGGCTTTCGCCACCTCGGCCAGCTGCCTCCCGCGAGCGTGGCCGGCGTGCTGCTGGACCTGGGCGTGAGTTCGCCGCAGATCGACAACCCGGCGCGCGGCTTCTCGTTCCGCTCCGAAGGCCCGCTCGACATGCGCATGGACACGACGCGCGGCGAGAGCGTGGCGCAGTGGCTCGCCACGGCGCAAGCCGGGCAGATCGCGGAGGTGCTGCGTGACTATGGCGAGGAACGGTTTGCTGTTCAGATTGCAAAGGCGATTGTTGCTCGCCGACAGGAACGGGGCCCTCTTGCAACCACCGCCGAACTGGCCCAGCTCGTGGCTGGCGCGGTCAAAACCCGCGAGCCGGGCCAGGACCCTGCAACGCGCACATTTCAGGCTCTTCGGATTTTCGTCAATGCCGAGCTTGAAGAGCTGCAACAGGCGCTAGAGGCGAGCTTGGACATCCTGCAACCCCAAGGCCGGCTCGTGGTAATCAGCTTCCATTCGCTGGAGGATCGCATCGTCAAGCAATTCATCGTGCGGCATTCGCGCGAGGTGTTCGATCGCCGCGCGCCGTTCGCCGCTCCCAAGCCGACGAAGCTCGAGGCGCTGGAGCGCGTGAAGCCTTCCGCAGCCGAGGTGGCCGGGAATCCGCGCTCGCGCAGCGCGATCATGCGCGTGGCGGAAAGGACCGAAGCATGACCCCGCTGTCTTTCCTCTCCCTCCTTCCACCGGAAGGGGCAGGAGCAAAGCCATGACGCGGCTCAATCTCGTCCTGCTCGTCGCCGTGCTCGCCAGTGCGCTGTACCTGGTGCGCACGCAATACGAATCGCGCCAGCTGTTCGCGGAGATCGACCGGGCCGAAAGCGAGGCGCGCAAGCTCGAGATCGAGCACGAACGCCTGAAGGTCGAGAAGCGCGCGAAGGCGACCCCGCTGCGCGTCGAGAAGCTTGCCAAGGAACAGTTGCAGATGCGCACGGCGTCGCCGGCCATCACGCAGTACGTCACGTCCAAAGGCGCCGCTTCCGGCGCGAGGCCGAGCGAGGCGCCCGCGCCATGAGCCGCAGTCTCGCCTATACCTCGAGCCCGCTGCTGGCGAGCAAGACGCCCGTGTGGCGCAGCAAGTTCATCGTGGCGGCGATCGCAGCGGGCTTCGTCGCGCTGGCCGGCCGCGCCGCGTGGGTCCAGGTGTTCGCCAACGACTTCTTCCAGAAGCAAGGTGAAGTGCGCTTCGTGCGCACCCTGGAGCTGCCAGCCAACCGCGGGCGCATCCTGGACCGCAACGGCCTCCTGCTGGCAACGAGCGTGCCCGCGCCAAGCATCTGGGCGATTCCCGAGGACGTCGAGCGCGACCCGTCGAAACTGGCGCGGCTTGCCAGGTTGCTGGAGATGACGCCGGCCGAGCTCGACAAGAAACTGGTAGACGAGGACAAGACCTTCGTCTGGCTGAAGCGCCAGGTGGACGACGCCGTGGCGCAGCAGGTGGCCGCGCTGGACATCAAGGGGGTCTACCAGCGCAAGGAATACAAGCGTCAATACCCGGAAGGCGAAGCCGCCGCGCATGTGGTGGGTTTCACGAACGTCGAGGACCGCGGCCAGGAGGGCATGGAGCTCGCGTTCAACGGCGAACTCGCGGGCCGCGCCGGCTCGCGCCGTGTCATCAAGGACCGGCTGGGCCACGTCGTCGAGGGCATCGGCGAGCAATTGCCGCCGGTGGACGGGCGTGACCTGCAACTCTCGATCGACAGCAAGGTGCAGTTCTTCGCTTACCAGAAGCTGCGCGACGCGGTGCTGGAGAACAAGGCGAAGGCCGGCAGCGTGGTGGTGCTGGACGCGGCCAGCGGCGAAGTGCTGGCGTTGGCGAATTACCCGAGCTACGCGCCCGACCGGCGCCAGAACCTCACGGGCGAGCAGCTGCGCAACCGCGCCCTCACGGACGTGTTCGAGCCGGGCTCGACGATGAAGCCCTTCACCATCGGGCTGGCGCTGGAAACGGGGCGCGTCACGCCGCAGACGCAGATCCAGACCGCGCCCGGTTACGTGGTCATCTCCGGCATGCGGATCTCCGACTCGCACGCGCATGGGATGCTCACCGTGCAGGAGGTGATCCAGAAATCGAGCAACATCGGCACGCTGAAGATCGCGCTGCAGATGCAGCCGCGCGAGATGTGGGAGCTGTTCACCCGCGCGGGCTTCGGCCAGAAGCCGCAGATCACTTTTCCGGGTGTGGTGAGCGGGCGGCTGCGCCCGTACAAGAGCTGGCGTCCGGTGGAGCAGGCCACGATGTCCTACGGCTACGGGCTGTCGGCGTCGCTGTTCCAGATGGCGCGCTCCTACACGGTGTTCGCGCACGACGGCCAGATCATCCCGGCCACCCTGCTCAAGACGAACGAGCCGGCCGTCGGCGTCCAGGTGTTCTCGCCCAAGACGGCGGCCGCGATGCGCACGATGCTGCAGATGGCGGCCGGGCCGGGCGGCACCGGGCCGAAGGCGCAGACGGTGGGCTACTCGGTGGGCGGCAAGTCGGGCACCGCGTACAAGCAGGTCGGCAAGGGTTACGCCACCAACAAGTACCGCTCGTGGTTCGTGGGCATCGCGCCGATCGACAAGCCGCGCATCATCGTCGCCGTCATGCTGGACGAGCCCTCGGCTGGCAAGTACTTCGGCGGCGACGTGGCCGCGCCGGTGTTCAGCACGACGGTGCAGCAGACGCTGCGCATGCTCGGTGTCCAGCCGGACATCAACGTCAAGCCTCAGATCGTGGTGCATGGCGTGGAGGAGTCGTTCTGATGCTGGAACTCCACAGCCCCGACGAGGCGGCCGGCTGGCTGCGTGACCGCGTGACCGGAACGCTCCACTGCGACAGCCGCAAGATCACCGCCGGCGACGGCTTCATCGCCTGGCCCGGGGCGGCCACCGACGGCCGCAAGCATGTGGCAGCGGCGCTCGCGCAGGGCGCCGCCGCCTGCCTCGTGGAGCGCGACGGCGTGGAAGCCTTTGCGTTCGATGAGGCTTCGATCGCGGCATACGCCCGCTTGAAGGCGGCCACGGGCCCGATCGCCGCGGCGTATTTCGAGGATCCGACGGCGCGGCTCGACGTCCTCGCGGTCACCGGCACCAACGGCAAGACGTCCACCGCGTGGTGGCTGGCGCAGGCGCTCTCCAGCGTGCAGCCCGCGGGCATCGCCTGCGGGCTGATCGGCACGCTCGGCACCGGCCGCCCGCCGCAGGTCGATTTCGTCGGCCTGACCACGCCCGATCCGGTGCTGTTGCAGCGCCAGTTCCGCCGCTTCCTGGGCGATGGGCTGGCGGCCTGCGCGATCGAAGCCTCATCGGTCGGCATCGTGGAGCGGCGGCTGGACGGCACGCACATTCGCGTCGCCGTGTTCACGAACTTCACGCAGGATCATCTCGACTACCACGGCACGATGGAGGCTTACTGGGAAGCCAAGGCGGAGTTGTTCCGCTGGCCGGGGCTGCGCGCGGCGGTGGTGAACGTGGACGACAAGAAGGGATTGGCGCTGTCGGAGTCGATCGACAGCGCCGTCGACTTGTGGACCACGTCCTGCGAACAGCCGGCGCGGTTGCGCGCGCTCGAGATCGACTATGGCGCGCACGGCCTGCGATTCGTCGTGCAGGAAGGCGAGCAGCGCGAATCGCTGGCGACGCAACTGATCGGCGAATACAACGTCGCCAACCTGCTCGGCGTGATCGGCACGATGCGCGCCCTCGGTGTCGGCCTCGCCCAAGCCGTGCAGGCCTGCGGCAGCCTCTTGCCCGTGCCCGGCCGGATGGAGCGGCTCGGCGAACCCGGCAAGCCGCTCGTGGCCGTCGATTACGCGCACACGCCCGATGCGCTGGACAAGGCCTTGCAGGCGCTCAGGCCGCTGGCGCAGCGGCGCGGCGGCAAGTTGTGGTGCGTGTTCGGCTGCGGCGGCGACCGCGACCCGACCAAGCGCCCGCTGATGGCCGCGGTGGTGGAGAAGAACGCCGACCGCGTGGTGGTGACCAGCGACAACCCGCGCAGCGAAAAGCCCGAGAACATCATCAGCCAGATCCTGTTGGGCCTGTCGCACAACGAGTGCGTGCAGGTGCAGGCCGACCGCGCGCTGGCGATCGCCGAGACCGTGGCGGCCGCGGCGCCCGAGGACGTGGTGCTGCTGGCCGGCAAGGGCCACGAGGATTACCAGGAAGTGGCGGGCGTGAAATATCCGTTCCTGGACAAGGCGCATGCGCAGGCGGCGCTGGACGCAAGGAGCGCGGCATGAGCGCGAAGGGCGAGGGGCCCCACATGTGGGGATCGACCCGCGCGAATGGCGCATACGGCCGACGCGTGGTGCCGCGTCTAACCCGCAGTGTCTCGGAGGCCGCCGCATGACGGCCGGCGTGATGTTCACGCTCGCCCAGGCGCTGGCGTGGCTGCCGGGCGGCACGCTGATGGGCGAGGGCGCCGTCGCGGTGGAGCGCGTGCACAGCGACACGCGCACATTGCGCGCGGGCGACCTGTTCGTCGCGCTCAAGGGCGAGCGTTTCGACGCCAACGATTTCCTCGCCGACGCCCGGGCCAGGGGTGCGGCAGCGGCCATCGCGCATCGCGGCAAATTGCCGCCCGGGCTGCCCGGCATCGAGGTGGACGACACGAAACTGGCGCTCGGTTCGCTCGCCGCGTTCTGGCGGGCCCAGTTCGCGTTGCCGCTCATCGCGGTGACGGGCAGCAACGGCAAGACCACCGTGACGCAGATGATCGCTTCGGTGCTGCGCGCGTGGCAGCCCGACGCGATGCTGGCGACCGAGGGCAACTTCAACAACGACATCGGGCTGCCGCTGCAACTGCTGCGGCTGCGCGCCGGGCATCGTGTCGCGGTGCTGGAACTGGGAATGAACCACCCCGGCGAAATTGCCTACCTGGCCGGCATCGCGAAGCCGACCGTGGCGCTGGTGAACAACGCGCAACGCGAGCACCAGGAATTCATGGCCACGGTGGAAGCGGTGGCGCGGGAGAACGGTGCGGTGTTGACCGCCCTGCCGCCTGCCGGCGTGGCGGTGTTCCCGGCCGACGAGGAGTTCACGGCGGTGTGGCAATCGCTGGCGCGTTCGCGTGCCTGCATGACTTTCGGCGGCGAACGCGCCGACATCGTTCTGACCGGGACCCAATGGCACGGCGGGCACTGGCAGGCGAGCGTGAAAACGCCCGCGGGTCCGCTGGCCTATCGACTCCATATCGCCGGCCGCCATAACGTGCGCAACTCGCTGGCGGCGGTCGCATGTGCGCTGGCTGCCGGCGTGCCGCTCGCCAGCATCGCCGCCGGCCTGGAAGCCTTCGAGCCGGTCAAGGGCCGCTCGTGCGCCGTTGCGCTTGCGCTGCGAGGCCGCACCGTCACGCTGGTGGACGATACCTACAACGCCAATCCGGATTCGGTGCGCGCCGCCGTCGACGTGCTCGCCGAATTGCCCGGCCCGCACCTGCTGGTGCTCGGCGACATGGGCGAGGTGGGCGACCAGGGGCCGCAGTTCCACGCCGAAGTCGGAGAGCATGCACGTGCACGCGGCATCGAGCACCTGCTCACGCTCGGCGAGCAATCGGCCGCGATGAAGGGACGCCATTTCGACGAGGTCGAGGCGCTCCAGGCGGCCGTGCTGCAGCTGTTGCCGCAGGTTGCCAGCGTGCTGGTCAAGGGGTCGCGCTTCATGAAGATGGAGCGCGTCGTGGCGGCCATCACGGCCGGCGCGCAAGAACAACAGGGGGAGCCCGGCCATGCTGCTTAGCCTTGCCCAGTGGCTGCAGTCGCTGTCGCCCGAGTTCGGGTTCCTGCGGGTGTTCCAGTACATCACGTTCCGCGCCGTGATGGCCGCGATGACCTCGCTGCTGATCGGGCTGATGGCGGGACCCTGGGTGATCCGCCGCCTCGGCCACCTGAAAATCGGGCAGCCGGTGCGCGGCTACGGCATGGAAACGCACTTGACCAAGAGCGGCACGCCCACGATGGGCGGCGTGCTGATCCTGCTGTCGATCACGGTGGCCACGTTGCTGTGGTTCGACCTCACCAACCGGTTCGTGTGGATCGTGCTGGCCGTGACGCTGGGCTTCGGCGCGATCGGCTGGGTCGACGACTGGCGCAAGGTGGTGCGCAAGGACCCCGAAGGCATGCGTTCGCGCGAGAAGTACCTCTGGCAATCGGTGATCGGGCTGCTCGCCGCGCTGTATCTGGTGTTCAGCATTTCGGAAAGCTCCAACCTGCGCGTGCTGCAATTGTTCTTCACCTGGGTGAAGTCGGGGTTCGACGTCAACCTGCCGCCCAAGGCGGACCTGCTGCTGCCTTTCATCAAGCAGGTGAGCTACCCGCTCGGGGTGTTCGGTTTCGTGATCCTCACCTACGTCGTGATCGTCGGCGCCAGCAATGCGGTCAACCTCACCGACGGCCTGGACGGGCTTGCGATCATGCCGGTGGTGATGGTCGGATCGGCGCTCGGCGTGTTCGCCTACGTGACGGGCAGCGCCGTCTATTCGAAGTACCTGTTCTTCCCGCACATCCCCGGGTCCGGCGAGCTGCTGATCTTCTGCGCCGCGATGGCCGGCGCCGGGCTGGCCTTCCTCTGGTTCAATACCTACCCGGCGCAGGTGTTCATGGGCGACGTGGGCGCGCTGGCGCTGGGCGCCGCGCTCGGCACGATCGCGGTCATCGTGCGCCAGGAGATCGTGCTGGCCATCATGGGCGGCATCTTCGTGGTCGAGGCCGTGTCCGTGATGGCGCAGGTCATGTACTTCAAGTACACGAAGAAGAAATACGGCGCGGGCCGGCGCATCCTGAAGATGGCGCCGCTGCACCACCACTTCGAAAAGAGCGGCTGGAAGGAAACGCAGGTGGTCGTGCGCTTCTGGATCATCACCATGCTGCTGTGCCTGGCCGGCCTGTCCACGTTGAAATTGAGGTAAAGCTTGCTATCCATGAAAGACCGGCACGTCCTCATCCTCGGCCTCGGTGCGTCCGGGCTGGCGATGGCGCGCTGGTGCGGGCGCCAGGGCGCGCGCGTGACGGTGGCCGACACGCGCGAGGCGCCGCCGCAACTCGAAGCGCTGCGCGCGCAAATCCCGCAGGCGCAGATCGTGACGGGACCTTTCCACGCCGGCCTCGTGGCCGGTGAGGTGCACGGCGTGTTCCGCAGCCCGGGCCTGTCTCCGGAGCAGGCGGCTGCCGTCGTCGCGGCCGCGCGTGAACGTGGAATCGAGGTCGGCGGCGAGTTGAGCCTGTTCGCGGATGCACTGGCGGCCCTGCGCGCCCAGCAGGCGTACGAACCGATCGTGCTCGCGGTGACGGGCACCAACGGCAAGACCACCGTGACGGCGCTGGCCGGCCAACTCGTCGAGCGCTCCGGCGAGAGCGTCGCGGTCGCGGGCAACATCGGCCCGACGCTGCTGGACACGCTGGCGGAAAAGGTCGACGCCGGCGCATTGCCGCAGGTGTGGGTGATCGAACTTTCCAGCTTCCAGCTCGATGCGGCCGGCGATTTCGAGCCGACGGCCGCCGCCGTGCTGAACGTCACGCAGGACCACCTCGACTGGCACGGCGACATGGACGCCTATGCCGCGGCCAAAACGCGCGTGTTCGGCAAGCAGGCGCTCATGATCCTCAATCGCGAGGACCCGATCGTGATGCGGATGCTGCCGGACGCGGTACGCGTGAAGGGCGGCCGCATGGAGCAGCGCGCCTATGTCACATTCGGGGGAGACATGCCGCAGCGTCCCGGCGATTTCGGCCTCGAGGTCGTCAACGGCATGGCGTGGCTGGTGCGCGCGCTGGAAGCCGACGAAACCCAGCGGCGCCGGCCGCGCGCCGTGCCGGGCCAGCCGGGACCGGTGCAGCCTGCGATGGAAGAGGAACTCCACATCCAGCGGCTGATGCCGGCGGACGCGCTGCGCATCCGGGGCCGCCACAACGCGGTCAACGCGCTCGCGGCCCTGGCGCTGGCGGGCGCCGCCGGGTGCGCGCTCGGTCCGATGCTGTACGGCCTGCGCGAGTACCGGGGCGAGCCGCACCGCGTCGAGTCGGTGGGCGTGATCAGGCAGGTCGAGTATTTCGACGACAGCAAGGGGACCAACGTCGGCGCGACGGTCGCCGCGCTGCAGGGCCTGGGCGCCGAGCGCAAGGTGATCGTCATCCTGGGCGGCGACGGCAAGGGGCAGGATTTTTCACCGTTGGCCGATCCGGTGGCGCGCTACGCCCGCGCCGCCGTGCTGATCGGCCGCGATGCGCCGATCATCCGCTGCGTGCTGGAGCCGCTGGGAGTGCCCCTGATCGCGGCGGATTCAATGGAACAAGCCGTGTCGGTCGCGGCGCAACAGGCGCATGTGGGCGATGCTGTCCTGATGTCGCCGGCTTGCGCGAGCTTCGACATGTTCAGGAACTACCCGCATCGCGCCGAGGTGTTCCGTGCCGCCGTTCAACGCATCGCCGACGAGGCGGGTGTGCAATTGGAGGGCGCGGCATGAAGCTGCAGGCTGTCATTGCAGGGCGCTTCGACAAGCTCAGGACAGGCTTGACCCGCAATCCATGGACCGCGGGTCAGGCCCGGGGTGACAGGCTGTTGGGCAAGTCGGCATCCGTGCGCGTTGCCGGCTACACGCGGGCGAGCGCGTCCGCGCCGGCCGGGGGCCTCGACGAAGCGCTGTTGTGGGTGACGGTGGCGCTGCTCGCGTTCGGGCTGGTCATGGTCTATTCCGCGTCGGTCGCGATGCCCGACAACCCGAAGTTCGCGCGTTACACGCATGCCTATTTCCTGGTGCGGCATGTCGTGTTCCTCGCCATCGCATTCGTAGCCGCGCTGCTTGCGTTCCAGGTGCCGATGGCGAAGTGGGAAAGGATCGCGCCGTGGCTGTTCATCGCCTCGCTGGTGCTGCTGGTCGTGGTGCTGGTTCCGCGCGTGGGATCGATGGTCAACGGCGCGCGGCGCTGGATCTCGATCGGCTTCATGGGGTTCCAGCCCTCCGAGCTCGCCAAGTTCGCCGTGCTGCTGTATGCGGCGGACTACATGGTGCGCAAGATGGACGTCAAGGAACGCTTCTTCCGCGCGGTGCTGCCGATGGCGGCGGCTGTGGCGGTGGTGGGCTCGCTCCTGCTGGCCGAGCCGGACATGGGAGCGTTCATGGTGATCGCGGTGATCGCGATGGGCATCCTGTTCCTCGGCGGCGTGAATGCGCGCATGTTCTTCCTGATCGCAACGGTCATCACGATTGCGTTCGTGCTGATGATCGCGCTGTCGGACTGGCGGCGGGAACGGATCTTCGCCTATCTCGACCCCTGGAACGAGCAATACGCGCTCGGCAAGGGCTACCAGCTGTCGCATTCGCTGATCGCGATCGGCCGCGGCGAGATCTTCGGCGTCGGGCTGGGCGGCAGCGTCGAGAAGCTGCACTGGCTGCCCGAAGCGCACACCGATTTCCTGCTCGCGGTGATCGGGGAGGAGTTCGGGCTGGTCGGTGTGGTCACGGTGATCGTCGCGTTCCTCTGGATGACCCGCCGCATCATGCATATCGGCCGCCAGGCCATTGCGCTCGATCGCGTGTTCGCCGGCCTGGTGGCGCAAGGCGTCGGCATCTGGATCGGCTTCCAGGCATTCATCAACATGGGCGTGAATCTCGGCGCATTGCCGACGAAGGGCCTGACCTTGCCCCTGATGAGCTATGGCGGCTCGGCGATCCTGATGAACCTGATCGCGATCGCGGTCGTGTTGCGCGTGGACTATGAGAACAAGGTCCTGATGCGCGGAGGTCGCGCATGAAGGAACTCAATGCGGCCCCTGCCAGGGCGAGGGCGACAGCCCTGGTGATGGCCGGTGGGACCGGCGGCCACATCTTCCCCGGCCTCGCCGTGGCCGAAGCCTTGCGCGAGCGCGCGTGGCGCGTCCACTGGCTGGGTGGCCGGGGCAGCATGGAAAGCCAATTGGTCCCGCCGCGGGGCTTCGCCTTCGAAACGATCGACTTTTCCGGCGTGCGCGGCAAGGGATTCAAGACCTTGTTTTTGCTGCCGTTGCGCCTCGCCAAGGCGTTCTGGCAAAGCGTCGCGGTGGTGCGCCGGGTGGATCCTGACGTGGTGATCGGTCTGGGCGGCTACATCACTTTTCCGGCAGGAATGATGAGCGTCATGTTGGGCAAGCCGCTGGTGCTGCACGAGCAGAACTCGGTGGCCGGCATGGCCAACCGCATCCTGGCCGGCGTGGCCGATCGCGTCTTCACGGCCTTTCCGAACGTGCTGAAGAAAGCCTCCTGGATCGGCAATCCTCTGCGCGCGCCGTTCCTGCGGCAGCCCGGCCCCGAGGAGCGCCTCGGCGCACGCAACGGGCCGCTGCGACTGCTGGTGGTCGGAGGCAGCCTGGGCGCGAAGGCGCTGAACGAGACGGTGCCGCAAGCACTGGCGCTGATTCCTGCCGAGCGGCGGCCTACGGTGGTTCACCAAAGCGGGGCGAAGCAGATCGACGAGCTGCGCGCCAACTACGCCGCCGCGGGGGTGCAGGCCGAACTCACGCCTTTCATCGAGGACACGGCCGCTGCGTATGCGCAGGCCGACCTGATCGTCTGCCGGGCGGGCGCCAGCACCGTCACGGAAATTGCGGCGGTCGGCGCCGCGGCCGTGTTCGTGCCGTTCCCGTTCGCGGTGGACGACCACCAGACGACCAATGCGAAGTTCCTGGTCGATGCAGGCGGCGGCTGGCTCGTGCAGCAGCGCGACCTCCAGCCCGAATGGCTGGCCCGGCTGATCCAGGACACCCCGCGCGCGGAGCTGATCCGGCGCGCACGGGCCGCCTGGAAAATGCGCAAGACCAGCGCGACGGAAGACATGGCCCAAGCCTGCGAGGAGCTTGCGCAGCGATGAAACACGCGGTCTACACATTCATTTCGTCGCTGATTCGGCGTGCCGCCGAAATGAAGGAGGCTGTGTGAAACACGCAGTCAAGCACATTCATTTCGTCGGCGTGGGCGGCGCTGGCATGTCGGGCATCGCCGAAGTGCTGCGCAACCTCGGGTACCTGATCTCGGGTTCGGATCTTGCCGACAGCCCGACGCTGCGCCGGCTCGAAGCGCTGGGCATCAAGACTTTCGTGGGCCACGCGGCCAGCCAGGTGATCGGCGCGGACGCGGTCGTCACTTCCACGGCGGTGCAGGCGGACAACCCCGAAGTGGTGGCGGCTCGCAAGCGCAAGATTCCGGTCGTGCCCCGCGCGATGATGCTGGCCGAGCTGATGCGCCTGAAGCAGGGGATCGCGATCGCCGGCACCCACGGCAAGACCACCACCACCAGCCTGGTGGCGAGCGTGCTGGCCGAAGGCGGGCTGGATCCGACCTTCGTGATCGGCGGCAGGCTCAACAGCGCCGGCGCCAACGCCAAGCTGGGCGGCGGCGACTACATCGTGGTCGAGGCGGACGAGTCGGACGCTTCGTTCCTCAACCTGATGCCGGTGATGGCGGTGGTGACCAACATCGACGCCGATCACATGGAAACGTACGGGCACGACTTCACCCGTCTCAAGGCCGCGTTCGTCGAGTTCCTGCATCGCATGCCTTTTTATGGCACCGCGATCCTGTGCACCGACGACCCGGCGGTGCGCTCGATCGTGCCGGACGTGCAGTGCCCGATCACGAGTTACGGCCTGGGCGAGGAAGCCCAGGTGCGGGCAATCGATGTCCGCGCCGCCGGCACGCAGATGCATTTCACCGCCCAGCGGCGCAACGGCGTGACACTGCCCGACTTGAAGGTGGTGCTCAATCTCGCCGGCACGCACAACGTGCTCAACGCGCTGTCCGCGATCGCCGTGGCCGTGGAGCTGAACATCCCCGACGAAGCCGTGCTCAGGGCACTGGCTGGCTTCACGGGCGTCGGACGGCGGTTCCAGAATTATGGACACGTGGCGGTGCGGCCGGAAAACGGCGGCGGCCGCTTCACGGTCATCGAAGACTACGGCCACCATCCGGTGGAGATCGCCGCCACGCTGGCGGCGGCGCGTGGCGCTTATCCGGGCCGCCGGCTGGTGCTCGCGTTCCAGCCGCACCGCTACACGCGCACGCGCGACTGTTTCGAGGATTTCGTGAAGGTGCTCAGCCAGGCCGACGGCGTGCTGCTGGGCGAGGTGTATTCGGCGGGCGAGGCGCCGATCGTGGCGGCGGACGGCCGCTCGCTGGCGCGTGCCGTGCGCGTGGCTGGCAAGGTCGAGCCGGTGTTCGTGGACGACATCGCTGCGATGCCGGAGGCGATCCTGGAGATGGCCAGGGACGGCGACGTGGTGATCTGCATGGGCGCGGGATCGATCGGCGGCGTGCCCGCGAAGCTGGTGGAGAGGGGAGGCGCCGCATGAACACGGCCAAACACAGCTCCGTTCGCGCTGAGGTCGTCGAAGGGTCTGCCGACATGCCTCAGGACAAGCTTCGACAGGTCCAGCCCGAACGCGTGTTGGACTTCGGCAAGGTCGCCGTCCTGATGGGCGGGCGCTCGGCCGAGCGCGAAGTTTCGCTGATGTCCGGCAGCGGCGTGCTCAAAGCGCTGCAGGCCAAGGGCGTGAACGCGCATGCGTTCGATCCGGCCGAGCGCGATCTCGCCGAGCTCAAGCGCAAGGGGTTCAAGCGCTGCTTCATCGCGTTGCACGGCCGCTTCGGCGAGGACGGCACGGTGCAGGGCGCGCTCGAACTGCTGGGGATCCCGTACACCGGCTCCGGGGTGATGGCTTCCAGCGTCTCGATCGACAAGGTGATGACCAAGCGCATCTGGCTGGCCGAGGGCCTGCCGACCCCGCGCTATGCGCTGCTCAGGCGCGGCGCCTACGACCGCGCGCGCGTGATCGCCATCCCCGACGAGCTCGGCCTGCCGCTGATCGTCAAGCCGGCGCGCGAGGGCTCCTCGATCGGGGTGGCGAAGGTGCAGGGCTACTCGGAGATGCAGGCTGCCGTCGATGCGGCCGCGGCGCTCGACCCGGACGTGCTGTGCGAGCAGTTCATCAGCGGCGACGAAGTCACCTGCCCGGTGCTGGGCACCGGCGACGAGGCGCGCGCGCTGCCGGTGATCCGCATCGTCGCGCCCGAAGGCAACTACGACTACCAGAACAAGTATTTCACCGACGACACCAAGTACCTGGTGCCCTGCGGCCTGCCCGAAGGCGAGGAGCAGGCCATCCAGGAGATCGTCCTGAAGGCCTACCGGGTGCTCGGCTGTCGCGGCTGGGGGCGGCTGGACGTGATGATCGACGCCGCCACCCGCAAGCCCTACCTGCTCGAGATCAACACCTCGCCGGGCATGACCGGCCATTCGCTGGTGCCGATGTCGGCGCGCGCCGCCGGGATCGGCTACGAGGACCTGTGCCTGCAGTTGCTGGCGTCGGCCGCGCTCGACCACGAGCAGGGGGCATCACGCAAATGAAGACCGCCGCGCAGCAGCCCTTCGACGTCAAGCTGATGAACGTCATCGCGACGGTGCTGTTCACCCTGTGCGTTCTGCTGCTGCTCGCGGCCGCCGGCTGGTGGGCGGTGCGGCACCCGCTGTTCGCCATCGCGGGCATCAGGGTGCAGGGCGACGTCGCTCACAACAACGCGGTAACGCTGCGCGCCAACGTGGCGCCCCGGCTGGCCGGCAATTTCTTCACCTTGAACCTCGCGGCCGCGCGCGAAGCGTTCGAGGCCGTGCCGTGGGTGCGCCGCGCCGTCGTGCGGCGCGAGTTCCCGAACCGCCTGCGGGTGCAGCTGCAGGAACACCGCGCGGTCGCCTTGTGGGGCGCCGACGGCGACACGCGGCTGGTCAACAACTTCGGTGAAGTGTTCGAGGCCAATCCCGGCGACATCGAGTCGGACGATTTGCCCCGGCTCTCCGGTCCGCAGGAACAGTCGGCGCAGGTGCTGGCCATGTACACCGCGCTCACGCCGCTGTTCGATGCGCTGGACCTGGGCGTGGAGCGGCTGTCGCTGACCGCGCGCGGCAGCTGGCAATTGCAGCTGGACACCGGCGGCGTCATCGAGCTGGGGCGCGGCGCGAACGAGGAGGTGATCGCACGCACCCAGCGCTTCCTGCAGACGCTGACGCAGGTGACGTCGCGCTACAGCCGGCAGCCCGACGCGCTGGTGTCGGCGGACCTGCGGCACGCGGACGGCTATGCATTGCGGTTGAGGGGCGTCGGCACCACCGGTGCGGACGCGGCGAAGAGATAAGAAGGCACTATGGCAAAAGAATACAAGGACCTGGTAGTGGGGCTGGACATCGGAACCGCCAAGGTGATGGCGGTGGTGGCCGAGGTGCTTCAAGGCGGCGAGCTGAAGCTGGCCGGCCTCGGCGTGTCCGCTTCCAACGGGCTCAAGCGCGGCGTCGTGGTGAACATCGACGCGACCGTGCAGAGCATCCAGCAGGCCCTCAAGGAAGCCGAGCTGATGGCCGACTGCAAGATCACGCGGGTCTATACCGGCATCACCGGCAGCCACATCCGAGGCATCAACTCCAGCGGCATGGTCGCCGTGAAGGACAAGGAAGTCACCGCCGCCGACGTGGCGCGCGTGATCGAGACCGCGCGCGCCATCAACATCTCCACCGACCAGCGGCTGTTGCTGGTCGAACCGCAGGAATTCGTGATCGACGGCCAGGACGTGAAAGAGCCGATCGGCATGAGCGGCATCCGCCTCGAAGCCAAGGTGCACATCGTCACCGGCGCGCAAAGCGCGGCCGAGAACATCATCAAGTGCGTGCGCCGCTGCGGCCTGGAGGTCGAGCAATTGATGCTCAACGCGCTGGCCTCCAGCCTGGCCGTGCTCACCGACGACGAGAAGGAGCTCGGCGTCGCGCTGGTGGACATCGGCGCCGGCACCACCGACGTGGCGATCTTCACCAACGGCGCGATCCGGCACACCGCCGTCATTCCGATCGCCGGCGACCTGATCACGAGCGACATCGCGATGGCCCTGCGCACGCCGACCAAGGACGCGGAAGACATCAAGGTCGAAAGCGGTTACGCCAAGCAGCTGCTGGCCGACCCGGAGCAGCAGGTGGAGGTCCCCGGCCTGGGCGACCGCGGCCCGCGCATGCTCTCAAAGCAGGCGCTGGCCGGCGTGATCGAGCCGCGCATCGAGGAGATCTTCTCGCTGGTGCAGCAGGTCGTGCGCGAGTCGGGTTACGAGGAAGTGCTGTCGTCGGGCATCGTCATCACGGGCGGCAGCGCGGTGATGCCCGGCATGGTGGAGCTCGGCGAGGACATCTTCCTCAAGC
>JAGRPN010000379.1 GCA_019449555.1 Ramlibacter sp.
CGCTGCACGTTGCGGGTGAGCTGGGCAAGGATGGCGAACTCGTCCGCATTGGGCGTGTAGACCAGCCGCAAGGCGTCCAGGTGCTGCCCGATCGCCACCACCGCGCTGTTGTAGGGCTCGAGATAGCGCGGATCGCCCGTCAGCAGGTAGCCGCGCGATCCGGTTTCGGCATCCAGGACATTCTGCAGCAGCCGGTTCAGCGACGCGCGGGTGCGCGAGGCCTCGGCAATATTGTCGAGTGCCTGCGTGGACTGGTCGTAACCCGTTTCGTTGATGATGATCAATATGCACGCTGCCAGCAAGGCAAGCGCCAGGCTGATCGCCATCCTGGGCAAGGGGAACCAACGAAGGAATCTCACTCCAAAGCCCTCGGGTTGTGCATAAAATTCTCTGTGTTCATGACTGAAGCGTAGGCCTTTTCAGCGGAAAGTTGGGCACAATGGCTCCAAACTTGACTTCGAAAGAGAACAGACATGATCAAAGTCGGCATTGTGGATGACCACGCGATCGTGCGGTCCGGACTCAAACAGTTCTTTTCCGAACAGGTGGATTTGCGCGTGGTCGGTGAGGCTGCCAGTGGCCGCGAAGCGATCGACCTCGTGCGCACGACCGAGCTCGATGTTCTCGTCATGGACCTGTCCATGCCAGGCCAGAGCGGCATCGACGCGCTGGGCATGATCCGCGCCAAGGCGCCCGACGTCGGCATCCTGATCCTCTCGGGCTACCCGGAAGAACACTACGCGATGAACTTGATCCGCCAGGGCGCGAGCGGCTACCTGAACAAGGAATGCGAGCCGATGGAGATCGTGAACGCGATCCGCACCATCGCGCTGGGGCGCCGGTACATCTCGCCGGCGGTGGCGGAGCTGCTGGCGCAGCAGCTCAATCGCAAGGAAGGCGGCGCGCCGCACGAACAGCTGTCCGAGCGCGAATTCCAGGTGTTCCTCAAACTGGCGAAGGGCGAAACGGCGGGCGACATCGCGAAAGCCCTGTCCCTGAGCGTGAAGACCGTGAGCACCTACCGCACGCGGCTGATGGAAAAAATGAGCCTCGCGTCGAACAGCGATCTCACGTACTACGCATTGAAGAACAAGCTGATCGACTGACACGAGCCGGCGCTCAGGCCCGCGGCCCCGGGGCTTCGGCCAGCTCGATGCAGTAGTCGACGAGCGCGTCGATTTCATTGGATTTGTCGAACACGGCGTCGGCGCCCAGTTGGGTGCAGCGCTTGCGCATGTCCGTGGTCGCATAGTTGCTCAAGACAACGACCCGCTGTCCCGGCGCGCGTGCACGGCAGGCTTCGAGCACGCCCAGGCCGCTGCCCTGTTTCAGGAACAGGTCCACGATCGCCAGGTCCCATTGCTGCCCGTGCCCGCCCAGCCAGCCTTTCGCCTCGTTTTCGGTTTCCGCCCACCCCAGCGCCTTGATCGACGCCAGCTCCTCCAGCGTTCCGATCAGGTTCTCGCGGATCGTGGCGTTGTCTTCGATGATGTAGGTTCGCAATTCCACCGTGAGTCAACTCTTGGCGGAGGGAACCTCCGCAGCTTCTTATCAATGGGCGAGCCGACGCTCGATTCCGTTTCGGCGTGTGTCCCCTGGGCTGCGCCCATTCTGCCAGCGAGGCCGCGACCGCAGCGTAGGATGTTTCCTACGCTTGCTTGTAGGCACCCACTGACGGCACCTCCCGCCAGCCACTGACCGTGCAACATTTCCTAACGGCGCAGACTGGCCTGAAACAGAGGGGGCATTCACTGTCTAGGGATTGCGCAATGAGATTGTTGATTGGGACAGCCATCGTTTTCTTCGGCACGTTGATGGCGGCGGGGTTGGTCGCGCTGGGCACTCCGGTCGTGGCGGACTTCGTCGCCGCGCACCAGGACCCGATGCGAAGCACTGCGCCGAAGCAAGGGCCCCTCATCGACGCGCAGGTCGCACGGCAGGACGGCACCGGGCAAGGCCGGCACTGAGGGCTTGCCATGGACGGCACGGCAGATACCGCCGGGCCCAAGGGCCAGCCGCTGTGGGTCAAGGTGCTCGCCGGGGTCGTGGTATTTGCGCTGCTCTTTGCGCTGCTGGTCGTCTTCTTCCCCTGGGACTGGTTGCGTGGACCGCTGAACCGGTATGTCAGCGAGAAGACCGGCCGGCACTTCGAGATCACGCGCAAGCTCGACGTGAAAGTGGGCCGCACCACGCGCATCGTGGCGGACGGGATCGAATTCGCGAATCCCGAATGGGCCAAGGACGCGCAGCTGGTCAAGGCGCAGGGCGCCGAAATCGAGATCGAGTTGCTGCCGCTGCTCAATCGGCGCATCGTGCTGCCATTGGTCGAATTCCACCGGCCCCAATTGGGGCTGCAGGTGGAGGCCGACGGACGCCGCAGCTGGGCGCTGGGACGCGACACATCCGATCCCCACAACATCCCTGAGATCGGCGCGCTGGTCGTCGACCAGGGCAGCGTGCACTTCATAGCCGCGCATCACGGCGCCGATATCCATACCGATTTCACGATCGAGCAAGCGGTAGGTACGCAGCCCGCGGCCGGCAGCGCGAGCGCTGTGACGGCGCCGACGGGCGCGGCAGGCACCGGTGCGACCGCCCAGATGCCCCTGACTTTCAAGTCGAGCGGCACGTGGCAGAAACAGGCGTTCACGGCCCAGGGGCGCACGGGCAGCGTGCTTTATCTGAGAGCGCCGCTGCAGCGCCCCTTCCCGCTGGAAGTCGCCGCGACCGCGGGGGCGACCACCCTTCGCGCCAACGGGCTCATCGCCAGCCTGGCGACGCTCGACGGCGCCGATGCGGTCTTCAACCTGCAAGGGCGCGACCTGGCGGAGTTGTACGACCTGGTGGGTGTGGTGCTGCCCGCGACGCCGCGCTATTCGCTGCACGGCAAGCTGTCCAAGCAGGGCGAGGTGTGGCACGTGGCGCAGATCGACGGCAAATTGGGCAACTCCGACCTCACGGGCGAGCTGTCGTTCGATCGCTCGCGCCAGGTCCCCTTGTTGACGGGCAAGGTGCAATCGCGCTCGCTGGACTTCGATGACCTCGCGCCGCTGGTCGGCTTGCCCGAGCAGCCGCGCAGCGCCGCGGCGTTGCCGCAGGTGCCCGGCGCGCGGCCGGCGGCGGCGGTGGCCCGTGGCGAGCGGGCGCCGCGCGATCCCGGCCGCAAGGTCCTGCCTACGGCCGGCCTCGACCTCGAGCGGCTGAAAGCGATGGAAAGCGATGTCCAGTACGTCGCCGCGCGCGTTTCGCACGTGAAGCCCCTGCCCCTGGAGCGCATGAACGTGCATGTGCGCCTGAAGGACGGAGTGCTGCGGCTCGATCCGCTCAATCTCGGTGTCGCCGGCGGCAGTCTGGCCGGGCGCGTGCGCATCGATGGCAACAGCGATCCCGCCGTCGCCGAGGCGCATCTCGATGCGCGCTCGCTGGAGTTGAATAAATTGTTCCCGGGCGTGACGCTCACGCGGGCCAGCTTCGGCAAGATCCACGGCGAGATCGACCTGACGGGGCGCGGCAATTCCGTGTCGCAGATGCTGGGGAGTTCTTCCGGCAACGTCGCGCTGCTGATGGGCCGCGGCCAGATCAGCAACCTGCTGCTCGAGATCGCCGGGCTCGATGGCGCGGAGATCATCAAGTTCATGATGGGCGGCGACCAGAACGTGACGCTGCGTTGCGCGGCCGCCGCGTTCGACGTGAACCATGGCCTGATGGCAAGCCGTGCGATGGTGCTCGATACCGCCGACACGGTCATCTACGGCCAGGGGCAGGTCAGCCTCGCGAACGAGGCGATCGACCTGACGCTGTATCCCTACCCCAAGGACATGAGCATCCTGGCCCTGCGTTCGCCGCTGAAGGTGGCGGGCAGCTTCGCGGGGCCGAAGATCGGGCCCGACAAGGGCGCGCTGGCCGGCCGCGCCGGACTGGCCCTCGCGCTGGGTGCGGTGAATCCGCTGCTCGCGCTGGCGGCCACGGTGGAAACCGGCCCGGGCCAGGACGCCAATTGCGGACCCGCATTGCGCGAGGCCGCATCGCCCTACGCGGCCGCCCGCATCGCCGCGATGTCGCAGCCGCCCGAGCCGCAGCAGGGCAAGCAACTGGGAGGCCCGCCTGGCGCTCCCGCCGGCCCACCAGCCGCGCCGGGCGACAAGAAGGCGCCGCCGCAGCGCAAGGGCGAGGCCGCCGCCGGCGACCCGGAGGCGCGCCAGCACGCGCCGCTGCCGCCCACCAAGCCGTACGGGCCGTAAGTTACGCGCTCCGGTGGCCCCGGTCGCGGCACACGGGGCACTCCGGGTTGCGCGGCACGCGCACTTCGTTCCACTCCATGGCGCGGCCGTCGAGCATCTGCAGCCGGCCCGCCAGCGAAGTGCCGGCCCCGCTGAGAAGTTTCAACGCTTCGGCGGCCTGCATCGTGCCGATGATGCCGACCATCGGCGCGAACACGCCCATGGTCGCGCAGCGGGTTTCCTCCAGCTCGTCCGAGGGCGTGAACACACAGGCGTAGCAAGGCGAGTTTTCGTTGCGCGGGTCGTACACCGAGATCTGCCCGTCGAACCGGATCGCGGCGCCCGACACCAGTGGCTTCAGATGCTTCACGCACGCCGCGTTCACCGCCTGGCGGGTGGCGAAGTTGTCGCAGCAGTCGATCACCACGTCCGCCTGCGGCACCCATTGCTCCAGCAGCGCCGCGTCGGCACGCGCGTTGATCGCGTCCACCCGCGGCTCGGGGTTGATGTCGGCGATCGCCTGGCGCGCCGATTCCGCCTTGGGCTGGCCCACGCGGGCGAGGTTGTGCGCGATCTGCCGCTGCAGGTTCGTGAGGTCCACCGTGTCGTGGTCCACCAGCGTGATGCGACCCACGCCCGCGGTGCCCAGGTACAAGGCGACCGGCGAGCCCAGGCCCCCGGCGCCGATGACCAGGGCATGCCCGGCCATCAGCCGTTCCTGGCCTTCGACCCCGATTTCCTCGAGCAGGATATGGCGCGAGTAGCGCAGCAGCTGTTCGTCCGTCATGAGAGGCATTGTGGCGGAAAGCCCGGGACGGCGAGCCGCGCGGGTGTATAGAAAGCCGCGGGCCCGCGCGGTGCCGTAAGCCGTTGAATCCGCTTGCAAATTCCGCATGCACGGGCGGGGGTGCATAAAACGGGTGTACTTCGAAGCCGGTCCGCGGCAGCCGCTGCGAGGCGGCGCGCACGCTGCAAGTCGTTGACAGCAAAGGCGAATTCCACGCGGCGATCGACTTGGCACGGCTGATGCGTAAGCCAATGGGAAAGCACCACGACCACCGCCATGAACAACCCAGCAAAGATCCTGATCGTGGACGATGAAGAAGTCGTTCGCCTCAGCTACATGCGGATTCTGGCCTCCAGCCACTGCCAGGTGAAGCAGGCGTGGACCTGGGCCCAGGTGGCGCAGGCGATGCAGGCCGAGGACTTCGACGTCGTACTGCTGGACCTGCGTATGCCCGATATGGACGGCATGCAGGTGCTCAAGCTGCTGAAGACCCGCTGGCCCGAGAGCGAGGTGATCATCATCACCGGCTATCCGACGCTGGAAACCGCCAAGGCAGCCGTCACCCTCGGAGCCTACGACTACCTGACCAAGCCGGTCGGTCCGGAACAGGTCATCGATGCGGCCAATGCCGCGATGCTCCACAAACGCTGGGCGCTGCACAACGATGCGGATCTGCAAAGCGCGGCGCCCGAAACCAGTTCTCCCGCAGTAACCGGCCGGGCTTCCGACAAGCCCGATATCCAGAGGAAATTGCCATGAGTGCGCTTCGTAAAGTGTTGGTCGTCGATGACGACCCGGTGGTTGGCAAAAGTTTCAACCGCGTTCTTTCCGACAAGGGCTACGTCGTGGTCACCGCAGCGGACGGCTTCGACGCGCTGATGAAACTCCAGGCGGAAAAATACGATGTCGTCTTCACCGACATCAGGATGCCCGGCATGGACGGCCTGGAAGTGGCCGAACAAGTCAAGGCGAGCCAGCCGTGGACGCCGGTCGTGATCGTCACCGGCTACGGCACCGCGGCCAACGAGGAAAGAGCACGCGCCGCGGGCGTGTCCGATTTCCTGCGCAAACCGCTGTCGCCCGAGATGATCGAGGGCAGCGCCGAAAAGGCGTTGCACGGACACGCGCCGGCGGCCCCCGCACCGCGCCAGGAAGAGGCGGTCGCCCGCGTGCCGGTCGCGCCGGAGACACCGAACGAGGGCGGCATGTTGAAGAACATGCTGCTGTTCCTCTCCGCGCCGTTCGTCGGCCTGCTCTACGCCGTCTTGCTTCCTTTCGTCGGGCTTGGCATGCTCGCGTGGATGGGCGTGCGCGCGCTGCCCGGGCACCCCACGGCCGGCACCGTTGCGGCTTTCGCGGCCTTCGCATTGCGGCTGGTCGCGGGTCCGTTCGTCGGCCTGGCGTTCCTGATCGTGCTGCCGTTCGCCGCCATGGGCATGCTGGCGTGGACGGGCGCCAAGGCGCTCGTGGTGCGCGCGCCGACGGAGTGACGCGCCGAGCGTGAGGAATACAACAAGCGATAGAGGACACCATGACGAGCTTCCGAAGTGCAGGTGAAATGGGCATGCCGCGCCGCAACAGGGCCCTCCTGGGCACTGTCGTGGCGTTGGCTTTTTCGCTGCTGGGCGGCGCGGCACTGGCGGCGGCCGGGCCGAAGAGCACCACGCTGTCCGCCGAAGACAAGGTGTGCCTCGAGTGCCACGCCAAGCCGGGCCTGGAGAAGACGCTCGGCAACGGCGAGAAGCTTTCGCTCATGATCGGCGCGAAAGGCTTTGCGCAATCGGTGCACAACTCGAGCGGCTGCGAAGGCTGCCACTCGGACATCGATGCGGCCACGCACCAGAAGACACCCAAGGACATCGCGACCAGGCGGGCGTTCTCGCTGGAGTTGATGGAGACGTGCCGCGACTGCCACAAGAAAACCGTGAAGCAGTACGAGGACAGCGTGCATTCCGCCCTGGTGCGCGACGGCAGCGAGAAGGCGCCGCTCTGCTCCGACTGCCACAATCCGCATGCCACCCAGTCGGCCAAGGACAAGCCGGCCGGCAACGCCGAACCCGTGGCTTGCCAGAAATGCCATGAAGGCGTGACCAAGGCGTTCGCCGAAAGCGTGCACGGCAACACCGGCGACGAGGCGCTGGCATGCAAGGACTGCCACCAGACGCACAGCGTGAAAGCGGCCTCGTTCGGCAACCAGATGAAGGCCCAGTGCCTGTCTTGCCACAAGGACGTGGCCACCACGCACGCCGCATGGCTGCCCAACACCGAACGGCACCTCGAAGCCATCTCGTGCCCGGCCTGCCATTCGCCGGGTACGACGCGCCGTGTCAACCTCACGTTCTACGAAGGCACCACGCCGGAAAAGGTCGGCGTGCCGAAGTTCGTCAAGCTCGCGAACTGGACCGACGCCAAGGGCTCCGGCCTGGACGCGCGCGCGTTGTGGACCCTGCTGCAGGACTTCAACAACAATGGTTCCGAAGGAAAAAGCGTGCTGCGCGGCCGCCTGGAAGTACAGACCGGCGTGCAGGCGCACCAGCTCGCCCAGAAGGCGCTGGCGCTCAAGGACTGCAATACGTGCCACCGCGAAGGCGCCGCCTCGTTCCAGTCCGTGACGGTGAGCATGGCGGGCCCGGACGGCCGGCCGCTGCGCCGCGACGCCAGCAAGGGCGTCCTGACCTCCATCGAATCGATCGGCTCGGTTGGCGGCTTCTACGCGATCGGCAGCACCCGCATCAAGTTGCTGGATACGTTGTTGCTGATGGCGCTGGGCGCCGGCATCTTCATCCCGCTGGCCCACCTCACGGTGAAGCTGGTGTCCAGGCGCGCACGCCCGCATGGCGAAGCCGCCGCACCCGAAGCCGGCCGGCCCACCCCGCCCGCGGCCGGCGAGGGACCGGGCGACAGCACCGACACGCATTGAGGAGATGACCATGAGCAAGCTTTACGTGAACCCGCTCCCGGTGAGGATCTGGCACTGGGCCAACGCGGTCCTGTTCATCATCCTGATCGTCACGGGCGTGCAGATCCGCTACCTGGACCTGTTCGACGTGATGTCCTTCCGGACCGCCGTGGTCGTGCATAACTGGGTCGCGTTCGCGCTGATCGGCAACTTCTTCGTGTGGCTGCTGTTCTATCTCTTTTCCGAGAAGAACAAGGCCTATCACCCGGAGTTCAACATCGTCAAGCTCGCGACCGAGTCGTTCCGGCAGATGCAGTACTACGGCTACGGCATGTTCAGGGGCGAGCGCAGCCCGCACCGCATGGATCCGTACTACAAGTTCAACCCGCTGCAGCGCACGCTCTACCAGATCCTGATGCTGTTCCTGCTGCCGCTGCAGTTCGTCACCGGCGTGCTGCTGTGGGACGTGAAGCGGTTCTCGAGCGTGATCGACCTGGCCGGCGGCGTGCGGGTGGTGGACACCGTGCACGTTCTGATCTTCATCTTCTTCGTCTTCTACATGTTCATCCATCCGTACCTCGCCACGCTGGGACACACCCCCACGGCGCACATCAAGGCAATGATCACGGGTTACGAGGACGTCGAGGAGGAGGCGCCGGCCAATACGGCCGCCTGAGGCGCGATGGCTTAGGCCGGGTCCGGATCGCCGGGCTCCGGCGGTTCCGTGTCGCGCACCCTGATGTTGTACTTCTTCATCAGGGCCTGGAAATTGGCGCGCTGCATGCCCGTTTCTTCGGCGCTCCTGGTCACGTTCCAGACGTTGCGCTTCAGGGTTTCGTGGATGAACAGCTTCTCGATGTCCTCCACCGACTTCTCGCGCACCATCTTCTTCGCGCGCTTGAGGTCCTCGCTGGTGCGGGGCACCTCCACATCGGAGCGGGGCGCGCTCTCGAGAATGCTCGCAAGGTGGGCCTGCCGGATGGTGTCGTCGGACGTGAGGATCACCGCGCGGTGCACCGCGTTCTGGAGTTCGCGCACGTTGCCCGGCCACGGGTGGCTCATCAGCAGGCTCATCGCGCCGTCGGAGAACTTCGGCATCGGCTTGCCGAGCTCTTCGCTGAACTGCTTGACGAACTGGAAGGCCAGCGCGGGGATGTCGTCGCGGCGCTCGCGCAGCGGCGGGA
>JAGRPN010000380.1 GCA_019449555.1 Ramlibacter sp.
CCGGCTGGTGCAGCATGTACCACGACAGGCTCCAGCGGCCGAGCCAGGCCAGCGGCGCCGCGGCTGCCGGCAAGCGCGCCTGCAGCCATTCCCGCCGATGCGCCTGCAGCCATTGCCCCGCCGCCAGGCCCCACCACATGACGCCAAGCCAGGGAAACACCGGCACATAGTCTTCAGTAATCGGCTTGCGGCTGATGAGTCCCAGCCAATTCCATGCAGTGTGGTTCAGGATCTCGAGGCCGGGCCATTGCAGATGGGCAAAGAAAGCAAGCGGCTTCATTGCGATCGCGACCGCTCCGGCCAGCCACAGCCAGCGGCCCCAGCCGGCCGTGAGCCGCACGATCACGAGCATCACGGCGATGCCGTGCAGCACGCCGAAGTAGATGAAGCTCTTGGGGAACATCCAGTAGGAGCCGGCGGTGACCAGCAGCGCGCAGCCCGCGATCTGCGCCCAGCGCTTCCAGAAACGCGTCCAGCTCTGGCCCTGCGCGACGGCGGTGGCCTGCCCGAGTCCCGCGCAGAACAGGAACAGGCTGACGATCGCGGTGCGCTGCCAGGTCCAGAACGGATCGAGGTAGAAGTTCTGCCTGGTCCAGCCGAAGTAGGCGAGGTCGAAGCAGAAATGGAACACCGTCATCCAGACGATCGCCAGGCCGCGCAGCGAGTCGATGGTCGCGAGTCGTCGAGGTGACATGGCGGCAAGTGTACGCACGCGCCGCGGCTTGTCTGCGCTGCGAGCGCAGTGTGTAATCGGGCACTGGCAGGGCCTTCCTGCAGCACCGACAAAGAACCGCCTCATGAAAGCAGCCGTCCTCACCGAATTCGGGGCTCCCCTCGTAATCCAGGAACTCCCGACACCCACCCCCGCCGACGATGAAGTGCTGATCCAGCTCGAGGCGTGCGGCGTGTGCCACTCGGATCTGCACATCATCGACGGCGACCTGCCCGCGTTCCGCGGCGCGGCCAAGCCGCAACTGATTCCGGGCCACGAAGCCGTCGGGCGGATCGTCGCCAAAGGCAAGTCGGTTTCCCATCTCGAGATCGGACAGCGCGTGGGCGTGGCCTGGCTCTATCAGAGCTGCGGCGTGTGCGAGCAGTGCCGTGAAGGCAACGAGAACCTGTGCCGCAAGGGCGTGGTCACGGGGCTCATGGTCGACGGCGGGTACGCCGAGTTCATGCGCGCGAAGGCGAGCCACGCCCTGCCGGTGCCGGACGCCTTGAGCTCGCAGGAAGCCGCTCCGCTGTTCTGCGCCGGTGTGACGGTGTACCGCGCATTGAAGAACGCCGGCACCGCGCCGGGCCAGCGGGTCGCGGTGTTCGGCGTCGGCGGCCTCGGGCACCTGGCCATCCAGATCGCCAAGGCGATGGGCGCGGAAGTGATCGGCTTCGACGTGTCCCCGGACAAGCTCGCGCTCGCCACCGAGCTGGGCGCCGCGCGCGCGCTCGACGCGACCGACGCCGACGCGCTCAAGGGCGTGGCCAAAGCGGGTGGCGTCCATGTGGCGGTGGTGACGTCCGCCGCGAAGGCCGCCTTCGATTCCGCGATGGTCGTGTTGCGCCCCACTGGCACCTTGGCTGTCGTCGGGCTCCCGGCCCAACCCCTCACGTTTGCGGCGCTGCAACTGGTGGGACGCGAGATCCGCGTGATCGGCAGCGCGGTGGGCACGCGCGATGATCTGCGCGCCGTGCTCGACCTGGCAGCGGCCGGCAAGGTGCGTTGCCGCACCGAGGCCCAACCGCTCGACCAGGTGAACCAGGTGCTGGACCGGATGCGCGGCGGCGGAATCTACGGCCGGGTAGTGCTGCGCTACGGCGAGTAGGACGGCTTCTCCATTTAGGCGAAGGCACAGGCCAGTGGATGGGATCCATCGGTCTTGCACCCGGCTACCTGATGGCCTTGCTGGCCGGCAGCGCCGAATTCTTCGGCGGCCTGGCGCTGGTGCTGGGCCTGCTGGTGCGCCCGGCCGCCGCCGCACTGGCCTTCGCGATGCTGGTGGCGATCCTCAGCGTCCACATCGGCAAGGGCCTGTTCATGGCCAACAATGGCTACGAGTTCGGACTGGCGCTGCTGGCGGTGGCCGCGTCACTGGTGGTCACCGGCGCCGGCCGTGCATCGCTGGTCCTCGCTGGCGGCCAGAAGCACCGCGCGTTGAAAACGCCCCGCGCGGCGCGCATCGCAACCACATGACGGGCATCACGCGCATTGCCATCGGCGAGCTGCACACACGGGTCTGCGTCGACGACGGGCCCTCGCCCGCAATCGACGTGGAACTCGGCATCGGGCTCGCGCAACTGGGCCGTGGACCTTTCCGGCATCAGCCGCCCTCGGAGCTCGAACTGGAATCCGCGATCGCCTTCGTCGAAGATGCCATGATGCCGCTGGCCAAGGTGCTGCCGCCTTCGACGAAATTGGTCAGCTCGGACGCGATCGCCTCAAGACTGCTCGCGCTGGCGCAGGGCGCTCCTGGACAGGCTACGGGCTCGCTCACGCTGCAGCAGGTCGAGTACGTTTTCGGCGAACTGGCGGCGGTCTCGCTGGGCCGCCCGTCCGCGTCGAGCGGGGTCCCGATGGACGGGCCATTCGTTGCGTACGTCCTTGTCCTTCGCGAGTTCATGCACCACCTGGCTTTCGCCGAAATCAGCATTGAGGAAGCGGCGGCTGAAGTACGTTGAGCCGGGCGCTCTGGGGCTGGGGCTGTTGCCGCGTTACTTCGGCTTTTCCTGAATTCATTGCAGGAATAGACTGCTTTTATCTTCAGGATATCGCTGTTACCTTGCTAGCCTGAACAGCCCTCCAAGGAAGACCTCTCATGAAAAAAGCACTCACCCTTTTTGCCGTTGTCCTGGCGCTCGGCATATCGTCGGTGGCACTCGATGCGCAAGCCAAACGGCTGGGCGGCGGCAAGTCCAGCGGCATGCAGCGCCAGACCACCACGGCCCCCGCGAATCCTGCCGCCGGTAGCGGGAATGTGCAGGGCACACCGGGACAGGCGGCGCCGGTCGCCGGGTCCACGGCGGCCGCAGCCGCTCCGGCAGCAGCCGCAGCGCCCAGGCGCGGCTGGATGGGCCCGGTCGCCGGCCTTGCCGCGGGGCTTGGCCTGGCAGCCCTGGCTTCGCACTTGGGATTCGGCGAAGCCCTGGCCAACATGATGATGATCGGCCTGCTCGTGATGGCTGCGCTGATGCTCATCGGCTTTGCGATGCGCAAGCGCGCGGCGACTCAGGGCGCAACACTGGCAGGTGCCGGCGCTGCGACCGGTGCGGCCCGGCCCTTCCAGCGGCTCCCGCAAGACGCCGCCTATCGTGTTGCGCCGCATGGCGGCTCGCAGATCGGCTCGCGCATCGGAGCAGCCTTCGGCAGCTTGGCCGCAGGGACCCAGGCCAGCGGGATCCCGGCCGACTTCGACACGGCGGCCTTCGCGGGCAATGCCAAGACTCAGTTCCTGGCGCTGCAAGCAGCCAACGATGCGCGCGACGTCGACCGGCTTCGGGACTACCTCACGCCCGAAATGTTCGACCTCGTGCGCGGTGAAATATCCGAGCGCGGCGACGCGCCGCAGCAGACCGAGGTGTTCGGCCTGGACGCACAGGTGCTGGCCGTGGTGGAGGACGACAGCCATTACGTGGCAAGCGTGCGATTCACCGGCAGCGTGCGCGACCAGCGTGGCGCGGTGCCGGAAGACCTCCACGAAATCTGGCATTTGACGAAGCCGCGCACCGGCTCGGGTGGCTGGGTGATCGCGGGCATCCAGCAGCGCGCGGACGGCTCGCTCCCGGCTTGACGTTTGGCGTTCGCGGACGCGCGGCGAAATCTCGCCGCGCGAAGCCGATCAGCCCCCTTCGGCTCCCTGCCACTTCTATCGCCGGGTAACCGGCGCACTGCCATATGGAAATACTGCTTGATCCCAACGTGTGGATCGCCTTTGCGATGTTGACCGCCCTGGAAATCGTCCTGGGGATCGACAACATCATCTTCATCTCCATTCTGGTGAGTCGCTTGCCTGCACGCCTGCGCGACAAGGCGCGCCGCCTGGGTCTGGGATTCGCCATGCTTTCGCGGTTGCTGCTGCTCTTCACGCTGACCTGGGTCATGGGGCTCACCGCTGATCTCTTCAGCCTGCTGGGCCAGGGCATCAGTGGCCGCGACCTGGTGCTGCTATTCGGTGGCGTGTTCCTGCTTTACAAGGCTTCGCACGAGATCTTCGTAGAGGTCGAGGCGCGCGAGGAGCACGGGCCGCCGCCAGCCGACGCCGCCGCGCTTCGTGCCAGTGGCCACATGTTGTTCTGGGGCACCATCGGGCAAATCGCCGTGATCGACATCGTGTTTTCGCTGGACTCGGTGATTACCGCTGTGGGCATGGTCGATCAGATCTGGGTGATGGCGGCCGCTGTCGTCGCCTCCGTCGGCGTGATGCTCATGGCTGCGAAGCCGATTGGCGAATTCGTCGAAAGCCATCCGTCGGTGAAGGTACTCGCGCTCGCCTTCCTGGTGATGGTGGGCATGGCCCTCACAGCGGAGGCGTTCGACATGCATGTGCCCAAGGGCTACATCTACGCGGCAATGGCCTTCTCGCTTGCCGTCGAGGCATTGAATCTTCGCGCCCGCAGCAGGCGTCGCGCGAAAGCCAGAGCCTGATCCGGTTATCACGCGAGAGGATTGCCATTCACTCAGGGCACACTCCGCTCATGGCTGCACCGTTCAACTACCGCCACCTCTACTACTTCTGGGTCGTCGCTAAAGAAGGCGGCATGGCGCGCGCCGCGGCTCGGCTCGACATGGCGGTCCAGACGATCAGCGAGCAAGTGCGCTTGCTCGAGCAGTCGCTCGGGCACGCCTTGTTCAAGCCGGCCGGACGCGGGGTCGCGCTCACCGAAGCTGGTGCGGTCGCAATGGCGCACGCAGAACAGATCTTCCAGCTCGGCGCGCAGCTGCCGGCCGCCGTACGGAACGCCGCTACCGGGCAGGGGATGCGGCTCGCGGTGGGCATCTCGGACGGGCTGCCGAAGCTGGTCGTGCGCCATCTGCTGCAACCAGCGCTCACCGAAAGCGGAGTGCGATTGCTTTGCCACGAGGACGAGTTCGATCGGCTACTAGGCGACTTGGCGCTGCACCGACTGGACGTTGTCTTGTCGGATCGGGCAGCGCCGCCCAACCCGAACCTGCGGCTCTACAGCCACCCGCTCGGCGAAGCGGCATTGGCCTGGTTAGCGCCGGTGGCAATGGCAAGGAAAGCCAAACAGCCCTTCCCGGCGTCGCTTGCCGACATGCCGATCCTGCTACCTACCGGCCATTCGGCCGTTCGGCAGCGGCTGGACCAATGGTTCGAGCGCGAGGGCTTGCGGCCGCAGGTGGTGGGCGAATTCGAGGACAGTGCCTTGCTGGCCGCCTTTGGGCGCAGCGGCATGGGGGCATTCCCGGCTTCGCGGTGGTCGCACGAGGAACTGCTGAAGGACCCGGGCTTGCAGCTGCTGGGCGACACTCCCGAGTTGGTCGAGCACTTCTTCCTGATCTCGGCGGAACGCCGTATTCAGCACCCGTTGGTGCAGCGCTTGCTTCCGGCAACACGGAACACCGCTTGACGCGATTGCAGGTAGTGCGGCGCTGGTCGCGCTAACCTACCGACTTCCTGGCATTGCGCCAGAGCTGCATCCAGGGGCTGAATGCCGCCGGGTCACCGGGCGTCCAGCTCAGCTGGATGTTGCGGAACACGCGCTCGGGGTGCGGCATCATGGCCGTGAAGCGGCCGTCCGCCGTGGTCACCGCGGTGAGCCCGCCGGGGCTGCCGTTCGGATTCAGGGGATAGGTTTCGGTCGGCTGCCCATGGTGGTCCGTGAAGCGCATCGCGGCGATCACCTTCGCGCGATCGCCGCGCTGCTCGAAGTTGGCATAGCCCTCCCCGTGCGCCACGGCGATCGGCAGGCGGCTGCCCGCCATGCCGGCGAAGAACAGGCTAGGCGAGCGCAGCACCTCCACCTGCGAAAGACGGGCCTCGTAGCGCTCGCTGCGGTTGGTGGTGAAGCGCGGCCAGGCCTGCGCGCCCGGAACGATGTCGGCCAGTTCCGCCATCATCTGGCAGCCGTTGCACACGCCCAGCGCAAAAGTGTCCGTGCGGGCGAAGAAGGCCTTGAACTGGTCCGCCAGTTTCGCATTGAAAGTGATGCTGCGCGCCCAGCCGATGCCGGCGCCCAGCGTATCGCCGTAGCTGAAGCCGCCGCAGGCGACGAACCCGATGAAGTCCTGCAGGCGCGCGCGGCCGGCCTGCAGATCCGTCATGTGGACGTCGTACGCATCGAAACCGGCTTCGGTGAAGCAGTAGGCCATCTCGACATGCGAGTTCACGCCCTGCTCGCGCAGGATCGCGACTTTCGGACGGGACAGCAGCAATGCCGGCGCTGCGCTGCCCCCATCCCCGCCCTCCCCCGGAAGGGGAGGGAGCAAGACATGCAAGCCGGGGTCCGCCGGATCGCCGGCGGCGGCATGCTCCGAATCGGCGCCCGCCGGGTTGTCGCGTTCGCGGCAGATCTTCCAGCTCACGCTGTCCCACACCTGGTGCAGGTCCGCGAGCTTCGCCGAAAAAACGGGCTTGGTGTCGCGCCACACTTGCACTTCGCCCTTGCCGGTGTCCATATTGGACGATGCGGGGCGGGTCTTGCCGACGAAATGGCTGTGCCTGGACAGGCCATGTTCGCGCAGCAGTTGCATCACGTCGTTGCGCTCGCTCGTGCGCACCTGCAGCAGCACGCCCAGCTCTTCGTTGAACAGCGCCTCGAGCGTGAGCTCCTCGCGTCGGGCGCCGACCTGGGCGGCCCAGTTCTTCGCGTCGCCGTAATCCGCGCGGCTGTCGGTGATGCCGTCGCCTTCGGTGACCAGCAGGTCCACGTTCAGCGACACGCCGACGTGTCCCGCGAATGCCATTTCGCAAACCGCCGCGAAGAGCCCGCCGTCGCTGCGGTCGTGGTAGGCGAGGATCCTGCCTTGCGCACGCAGCGCGTTGACCGCGTTCACGAGATCCACGAGGTCGCGCGGATCATGCAGGTCCGGCACTTCGTTGCCCACCTGGCCCAGCGCCTGGGCCAGGATGCTGCTGCCCATCCGGTTGCGGCCGCGTCCCAGGTCGATCAGGACCAGCGTCGTGTCTTCGGTGGCTTCGAGCTGCGGCGTCAGCGTGCCGCGCACGTCCGGCAGCGTCGCGAACGCGCTCACGATCAGGCTGACGGGGGACGTCACCTTCTTTGCCTTTATGCCACCGCCCGGCGCCGCAGGCTCGGTCCACTGCGTTCGCATCGACAGGCTGTCCTTGCCCACGGGAATCGAAATGCCCAGGGCCGGGCACAACTCCATACCGACCGCGCGCACGGTCTCGTACAGTGCCGCATCCTCGCCGGGCTCGCCGCAGGCCGCCATCCAGTTGGCGGACAGTTTCACCCGCGACAGCTCGATGGGCGCAGCCAACAGGTTCGTGATCGCCTCGGCCACGGCCATGCGGCCCGAAGCCGGCGCGTCGATGGTCGCGAGCGGCGTGCGCTCGCCCATGCTCATGGCTTCGCCGGCGAAGCCCTTGTAATCGGCCAGCGTGACGGCGCAATCGGCCACCGGCACCTGCCACGGGCCGACCATCTGGTCGCGGTGCGACAGCCCGCCCACGGTGCGGTCGCCGATGGTGACGAGAAAGCGTTTCGACGCCACGGTCGGATGTCCCAGCACCTTGATCGCGGCATCCTGCAGGCTCACTCCCGTGAGGTCCACCGGCTTGTATTCGCGCCTGATGGTGCTGGCGTCGCGGTGCATCTTGGGTGGCTTGCCGAGCAGGACGTCCATCGGCATGTCGACCGGGTGGTTGCTCCCTCCCCCGCCGGGGGAGGCCTGGCCTGTCCTGGCCTTGTCGAAGGAGGGTGGGGGCACGGCAGCGGCCATGGTGCCCCCATCCCCGCCTTCCCCCGGCGGGGGAAGGGGTAAGACAACATCACCCACCACAAGCCGCCGCTCTTCCGTTGCCACACCCACCACCGCGAACGGGCAGCGTTCCCGCTCGCAGAAAGCCTCGAACCGCGCGAGCGACTGCGGCGCGATCGCCAGCACATAGCGCTCCTGGCTCTCGTTGCACCAGATTTCCTTCGGCGCCAGCCCCGACTCCTCCAGCGGGATCCGCCGCAGGTCGAACCTGGCGCCCCGGCCCGCATCGTTGGTCAGTTCCGGGAACGCATTCGACAGGCCGCCCGCGCCGACGTCGTGGATCGCGAGGATCGGATTGGCATCGCCTTCGGCCCAGCAATGGTTGATGACCTCCTGCGCGCGCCGCTCGATCTCGGGGTTGCCGCGCTGCACCGAGTCGAAATCGAGTTCGGCCGCATTCGCCCCGGTCGCCATGGAACTGGCCGCGCCGCCGCCCATGCCGATGCGCATTCCCGGCCCGCCGAGCTGGATCAGCAGGGTGCCGGCCGGGAACGCGATCTTGTTCGTCAGTCCGGCGGCGATGGTCCCGAGGCCGCCGGCGATCATGATGGGCTTATGGTAGCCGCGCATCACGTCGCCGGCCTGCTGTTCGTATTCGCGGAAGTAGCCCAGCAGGCAAGGCCGCCCGAACTCGTTGTTGAAGGCGGCGCCGCCGAGCGGCCCTTCGATCATGATCTGCAACGGGCTCGCGATGTGCTCCGGCTTGCCGAAATCGCCGCCCCACAACTTGGACACGGTGAATCCGGTGAGCCCCGCCTTCGGCCGCGATCCCCGGCCCGTCGCGCCCTCGTCCCGGATCTCGCCGCCGGAACCGGTCGAAGCGCCTGGGAAGGGCGAGATGGCGGTGGGATGGTTGTGGGTTTCCACCTTCATCAGCACGTGATGGAGCGCGTCTTGCCTGTCGTAACGCGATCCGGCCGCCGGTTTCGCGAGGAAGCGTTCGACGCTGCCGCCCTCCATCACCGAAGCGTTGTCCGAATAGGCGATGACGGTGTGCTGCGGGCTCACCTGGTGCGTGTGCCGGATCATGCCGAACATGCTGCGTTCCTGCGGCACGCCGTCGATCGTGAACGACGCGTTGAAGATCTTGTGGCGGCAATGCTCGCTGTTGGCCTGTGCGAACATCATCAGTTCCACGTCGCTCGGGTTGCGCCCCAGGCCCTTGAACGCATCGAGCAGGTAGTCGATCTCGTCTTCGGCCAGGGCCAACCCGAACTGCCGGTTGGCCTGCTCCAGCGCCGTCCGTCCCCCCGCCAGCACATCGACGTGCTGCATCGGCGTGGGGTCCAGTTCGGTGAAGAGGCCGTGCGCCGCGCCGCGCTCGAACATCACGCTTTCCGTCATGCGGTCGTGCAGCGCGGCCGCGATCGCCTGCCGCTGCGCCTCGTCCAGCGCCTTCCTGCCCGCCGCAACGCGGAATTCGGTGATGCGCTCCACCCGCCTGAGCGCGATGCCGCAGTTGTGGGCGATGTCGGTGGCCTTCGATGCCCAGGGCGAAACCGTGCCGAAGCGCGGCGTCACCACGATCAGATTCCCCGCAGCGGAAGACCGACACGATTCGCCATAGGTCAGCAATGCGCCAAGGCGCTCACGTTCAGCCGCGCTGGGTGCATGGTCCGCCGCTACCAGGTGCACGAAACGCGCGCTGATGCCGCTGACCTGGCCGGCGATGGCTTGCAGCCGCGGCAGCAATTGCTGGACTCGAAACTCGCTGAGGGCATTGCCACCCTCGAACTCGGTGATGTGCAGGGTCACTGTTGAAGCCTGTGGGTCGGGAAACGGGCCAACGGCAGGCCGCTGACTGGGGCCTTCGTAGCGAGCCGCCCATTTTAGCTGGCGCCTCGCAAGCCCTGCGGTCATGCGCCGAGGTCGGGGCAAGGAATTTCGCCCTCTGGGATAATTGAGGCATGAGCATTACGTACAAAGACGCCGAGGGCATCGAAGGCATGCGCGTGGCCGGAAAACTGGCCGCCGAAGTGCTGGATTACCTCACGCCGCACATCAAGCCGGGCCTCACCACGAAGGAGATCGACCGGCTGGCGGCGGAGTGCATGAAAAAGCAGGGCACGACGTCGGCCACGCTGGGCTACCAGCCCGCCGGCTATCCGCCCTACCCGGCGTCGCTCTGCACTTCGGTCAACCACGTGGTGTGTCATGGGATCCCGAACGAAAAACCCCTGAAGAAGGGCGACATCGTCAACGTCGACGTCACGGTGATCAAGGACGGCTGGTACGGCGACACCAGCCGCATGTACCTGGTGGGCGAGGTGTCGATCGCGGCCAAGCGTCTGTGCGCCCTGACCTACGAGGCGATGTGGCAAGGCATCGTGCGGGTGAAGCCGGGCATCCACCTGGGCGATATCGGCTTCGCGATCCAGAAGTTCGCCGAAAGCCATGGTTTCTCGGTCGTGCGCGAGTTCTGCGGCCATGGCATCGGGCGCAACTTCCACGAGGAGCCGCAGGTGCTGCACTACGGCCGCCCCGGCACCCTCGAGGAACTCAAGCCCGGCATGACATTCACGATCGAGCCGATGATCAACGCGGGCCGGCGCGACGTGAAGGAATTCGGCAACGACGGCTGGACCATCGTCACGAAAGACCATTCGCTTTCGGCGCAATGGGAGCACACGGTGCTGGTCACGGAAACCGGCTACGAGGTGATGACGCTCTCGCCCGGCAGCCCGCCCCCGCCCCCATTCGTCAACGCTTGAGGTAATGGCCCCCACGCTGCGCTGCGCTCCGCTGCCCCCCGGCGGCCCGGCGGCGATTGAGCCGGGATCTGTAATCGCCGTCGGCGGGCCCGACCTGCAGACCCTGCGCGAAGACTACCGCGCCCGGAAGAACCAATTGCTGGCTTCGCTGCAGGCGCGCGGCGGCTCGGCCCGTGGCATCCGCAGCCTGTTGCAGGGGCTCGCGCGCGAAGCCGACGTCACGCTGCAGACGTTGTGGAGCGCGGCCGGGCTGCCGGCCGGCTTCGCCCTGGTCGGGGTCGGCGGGTTCGGGCGCGGCGAGCTGTTCCCGCACTCGGATGTCGACGTCCTGGTCCTGATGCCCGATGGCGCGTCGGCCGACCCGGACCCGGAACCCAAGCGCAAGGTCGAGGCGTTCATCGGGCACTGCTGGGACTGCGGCCTGGAGATCGGCTCCAGCGTGCGCACCGTGACTGAATGCATCGCGCAGGGCGAAAGCGACGTCACGGTGCAGACTTCGCTGCTCGAATCGCGGCTGGTCACCGGGGATGCGCGCCTGTACGCGGCATTCCTGAAGCGCTTTGACGTTACGGTCGATCCGCAGGCTTTCTTCATCGCCAAGACGCTGGAGATGCGCCAGCGGCACACCAAATTCGAGAACACGCCGTATTCCCTGGAACCGAACTGCAAGGAGTCGCCCGGCGGCCTGCGCGACCTGCAGGTGATCCTCTGGGTAGCGAAAGCGGCGGGACTCGGCAAGAGCAGGGACGAGCTGGCGCTCAAGGGCCTGGACACCGCCTTCGAAGACCGCCAGATCAAGCGCAACGAGGAATTCCTGAGCCTCATCAGCGACCGCCAGCACGTAATCGCCAAGAGGCG
>JAGRPN010000381.1 GCA_019449555.1 Ramlibacter sp.
ACGGGTTCGCGGGCATAGGCAATGCTCCAATTGGTTTCGCGTCAATCCCGCGCCGCCCTGGTCCGGCACAGGCCCCAAAAACTCTGTCATCGCCCCTCGCGGTTCATTACAGCACAAGGAGGAAATTCGTGTCGCACGCCATGCGGCGTCATCGGTAACGCCCTCTTCGCTGCTGACAAAATTGGGCGAGCGCTCTCAGCCCTGTCCCGTGGCGCCGGGCAGCATCCGCACCGAGCCGCGCTCGACCATCACGCGCGAGCCCGCCGGCAGCGCCCCGCGCTGCGCGACGGTACGCAAGCTGCCGTCATCCATGCGGATGCGCATCTCGTAGCCGCGTTGGCGGTCCAGCATGGCGATCGATTCGACGACACCGCATTTGCGGCACGCGGCGCCCGCGCCCAGCGCTTTCGAGGCCATGGTCGCGGCGGGCGCGGAGCGGCGCGCGGGGTCGGTGCGCGGGACCGGCGGCTGCAGCGGCGGCGCCTGCACCACCATCGGCGGGGCGCGCACGACCTCATGAGGCGCGTTGGAAACCGGCGGTTGCACCTTGGCTTGTTCCTGCCCTTGCGGCTCGTTGTGCGACATCAACGCGGCAACGAGCCCTGCCACGGCCACGGTCACGACCGCAAAGGTCGAGACGAGCTGCTGGTTCTGGCGCAAGCGATCCCGCCAGCGTATCTTGGCGGCGGCGTCGGTCGGCTGCAGGGGCGCGCGGCTTTCCATTGAAGCGAATCCTTTGCCCTTTTGTACTGATGGCAAGGATCAGTCCGTGTAGGCGGAAGTGACGTTCGTCAGCAGGAATTGCTGAGCTTCGCGTAGGAGCAGTCCCACATGGATCCGATCGGAGGGCAGTTGCGGTCCCCGTCGCTACACGGCGCCGTCCGGGTGGGTGGGATCCACCCACAGCACCTGCTCCGGCCGTTCGGCCGGCTCGATGTCGAGATTCACGGCGATCGCCTCGCCATCGCTGCGGCACAGCACGCATTCCAGCAGTTCGGTTGGGCTGGCGTTGATCTCCTGGTGCGGCACGTAGGGCGGGACATAGATGAAGTCGCCGGGTCCCGCTTCGGCGGTGAACTCGAGATGCTCGCCCCAGCGCATGCGCGCGCGGCCTCGCACCACGTAGATGACACTCTCCAGGTGGCCATGGTGATGCGCGCCGGTCTTGGCGTTGGCGTGAATGGTCACGGTGCCGGCCCACAGCTTCTGCGCCCCCGCCCGCGCGAAGGTGATTGCGGCCTTGCGGTCCATGCCGGGCGTCTGCGCCGTGTTGCGGTCCAGCTGGTTGGCCGGAATGACGCACACGCCATCGTGCTTCCACTTCGGGTCCGCAAGATCGTGGCGGTGTCCTTCGGATGGGGGATCGAGTGTGCTCATGGCGGAAAGCCTAGCACTTCGGACGATGCCGCGCACATCGCGGTGGATTTGAAATCCAACCTCCGCGCGCAGCGGCCGGTCAGTCCAGCGCGGCGTAAACCAGTTGCCGGAACCAGTTGCGGTAATGGATGCGCTGGCCGGGCGCCTGGGTCAGCAGCATCGCGAACAGGTCCTCTGCCGGATCGACGAAAAACGAGGTGCCGCCGATGCCGCTCCAGAAATACTGCCCCACCGAGCCGGGCTGCGGCGCGAGGCCGGCCCGCGTGCGCACCGCGAATCCCAGCCCGAAGCTGTAACCCGGCAGCAGCAGATCGCCCCGGATCGGTATCGAGCCGAGATGATCCGACGTCATCCATTCGATGGTCTTGCGCGAAACCAGCCGGCACCCTTCGAGCGAGCCGCGGTTGCGCATGAGCTGCAGGAAACGGACGTAATCCTGCGCGGTGGAGAGCAGGCCGCCGCCGCCCGATTCGAAGCGTGGCACTTCCCGGCCGTTCAGCATCGCGATCGGCTCTCCGCTGTCGGGGTCTTTCGCGAACGGCTCGGCGATCCGGCCCCAATGCTCGCGCGGCACGGCAAAGGCCGTGTCCTTCATACCGAGCGGGCCGAGGATGCGCTCTTGCAGCAGGGCCCCCAAAGGACGGCCGGCCACCACCTCGAGCACGGCCCCCAGCACGTCGGTGGCGCGGCTGTACTCCCACATCGCGCCCGGCTGGTGGGCCAGCGGCAGCGCCGCCAGCGTCCGGCAGAACTCCGCGTTGCTGCGCGCGCGGCTCGCGATGTCGGCCGCCTCGTAGCGCCGCTGCACGGCGCTCGCGCCCAGGAACTCGTAGGTCAGTCCCGCCGTATGCCGCAGCAGGTCCTGCACCGTCGCATCGCGCCGCGCGGGCACCAGCCGCACCGAAGCGCCCTCTTCCACCGCCACCTGCTGGTTCGCGAATTCGGGCAGGTAAGCCGATACCGCGTCGCCAAGCTGCAGCGCGCCTTCTTCCGCGAGCATGAGGGCCGCGAGCGACACCAGCGGCTTGGTCATCGAATAGATGCGGAAGATCGCATCGTCCTTCATCGCGGCGCCGGCCGACGGATCCTGCCGGCCGAGCGCTTCGAAGAACTCGACGTGGCCGCCGAGCGCGACCACCGCCACCGCGCCGGGAAGGCGAGCGCGGTCGATGTCCGATTGCAATGCGGTGCGCAGCCGCCCGAGTCCCGCGCGATTGAGGCTGCCCATCAGGCGTACCGCCGGCGCGCCAGTTCGGCGCCCTTGGCCAGTGCCTCCAGTTTCTTCAGCGCCACCTCGCGATCCATCGGCGCGAGGCCGCAGTTGGTGCACGGGATCAATCGCTCGCGCGCCACGAACTGCAGCGCCTTGCCGATGGTGTCGGCCACCTGCTCGGGCGTCTCGATCTCGTCGCTGGCTACGTCGATCACGCCGACCATCACGTCCTTGCCGGCTAGCAATTTCATCAATTGCGGCGGCACATGCGAGTGATAGCACTCCAGGCTCACCTGCTTGATCGAGCTCGCCGCGAGCGCCGGGAAAATCTGTTCGTACTGGCGCCACTCACCCCCCAGGGCGTTCTTCCAGTCCACGTTGGCCTTGATGCCGTAGCCGTAGCAGATGTGCACGGCGGTCGTGCAGGCGAGGCCCTGCGCCGCGCGCTCGAGGGCCTTCACGCCCCAGTCCGCGGCCTCCTTCATGTACACGTTGAAGGCCGGCTCGTCGAACTGGATGATGTCCACGCCGTCGGCCTGCAAGGCGAGCGCCTCCTGGTTGAGCAGGTCCGCAAACGCGAATGCCATCTTCACCTTGTCGCC
>JAGRPN010000382.1 GCA_019449555.1 Ramlibacter sp.
ATCTCCTTCGAGGTTGATTCGGAGACAAGGAGGGCCGGGCGCGAGCGCGCCGGCTTCGGGAAGATGCAGCAGGGCGGGTGACGTCGGGCATGGGTGATTTCACCCATGCGCGCCGTGCTGCCTCTACAGCAGGCCGTGCCGGTACGCAAAAGCCGTCGCTGCGGCCCGGGACGCGACGCCCAGCTTGACGAAGATGTTGCTGACGTGCCGGTCGATGGTCTTTTCGCTGAGGCCCAGGTCGAGCGCGATCCGCTTGTTCGTCTTGCCGGCCGCCACCAGGCCGAGGACCTGGATTTCGCGCTGCGTCAGCCCGTTGCCGGCGGGTGCGGCGGCCGCCGCCGGGGCCGCAGCGCTCAGAGCTTCGAGCTGGGCCAGGTCCGATGCGGCGCCGAGTCGTTCGAACGCACCGCGGGCGGAGTCGAACTCGAGCCTGGCGCCGTCCTCGTCGCCCAAAAAGCGGCACGCCCGGCCGAGGCGCACACGCAGCCGCGCGGCGAGGTACGGCGCGCCTGCTTCCTGCCATGTCGCGAGCGCGGCGCGCAGGTGTCCGAGTGCCGCCGCGGGTTGCCCGCCGGCGAGCTCGACCTCGCCGCGCGCCTGGCACGCCATCGCACTCAGGATGGCCGTCGCGAAGCGGCCGGCGATCTGCTCCAGTTCCGCGGCTGCTTCACGCGCTTCGTCGGCCGAGTCGATGGCCAGCATGATTTCGACGATCGCCGGCAGCAGGCGCGCGCGGCCGAGCGGATCGACGGTCGCGGCGAGCACCCGCCGCAGTGTCGCCGCAGCCTGCGCGCCCTGGCCCTGCGCCAGCCGCAACAACGCCATGCCGGGTTGAGGCTCGAGCCCGAGCCGGCTGGCCTCCCGGTAGCGGTCCTCCGCCGCGCCGAATTCGCCGCGCAGCCGGTGGATCTCGGCTTCCTGGTAGGCCGCGCCGGCCTGGGTCTCGGCCGCAAGCGCGTGTGCATGCGCATGCGAGTTCGTTGCGCGCCGCGCCTCCGCGATCGCTTCCTGCCACGCGCCGTTCACCTCCAGGATCTCCGCGCGGTGCAACCGGCACAACCCGTTGAACTGGATCAGCTGCGGCTGCGACTGGCACCATTCGGACAGGACGCCGGTCCATTCGCGCGAGCGGTCGAGCGCATACACCTGGCGGCAGGTGGCAATCAGGTTGCAATAGATCAGGCCCGTGATGATCGGCGACAGTACGCCGCCGACCGCGACGAGCATGGCTGCGTCGAGCATGCCGACGCCCTCGTCGACCTTCCCCTGCCGCACCCATGCGCGCCCGAGCAGGCATTTGGCGAAAGCAGCGAGGTCGACTTCGCGGCAGCGTTCCCCGACGGCAAGCGCTTCGGCGGCATTTTCAGCCGCAGCGGCGAAGTCTCCTGTGGCCAGGTGCTTCATCGCGACGGGCAGCAACAGGTAACCGCGCGCCGCGCACTCGCCGCCGAAGCGCTCGGCGTGCTGCTGCGCCCGCTGCATCCACGCTGTCGCGCGCCCCTGCTCCCTGAGGGCGAAGAGCCTGAAGGCATGGAAGAACGCCCAATGAGCCGCCCGGTCGTGGCGGCCCGCCTCGGCGCAGGCGTTGAAGAGGCGCTCGCAGGCCGCGAACAATTCCGAGTCGCGATCGAGCATGCCCGCGGACCACATCAGCCGTTCGAGGTCGTCGATTCCCAGCGGCGCGATTTCGTCGGCCCGGCGGAAAAGCTCGAACGCATCCGCCCACGCGCGACGCGCATAGGCGCCGCGTGCCGGTGCCAGCGTCGGAACGGTGTCGACCTGCATCGGCGAACCATATCACTGTCGCGGCCGCGGCAAAACAGCGGCGCACATCTGCCGTTTCCATGCGCGGCGCCACTGTGGCACCCGTCCTCGACAGCGCGATTAGCGGACCGTCAAAGGAATCGTCACCGGCCCGTCGTTGACGAGCTGCACCTGCATGTGCGCGGCGAATTCGCCGGTCTGCACGACCGGATGCGCCGCCCGGGCCTGGGCGACGAAGTAGTCGTAGAGCCGCCGCCCTGCCTGCGGCGCGGCCGCTTCGGTGAAACTGGGGCGGTTGCCGCCCGAGGTGTCGGCCGCCAGCGTGAACTGGCTGACCACCAACAAGCCGCCACCGGTGTCCTGCACGCTGCGGTTCATCTTGCCGGCGTCGTCGGCGAAGATGCGCAAGCGCAATATCTTCGAGAGCAATTTGTCGGCCTGCGCTTCGCCGTCGCCCCGCTCGGCGCACAGCAGCACGAGCAGCCCGGCGCCGATTTCGCCGGTCGGCGCGCCCTGCACGAGCACACGCGCCTCGCTCACCCGCTGGATCAGGGCGATCAATGCGGCGTCCTCAAATCAGGTCCTGTTCGTCGTCGAAGTGCGATTCGACGTCGCTGGGCAGCAATTGGATGGTCGCGCGCAGGCCGGGTACCGCGCTCATCAAGGCCTGCTCGACGGAGCCGCGCAGCGCCGCCGCCCGCCCGAGCGACCAGCTGGCCGGCAGGTGCATGTGCAGGTCGACGAAGCGGCGCTGGCCGGAACGCCGGCTCGAGATGTGGTCGAAGCGGATCGTGTGATGCTGGAACTGTTCGAGCGTCTTTTCGATATCCGCCATGACTTCGGGCTCGAGCGCCTCGTCCATCAGCCCCCGTGAGGATTTCCACATCAGCGCGGCGCCCTCGCGCAGGATGTTCAGCGCGACGCCGATGGCCACCGCCGGGTCCAGCCATTGCCAGTTGGTGAAAGCGACCAGACCCACGCCCGCGACCACGCCGGCCGAAGTCCATACGTCCGTGATCAGGTGGCGGGCGTCGGCCTCCAGCGCGATCGAGCGGTGATGGCTGCCCGATTGCAGCATCGCCCACGCCAGCGCGCCGTTGACGGCGGAGCTGATCACGGACAGCGTCAGGCCCCAGCCGAGCTGGTCCAGCGGCTGCGGATCGAGCAGCCGCTGAACGGCGGCCCAGCAGATGCCCAAGGCGGCCACGATGATGGCCAGCCCCTCGAAGGCGGACGAGAAATACTCGGCCTTGTGATGCCCGTAAGGATGGTCGGCATCGGCGGGCCGGCGGGCGATCGTCACCATCACCAGCGCGAACACCGCGCTGGCCAGGTTGACCAGCGATTCCATCGCGTCCGAGAGCAAACCGACCGAATCGGTGATCCACCAGGCCAGCGTCTTCAACGCGATGGTGAACACCGCGACGGCGATGGACAGCCGAAGCAGCAATTGCGGCGAAGCGGTGGCCCAGGTAAACACGGCGGCCGGGCCCAGCGGGATCTTCATGCGTCAGGCCAGGGTCACGCGCGCGAACTTGCGCTTGCCCACCTGCACCACGTAACTGCCTGCCGCGAGCTTCAACGCGCGGTCCGCCACGACGCTGGAGTCGACGCGAACGCCGCCGCCCTCGATCAGCCGGTTCGCCTCGCTGGTGGATGGCGCCAGCCCGGCTTGCTTGAGCAGCGCACTGATCGCGAGCGGTGCGCCACCGAGGCGGACCTCCGGGATCTCCTGCGGCACGCCGCCCCGGCTGCGGTTGACGAAGTCCTGCTCGGCCGCCTCGGCCGCGGCGGCGTCATGGAAACGCGCGGTGATCTCGCGGGCCAGCATGACTTTCGCGTCCTTCGGGTTGCGCCCGGCTTGCACTTCCCCGCGCAAGGCGGCGATCTGGGCTTCGGACCGGAAGCTGAGCAGCGTGTACCAGCGCCACATCAGCTCGTCGGAAATCGAGAGCACCTTGGCGAACATGGTGTTGGCGTCCTCGTTGATGCCGATGTAGTTGTTCTTGCTCTTG
>JAGRPN010000383.1 GCA_019449555.1 Ramlibacter sp.
AGGTTTAGGTCCTGACGCCAGTAATGGCGTGGGGGTTCGAGTCCCCCCCCGCGCACCAGACACCTTTATTTGAAGAGAGACCCACATGGCCGTGAACGTAGAAACCCTCGACAAGCTGGAGCGCAAGATCACGCTGACGCTGCCGGCGAGCGTGATCAAGTCCGAAGTCGATTCCCGCCTCAAGCGCCTGGCGCGCACCGTGAAGATGGACGGGTTCCGGCCCGGCAAGGTGCCGATCAACGTCGTCGCCCAGCGCTACGGCTATTCGGTCCACTACGAGGTGATGAACGACAAGGTCGGCGAGGCCTTCGCCCAGGCGGCGAACGAAGCGAAACTGCGCGTGGCCGGCCAGCCCAGGATCACGGAGAAGGAGCAGTCGCCCGAAGGCGAACTGGCCTTCGACGCCGTGTTCGAGGTCTATCCCGAAGTGAAGATCGGCGATCTCTCGACCGCCGAGGTCGAGAAACTGAGCGCCGAAGTGGGCGATGCGGCCATCGACAAGACGGTCGACATCCTGCGCAAGCAGCGCCGCACCTTCACCCAGCGGCCGCACGATGCGCCCGCCGAGGACGGCGACCGCGTGACGGTGGACTTCGAAGGCAAGATCGAGGGCGAATCGTTCCAGGGCGGCAAGGCCGAGGACTTCCAGTTCGTCGTCGGCGAAGGCCAGATGCTCAAGGAATTCGAGGACGCCGTCCGCGGCATGAAGGCCGGGGAGAGCAAGACGTTCCAGCTCGCGTTCCCGGCGGACTACCACGGCAAGGACGTGGCCGGCAAGCAGGCGGATTTCATGGTCACGGTCAAGAAGATCGAAGCTTCGCACATGCCGGAGGTCGACGAAGCGCTGGCCAAGTCGCTGGGTATCGCCGACGCGACGGTCGAAGGCTTGCGCGCCGACATCCGGAAAAACCTCGAGCGCGAAGTCAAGTTCCGGCTGCAGGCCCGCAACAAGCAGGCCGTGATGGATGCGCTGGTTTCCAAGGCCGAGCTGGACCTGCCCAAGTCGAGCGTACAGGCCGAACTCGACCGGATGATCGAGGGCGCCCGTGCCGACCTGAAGCAGCGCGGCATCAAGGATGCCGACAAGGCCCCGATCCCGGAGGAGATGTTCCGCCCGCAAGCCGAACGCCGGGTGCGGCTGGGCCTGGTGGTCGCCGAACTGGTGCGCAACCACAGCCTGCATGCCAAACCCGAGCAGGTCAAAGCCCATGTGGAAGAACTGGCGGCCAGCTACGAAAAGCCGGCCGACGTCGTGCGCTGGTACTACAGTGACAACCGCCGCCTGGCCGAAGTCGAAGCGATCGTCATCGAGAACAACGTGACGGAATTCGTGCTCTCGCAAGCCAAGGTGGTGGAAAAGACCGTCTCCTTCGACGAACTGATGGGACAGCAGGGCTAGAGCCGAAACCGAAACAACGGACGGACCCGGATGGCGCGCGGGTCCGGCGCCCTTGCAGCCTGTCTTCCCATCCCCACATGAGCCAAACAATCCCGGAGTGATCCCATGAGTGCACTAGAAACCCAAGGCCTCGGCATGGTGCCGATCGTCATCGAGCAGTCCGGCCGCGGGGAGCGGTCGTACGACATCTATTCGCGGCTGCTGCGCGAGCGCGTGGTGTTCCTGGTGGGCCCCGTGAACGACCAGACTGCCAACCTGGTGGTCGCGCAGTTGCTGTTCCTGGAAAGCGAGAACCCGGACAAGGACATTTCGTTCTACATCAACTCGCCGGGCGGCAGCGTGAGCGCCGGCATGGCGATCTTCGACACGATGAACTTCATCAAGCCGGACGTGTCCACACTGTGCACCGGCATGGCGGCGAGCATGGGTGCGTTCCTGCTGGCCTCCGGCGCGAAGGGCAAGCGTTTCTCCCTGCCGAATTCCAAGGTGATGATCCACCAGCCGCTGGGCGGCATGCAGGGCCAGGCGACCGACATCGAGATCCACGCGCGCGACATCCTGAAGACGCGCGCCTTGCTAAACAAGATCCTGGCCGACCGCACCGGGCAGCCGCTGGACAAGATCGAGCGTGATACCGAGCGTGATTTTTTCCTCTCGGCGGACGAAGCCAAGGAATACGGGCTGGTCGATCAGGTGATCGCCAAGCGGGCCTGAAACAGGCGCGGCGGCTGCGGCGGCACGCCGCGGCTGGTTGCGTCGCAGCAACGGCGCTTCGCCCCCACGAGGGCAGGCGCTGTTTCTTTTTTGCCCGTCGGGCTGCCTCCAGACCCAAAAACCTGCCCCCGCATGGCGCGGCAAGGCATGGCGCCCATGCCCTTTTGGGTATCATTGAATTTCAAGTCACTTAGGCACCTCCCATGGCCGAGAAAAAAGGCTCTTCCAGCGAGAAAACGCTTTACTGCTCCTTC
>JAGRPN010000384.1 GCA_019449555.1 Ramlibacter sp.
AGAGCTTCTTTTCGATCTTTTTCGGTCTGTGCTGCGGAGCCGCGGCGTCTGCATGGCTGCGGCCTGCCGGGAGCTAGACATCGTGTTCCAGGTATTGGCCGCCGTCTTGCTGGGCTTGTTGCCGCTGGTGTCCTTTGCGGAACCGTTGGTGATTGGCGTGGGGACGCACTTTGCGGTTGAACCGCCAGGCACGGATGTGAATGCGTTCCGCTCGTGGATGGCGCGATCGCGATTCACGTCATCGCGCGACGAGATGTACTGGGTGAGCGCCGAGGACGCCTCCGGGACGCTCGCACTGCGGCAAGGGGCGCTGCAATCCCGGCAGGTCTGGGCGTCGATGCCGAGCCCGTTCGCAGGGTTGCTCGTCCTGGACTACGGGCATCCCGGCTATGACTCTGGGGGACAGCCGAAGTCCGACAAGGCGCGCGGCGCATTTGCCCGGTACGCGGACTTCGTCGTATCCCAGATCGGGCCCCATGTCCGTTGGGTGGAGGTGTGGAATGAGTGGAACCTGCCGAACCCCCGCGAGCGTGCGGCGGGCAGTCAGGGGCAAGCCAAAGACTATGTCGATCTCGTCCGCACGACTTACCGGAAGTTGAAGGCCGAGCATCCCGCAATCCAGGTCCTCGCCGGGTCGTCCGGCGACGACACCCCCGACTGGCGCTGGATGCAACAGGCCATCAGCCACGGCATGCTCGCCCACACGGATGGCGTCGCCGTTCACATGTACAACCACTGCATTCGAGCCGACCTTGTCGGGTCGGACGACCTCGCCGAACGGCTCGACGCGCTTCATGGGATCGTGACCGCGGCGGGATATCCGAAGCTTCCGCTGTTCGTCACCGAGGTCGGCTGGCCGACGCACCAGGGAGCCTGCGGCATCGCGGAAACAGCGGCCGCGGCCCATTCCTTGCGCTTCGTTCTGGAGGCGAGCGTGCGGCCGTGGGTCGCCGGTGTCTGGTTCTACGAGTTGCAGGACGGGGGCGACGACCCGCACAACCGGGAGCACCGATTCGGTCTGCTGCGCCGGGATGGCACCGAGAAGCCGGCAGGCTGCGCCCTGCGTGAACTCGGCGCGCAAGTGGCGCAAAGGCCGTTCGCTTTTCTGCGCGTCAATGGAGTCGGCCTTGCGGGATTTCGCAACGGGAGCACCGACCGCTGGTTGGTCTGGACGCGCGGCCAGGCGCAGCAGCCGGTCTCGGTCAGACTCGAGAGTACGGCAGTTCGCGCCTCGTCGTTTGCCTCTCCAGCGTTCTGCGGACTGCCCGCACCGGACATGCGGGTCGACCCGCAGGGACGTTTCGCCACGTTGCGCCTGGCGCCGCGAAGTGTGCATGTGGTCGACATTCCCGCCGGCGCGGCGCTCAAGATGGAGGAGTTCCAGTGACTTCGAAGCTCATGACACTGGCGCTGAACGGGCGATTCCTCACGCAAGGCCTGACCGGAGTGCAGCGCTTCGCGTCGGAGCTGACCGCCGCGATGGACACGCTCGCCGGCGCCGCCCGCTGGCCAGCGACGCAGGTGCTGATGCCGCGTGGGCCGGTGAAGGCGACCTTCAGGCACCTGGAAGCCACGAATGTCGGTCGAATCTCGGGGCACGGCTGGGAGCAGTTGGAGCTGCCGTGGCACGCGCGGGGGCGGTTCCTCCTCAGTCTCGGCAACACCGCGCCGGTTCTCGCGGGGCGGCGGCAGGCGGTGGTCATCCACGACGCCAGCGTGTTCGACACGCCGGAATCCTACTCACCGCAGTACGGCGCCTGGTACCGGACGCTGCATGGATCCCTGGCGCGAACCGGTGCGACGCTGATCACCGTGTCGGAGTTCTCGCGCGGGCGCATCGCGGCGCGGCTTGGCATCGAGCCGGGGCGCATCGCAATCATTCCAGAGGGAGGCGAGCACATCTTGCGCGTGCCCCCCGATCCGGGCGTCCTGTCCCGTCATGGGCTGGAGGCAGGGCGATACGCGCTGGCCGTGGGGAGCCGGGCGGCGCACAAGAATCTCGACGCGCTGGGCGACGCGGCGGCGCTGTTGGCCGCGCGCGGCCTGAGGTTGGCTGCTGTTGGCGCTACGAATCCGATGGTGTTCCGGCCGGCAGCGGGAACGCAGGGGCCGGGGGCGGTCGCTTGCGGACGGGTGTCGGACGCCCAGTTGCGGGCCCTGTACGAGGGTGCTCTATGCCTGATCTTCCCCTCGCGCTATGAAGGCTTCGGCTTGCCGCCGCTCGAGGCGATGTCCTGCGGCTGCCCGGTCGTCGCGTCTCGCGCCGCGTCGGTGCCGGAGGTGTGCGGCGAGGCGGCGCTGTATTTCGACGCGGCCGAACCGCGCAGCCTGACCGAGGCACTGCGGCGGCTGCTGGAGGAGGCCGGATTGGCGGCGGCGATGCGCCACCGCGGCTTGGCCCGGGCGGCGGCATTTTCGTGGCGGCGCGCTGCGGAGGTTTTGCTGGGGCTGATCGAGCCCGTAATGGAACCAGCGGCTGCGGAGGTGCGGACATGAAAGTCGCCATCGTCCATGAGTGGCTCGATACGTTCGCGGGTTCCGAGCGCGTCGTCGAGCAGCTGCTCGCCTGCTGGCCGGGGGCCGACCTCTTCGTGGTTTGCGATTTCATGCCGGAATCCGAGCGCGGCTTCCTCGGCGGGCGACGGCCGCGCACGACGTTCATCCAGCACCTGCCCTTCGCGCGAAAGCGATTCCGCTGGTACCTGGGCCTGATGCCGCTTGCCATCGAGCAGCTCGACATGTCGGGATACGACCTGGTTATCTCATCCTCGCACGCCGTGGCGAAGGGGGTGCTGACCGGCCCGGGGCAGCTGCACGTGGGTTACGTCCACTCGCCGATGCGCTATGCCTGGGACCTGCAGCACGAGTACCTCCGGCACTCTGGCATGAACCGCGGGCTCAAGGGCGCGCTGGCGCGCTGGATGCTGCATCGAATGCGCGCCTGGGACCAGGCGAGCGCGACCCGCATGGACGTGGTGGTGGCGAACTCGACGTACATCGCCGAGCGGATTCGCAAGGCCTGGGGACGTGACTCGGTCGTCATCCACCCGCCCGTGGACGTACAAGGCTTCGCGCTGCGGCGCAACAAGGAGGAGTTCTTCCTCGTCGCATCGCGCATGGTGCCGTACAAACGGGTCGATCTGGTCGCTCAGGCGTTCCGGCGCATGCCGGACCGCAAGCTGGTGATCGTCGGCGGCGGCCCGTGCGAGGCGCAAGTGAGGTCCGCGGCGGGCGGCGCGCCGAATATCGAGATCCGCGGCCATGTTCCCCAGGATGAATTGGTGCGGCTGATGCAGGGCGCTCGCGCTTGCCTGCACGCGGCGGAAGAGGACTTCGGCATCGCGCTTGTTGAGGCCCAGGCCTGCGGCACGCCGATGATCGCGTTCGGCCACGGTGGGGCGCGCGACATCGTGCGCCCTCCGCCCGCCGCGCATCCGACGGGCGTGCTGTTCCCCGCGCAGACGGCGGCATCCATCATCCAGGCCATGGAACTGTTCGACCGGCATGTGTCCTCGATCACGCCGGAGGCATGCCGGCGCAACGCGATGCGCTTCACGCGGGAGCGGTTTCGCGCGGCGATGCTCCAGCTCGTGGCAAGCAACCTGAACGGTGGCGAGGCGGGCCCAGGCGCATTGGATTGGGTCGATTCCCACGACACGCAGGTATTCGCCGGAGAGCTGGGCGTGCGTCGTCGCGAATTCGCCGCCCGACAACTGGAGCAACAATGAAGCCCCTCATCGTCAGTTCCCTGTACCACCCGAACAAGGTGGGAGGCGCGGAAAAGGTAGCGCGCATCGTCGCCGAAGGCATGCTCCAGCATGGTCATGAACCTGTCGTGGTGACCACCCAGGAAGGCTCCGGAACCCGCGTTTCCGACGTCAACGGCGTGAAGGTCTATTACATCGGACTGAAAAACCTCTACTGGCCCTACGATCGCAAGGACAGGCCCGCGATCGCCAGGGCGGCCTGGCATGGAATCGATCGCTTCAACCCGCTGATGGCGCGCGCTGTCGCTCGCGTGCTGGACATTGAAAAGCCGGAGGTCGTCAACACCCACAACCTGACGGGATTCTCATGTGCAGTCTGGGCTGCAGTGAAGTCCCGGCGGCTCCCGCTGATTCACACCTTGCACGATTACTCCCTGATTTGTCCCAAGACGTCCATGTTCAAGGACGGCCGGAACTGCCAGGGCCAATGCACCGCCTGCGCTTTTTACACCTCTCCCAGCAAGCGCCTGTCGGAGCACGTGGACCATGTCGTGGGTGTCAGCCGGTTCACGTTGGAGCGCCACTTGACCGCGGGCTACTTCCAACATGCCGAGGCGCGCGTGATCCACAACGCGCTCCCGGGCAGGCCCGCCTCGGGCGCGCCGCCTGACCGCACGGGCCGGCCGCTGCGGCTGGGTTACGTGGGGCAACTCACTCCGACCAAAGGCATCGGTGAGCTGGTTCGGCAAATGAGCGCCTGGGATTCCTCGCAATGCCAGCTGGTCGTCGCCGGCAGAGGCGCCGCGGCTTATGAAGCCTTGCTTCGTCGCGACGCGCCGGAGAACGTGCGCTTCCTGGGGTTCGTGAACCCGGACGAGGTCTACCGCGCGATCGATGTGCTGGTGGTGCCGTCGCTCTGGCAAGAGCCACTCGCCATGACCGTGCTGGAGGCTTACATGCACGGCATTCCCGTGATCGTTTCAAGCAGGGGCGGACTGCCCGAGGCGATCGAGGAAAAGCGAACGGGGCTCGTGTACGAACCGCTTGAACCAGGCGGGCTGCGACGGGCAGTCGACGTGTTCCTGGGGGCACCGCAGTTACTGCACGACATGCGGCTTCTTGTGCTGGAAAAAGCCAACTACTTCCAGCTCGAGAGGATGCTGGCCGAGTACCTCGATCTCATGGCAAATGCCAAAGAAAGCTCTCACCGTCAACGAAACTTCGGTCCGGACAGGGTTGCGGCGCCGTTATGAAACCCCTGGCGGAAAACACCCGTGGCAAGCCCGACAGCGACAGGACAGACCTATGAGCCAATCTCGTCCAGAGCAGATGCGAACGCATTGGGAGAAGTTCGCGGAAGGCGATCCGATGTACTACATCGCGACGTGGAACAAGAACTGGACCCTGGATGACTTCTTTGCTTCAGGGCTCGAGGTGGCCGAGAAGATTGCCCGGTGGGCAGGGCGCCAGCACGGTGGCAGGATGCTCGAGATTGGCTGCGGCCTCGGACGCACCGCCGTGCATTTCAGCCGGTGGTTCGACAGAGTGGATGGAGTGGACATCTCGCCGAAGATGATCGACATGGCTCGCAGCCTGAACCCGCCGGATCACGTGCACTTCAGCGCCATCAGCGGCACCGACCTCACGCAGTTCGAGAATGACACGTTCGACCTGGTGTACTCGTACATCGTCTTCCAGCACATTCCCGAGGAGGCTGTCATCGAAAGCTACCTGCGCGAGATCAGCCGGGTCCTGAAGCCGGGAGGGCAGGCAGCGCTTCAGTTCGACACACGGCCCGAGGGGACTCTCATCAAGCTGTACAAGTCGTTGCCGGACCCCCTGCTCCCGCGGCCGCACCGTCGCTTCATCCGCAGGTACCGCCGGCGGCCCGAGCGCCTGCAAAGCCTGATGGAAGGTGCGGGACTCAGGGTCGAAGACGAGCAGGGAAAGGGGACCGCCGAGCACTTCTTCCTCCTCAGAAAGTAGCGCCGGCCACCAGGAGCGGCGGTTGGCAAACCGTCAGCGCCGCTCATGCCAGTCCCGCCAATCGGGTCGACCGGCGACGTCTGCCGGGTGCGGCGATGCGGTCAGTGCCGGTTCAGCACGACACCGGCGATCAGTGACGGGCCGATGTTCATCTGCTTCAAGAGCCGCCTCAGCCCGGCAACGCGGCTGTGCCCCTCGCGGCCCACGAGGAGAGCGGCGCCGGAGCGCGCGGCGATCAGGCGGGCGTCGGGACCGACGTCATTCGAAGGCGTGTCGATGAGGACGTAATCGAAGCTGGCGACCATCTGCTCGAGGAGAATGCTGAACCGCGTTCCCTGAAGCAGTTTCACCGGGTCGGTCATGGCGTACCCCGCGCCGAGGAAGTGCAGCCCTTCCAGGCCTTCCACGGGCGTCACCGCGCCCTCGACGTCTCCTGCGAGCACGTTGGCCAAGCCCGGATGGTTGTCAGTCCTCAGCAGGCGCTGCAACCCGGGGTTCCGCAAGTTGGCGTCGATCAGGAGTGTGCGGCCGGCAAACTGGCTGAAACTCACCGCGAGGTTGGCCGCCATGTAAGTCTTGCCGTCGCCCTTCTCTGCGCTGATGACCGCGAGGGCTCGCTTGCCCATGCCTGAGAACACGGTCGCAAGCAGGGAGGTTCGTAACGACCGGAACTCCTCTGCCAGGTCCGAGAAAGGTTCCCTGGCGGCAACCAGCTCCTGGCTAAAGGATTGCGCCGCTTCGCCGTACACGTTGAACGGGTAGTGGAACTGCTGCGAGCGCAGTTCGGCTGCCGCCTCGCCGAAGCGCAGATTGTGTTCGTGCCGCCGCGCGAGGATATGCTCTTCCCCGCTGACCAACTCACGTCGCCGGCGAACGAGCTGGCGCGCTTCGGCCGAGGCCTGCTCGGACTCGCGACTTTCCTGGTCGTGATTGAAGTCCTTCATCAGCGACTCGACAGTCTGAGGGGTCTTGCGCCGGCGATCCTGCCGCTCGAAATCACACCGAGCAACGGCTGCTCGAGCAGTTCGTAGACGTCCTGCTCCAGCCGCAGCCGACGATCGCGCGACTCGCGCCAGAACGCGGCGGCAATGGCGGCCAGCAGACCCATCAGGATTGACGCGGGAATGTTGATCGCGGGGCGGGGGAAGGTCGGTTTGGCGGGAACTGTCGCCGTCTTGACCACCGACACGCTGCCACGCGAAGAGCCGCTGTCCAGTACCGTGTCGTTCGCGCGGATCACCGCTGCGTCGTATGCCCTTCGGGCAAGTTCCAGATCGAGCTGCAGCCGGCGCGCCTGGTCCCGCTTGGACTTCACCTCCATGACCTTCTTCCTTTGCACATTGAGTGCAGCCTGGACCGAGCCCGCCCGTTCCGCCGCGATCTTGCTTTCGAGGCCGAACGAGGAAGATGCGCGCGCGATCGCCGAGTCGACACGCGCCTTCAGTTCATTCAAGACAGTGCGCTGCTCGTTGACCGAAGGATGCCGGTCCCCGACCCTCGATCGAAGTTCCGCGAGCCGGGCTTCCTGTCTCGCCACCTCGAAGCTCAGGGATGAAACCAGGGGGTCCTTTCGTACTTCTTCCATGCTGGCCCGGTCGACGCCCGCCTGCCGCTGGCGCCCGGCCGCATTTGCGGCGGCAGACTGCAAGGTGACAAGCTGCGCATTGAGCTCCGACAACCGGAGGTTCTCGATGTCGAGTCGTTCATCGGTGAAGGCGACTCCGTTCTCGCTTTCGAAGCTGGCCAGTCTTTCTTCAGCCAGCTGCAGCGCCGCCTTGAGGCTCTTGGTCCTGCCGCCGAACGAAGCGGACGACTGGGTCTCGGTTTCCTCGCGAATCTGGTTCGCTGTGTCGACGTAGGCCTTGACGAACGCATTCACCGTTTTTGCGGCGATCGATGGATCCGGCGCGGAATAGGAGATGGTCAGAATGTTCGCCTCGCGGGAAGGCTTGACGTCGAGCTTTTTCAACAGCTGCTCGGCTGCCCACGATTCGAAGTCGCCGCGACCTTCGGTCTTGTCCTTCCATTTGCCAAGCAGCTCCGGGTCATTTTGCAGGCCCAACTGCCGTAGCGCGGCGATCGACACCCTTTCACTTTCAATGAGTTCCGCTTCGGTCGTCAAGCGGTTGGTAATCGCCTGCGCCGGCTGGGTGGAGGATGCCCTGCCTTCGATGATCACCTGGGCTTTGGCGGTGTATCGCGGTGGCACGAGAAAAGTGCCGAGCAGCACGATCGACACGACACAGCACAGCGTGGCCAGGAACGCCACGCGCCTGCTAACGATCACCGAGACGAATCTGGAAAAGGACATGTTTCATTTCCCGGGCTGCATGAAACTTTACCATCGGTGGTCACCTGATTTGGTGGCCGAAATGTCCCTTTTCACTAGGACATCGTTTCAAGACTCTGTGGCAACTCAACCGTGCGGGGACCTGTCAGGGAAAACGAGTTCCGAACCAGTGACTTCACGCCACAGCGAGTAACAGGCAAAGCTATGATCATGTGCATGGCCTGCTGCCTTTCCGCCATTTCGCCGAGTGGGGCGCGCCGGCTCCGACGCGCCGCCGGGAACGCGGCATGAAGCCTCTTTCGGAGACCCCGCTCGTCTCGATCGTGACGCCGTCGTACAACACCGGCCGCTTCATCGAGGAGACCTTGCGCAGCGTCCAGGAGCAGGACTATCCGCTGGTCGAGCACATCGTCCTCGACTCAGGCTCCACCGACCAGACGCCGGACATCCTTGCGCGTTTTCCCTCGGTGCGCCTGATCAGGCCCGCTGCGGGCGGCGTCACGGAAAAGGTGAACCACGGATTCTCGATCGCGCAGGGCGAGATCGTGGCGTGGCTCTGCGCCGACGACTATTACCTCCCGGGCGCGATCGCCAGGGCGGTGGCGGTGCTGAAGAGCAACCCCGATGCGGCGCTCGTCTATTGCAACGACATCTTCGTGGACGAGGACAGCATCGAGATCGGTCGCAAGCGAAGCAAGCAGGCGAACTTCCGGGAACTGCTGGATGAGTGGAACCTGGTGCCGCAGCACACGGCGTTCATGCGCCGCGAGGCGCTCGAGCGCGTGGGGCCGCTCGACGCGCGGTTTCTGCTCGTGTCGGATTGGGATCTTTGCCTGCGGATCAGCAGGCAATTCCCGATCGTTTACGTCGATGACTCGTGGGCCGCGTTCCGCATCCGGCGGGGCCAGCTCTCGGACGTGCACAAGTACGCGGCATGGAGGCAGGCGCACAAGATGACGCGGGAGCACGGCGCCCCGTTCTTCTCGCCGCTGTTCCGGCAGTACTGGCACGGAAAGTTCTCGCGCGCAGGGCTGATGCTTCGCAGGCGCGAGTTCGGCGTATTCAACTCCAAGCTGCGGGACTTCCTCGCCGGGCTCGCGCGCCGCTAGGGCTGCCGCGCGGGCGGGGTCGCCGTTGTCGGCACTGCCGAGCAGCAAGGGATATCGGGCACAAGCGTAGTTTGTTTGTCACCTTTCGCATGGGACAGAAACGTTCGAAACAGGGATGAATCACTCATCCTTGTTCGACGCCTCTGATTCAGACTTGCACTGCGGCATTGCGGTTCCCCGCGTTTGGCCGATCGGTGTCGGGCGGTCGTGGAGAGACGTCTCATGCAGCCTCATCGAAAGCCTGTCTGCAACTTGAATTAGCGAACGGACAACGCAGTCATGAAAGTCGTCTTGTTTTGTGGCGGGCTGGGCTTGCGGATCCGCGATGCCGAAAACCTGCCGAAGCCGATGGTGCATATCGGCAACCGGCCGCTGCTGTGGC
>JAGRPN010000385.1 GCA_019449555.1 Ramlibacter sp.
ACGGCGCGCGGGGCTGGAGCGTAGCTGGATGCGCGCGTGCCACGGCTCGTGCGAGCGCCGGTCAGCGCGGCGGCAGGGTCAGCACGACGGTGCCGTCCCAACGGCCGGCGGGGTTGCGGGTGAGGTGGGCCTCGTTGGGGAGGGCGCGGGCGTTGACGCGGGCCTGCGTCAACCACAGCGCCACAGCGTCGGGCGCCGCGCCGGTAAGGGTGACAGTGACGCGGTCGCCGGCGATCAGCGTGCGTCCGGTCGTCCCCAGCCGCTCGCGCACCGAAAGCTCCAGCAATCGCACGGCGTCCTCATGGCTTTGCTTGGGCTGGCCCTGCAAGGCCTGCGCTTGCGCCTGCAGACTGCGCATCTGCTGGAGCTGGGCATCGACCGCGCGCCGCTGCGTTTCGGCGTTGCGCAAGGTCGCGAGTGCGGGACCGATCGCGATCAGCCACACCAGACCGAGCGCGAGCAGCGCGCCCGCAACGGCCACCCACAGCTTTTCGCGCGGCGCCAAGCCGGCCCAGCGCTGCCTGAGCATCGGTGCGGCGGTCATGGCGTGGCCTCCTGCGCCATCACGGCCGTTTCGCCCTGGACGGCCAGCGAATAGCCCTGGCCTTTCAATGCGGCGGCGACGCTGCGAGCTTCGCCCGCGTTGTATGCCAGCCCTTTGAGCCGCAATTCGCCACCGGAGAAATCGAGTCCGGCGATCGGGCGCTGCGGCGGCGAGGCGGCGCTCAGCGCCGCGAGCATGGCTTCGAGGTCGCGCCCGGATGTCGCGCCGGTGACCTGGCGCAGTGCCGCAACCTCTTTTTCCATCTGGGCCGGCGCGTCCACCACCACCTTGACCTGCGGGAATGTCTGCGTGAGCGTGCGGCGTGCGGCCTCGCGTTTGGCCTCCAGCGCCGAGCGCTCGCGCCAGGCCCAGGCGTTCAGGCCCACCACGTTGATCGCCACCAGCAGCAGCACGCCCCAGCGCGCCGGCCGCCACTGCGGCGCGGCCAGCAAATCCGCCCACGCGGTGCCGAGCTTCTTGAACGCGCGCGCACGGCCCGAACTCGAGAAGTCGAACTGCGCCAGGTCCCAATCCGTTTGCGCCGACCGCAGCCAGCGCTGGGGAGCTTGCTGCAGCACCGGCCGCCGATGCAGCACCTGCTCGGCGAGTTCCGCCACCGCGGGTTCGGCCACGCATGGCGTATCGGCCGCAACGCCCAACAGCGGCAAAGCCTGGGAACTCAGCGGAAGGGCGGTGACGCCTGCGCTGCCCGAGGCCACGAGCAGCGGGTGCTGGGGCTCGCCCAGCGCGAACACGACCGGATCGCCTTCGGGCGCGAACTCCGGCACGATGCGCGCCGCCGGCCGGCCGGCCGCCTCCAGTGCTTGCAGCATGCTGCGCAGCCAGGCGCGGTCGCACGCGGCGACCCACACCGGGCCGGTAGCGCGAGCCTGCGGCTGCAGCGCGAAGTGCAGCGACTCGGGGTCGTCAAGCAGCTGGTCCTCCAGCAGTCCTTCGAGCACGTTGCGCAGCCGCGGAGAGGCCGCCGTCGTGCCCTTCGGAAGTTCAACCCGGTGCCACGAGATCACTTCGGGGGGCACCACCGCCACCACCTCGGCGCCCGCCCGGGTAGGGGCCGGCAGCAGTGCAGCCTGCGCGCTGCCGTGGCTCTGGAGGGTGCTGCCATCGACGGTGAGCGCGTACTCGAACTCGGTCGATGCGCTCACCGGTTGGGGGGGAAGATGGACGATCAGTGCGCTCATGGGATGGCTGCATTGTAAGAAAGATGCGCACGCCCCCCGCGCGCTAGCGCCTGGCCGCCTCCGGCGCTGTCGCCGCGACCTCCGGCGTGACCCGCTGCCGGCTGAGGATCCGCACGTCCAGTCCGTCGCGTTGCACCACGGCCCGCTCCTCGACGACGAGTTGGTCGAGCCTGAGGCGCGAGCGGATTTCGAAGAAGCGGGAGGAGACATTGACATTGACCTGGCCGTCCGCGAACGCCGCGTCGGGCGCGCCGATCGCGTTCTTCGCGTCGGCGACGGTGCGGAAGAACGAGCTCTCGCGCGCGGTCACCAGCCGCTGGGCGTCGGCCATGCTGAGCGCCTCCAGGCTGGCGTAGATCACTTCCGCGCTGGCGGTGTTGAGATTGACCCACGTGTTCCCCGTTGGCAGCACGGTGACGTAGGGCTGCAAAGCCGCCACGGTGCTTTCCGACAGTCCGAGCCACACCAGTTGCTCCACCTGCTGCGGAACCAGCGGCGCCATCGGGCTGGACCGGTTGCTGCCGCTCGTATCGAGTGCGAAGCGCAGGTTTTCGGCCAGCCGGTCGAGCTCGGATGCCGGCAACCCGAGCAGCTCGAACAGGCGCGCGAAACTGCGCAGGTCGCGCTCCGAGACCTTGCCTTCGGCCACGAGATTCGTCGCATTCAGCTTGGACTGCAGGTCAGTGATCTGCCCCGAGAGGAAGGCTTCGAGCACCTCGGGGCCGGTATCGGCCGTGTTGCTGCGATCGGCCGCGAGAAAGCTCGACAGGCGCGCCTCCCGCAGCGGGACGGCCCAAGGCTCGCCCAGGTGGTCCGGGCCCCCGGAGCGGCCGTCTTCACGCAGCACCAGCCGGGCCCAGTCGAGCGCGCCGGTGAGCACCCACGCGGCCTGCACCCGGGCGCGCTCGGCCGCTTCGACTTCGACGCTGCGCCACTGCTGCCAGAGTGCCGCTGCGGCGAACGTGGCGACCAGCGCGACGGTGAGCATCGCCGCCAGCAGTGCCGCACCCCGGTCGCGCGATCTCATGACTTGCCACCTGCGAGAGTGGGACGCACCCAGTCGCGCGTGAGCCGGCCGCCGATCGCCTGGCCCTCGGGCAGGCTCAGGACCAGGCGCACCCCGTCGGGAATGACGGCCACGTTGGGCCCCGTGGGCAGCGGCGTGGCCGCCCCCGGCAGGGTGGCGGCGCTGGACAAAGGATTGGTCCAGGCGTCACTGCGAAAGAAGAAGATCTGCCAGTCCTGCAGCGGCACGATCGCGACCTCGCGGGCCCGCTGCTCCACGCCCGGGCTCTGCGACCAGACGTCGGCCTGTTGCCATGCCTGCTCCAGATCGCCGCGCGAGGTGATCTGCGGCGACTGCCAGCGCAGCCACATGCCGGCGCCGTCGACCTCCCGCCGGGTCCAGGCGGCCACGAGCAGGCCGTCGCTCGGGGCCGACGTGCCGCGCCGCGTCATGCGCAGCACCCGCCCGTTCCAGTCCAGCGCGGATGTCTGCGGCAGCTGCACCAGGGCATCCAGGTCGGCGCTCCATTGCGCCAGACCGACCTGCAGCGTGAGCATCTCGTCGGAGCGCGCCTGCGTTTGCGCCTGGGCCCGCGTCATGCCGTCCAGGCCGCGCCAGCTCATCACCGCGAGCAACGCCATCGCGAACAGCGCCACCAGCAGTTCCACCAGCGTGAAGCCCCGGCTCGCGGCACGGCGGTTCATCAGTATCTCCCCACGATGGTGGACAGGCGAAGCACCGGCGAATTGCCGTCAAGCACCTGCGCATCGACGCGGCGGAAGCTTGGATTGGGCGTCGGCTGCACCGACACGCCGACCACGAACGTGCGGCCGCCCTGCTCGCACTCCACGCTGGACTCGCCGATGTCGGGCATCTGGCGCGACAGGCGGGCCTTGATCAGTTCGTTCTCGGCGCAAATGTGCGCCAGCAAGACGCTCGATTGCCGCAGCGCGTTGGTGGTGAGCGCGCTGGTCGCCTGCAATCCCGCGGCCAGCGCGATGGCGACGATCGCCAGCGCGACCAGCACCTCGATCAGCGTGAAGCCTCGCGTAACCCGGGCGCTCCGCGTCATTGCGGCTCCGCCGGGGTGATCGCGAAGGGCCGCAACCCGTCGGTCGCGATGCGCAGGCTGCGCCCCGGCGCTGCGGATGAAACCAACACGACTTCTTCTTTTCCGATGATGGGCTCGGGGCCGAGCAGCAACATCGGCGAGCCGGCCACTTGCGTCGTCTCGGCCAGCCAGTGATCCGGCAGCGTGTTCGGGGGCACGCCTTCGAAGCGGAAGCCGCCCTGCACCGGGTACCAGCGCACCGGCACTCCGCTGCTGCGCGACTGGGCGCGTGCCGATTCCAGCAGCGCGGCCAGCCGCTGCGCCTCCCGTTCGAGTTGCGTGGCCCCGGAATCGCGCAGCGCGAAGCTCACTCCCGCGCTCGCGATCGCGATGATCGCCACCACGACCAGCAGCTCCAGCAGGGTGAAGCCGCGGGGTGCGCGCGGCAAGCCGAAGCGGCTACTGCCAGCTGCCGATGTCGGCATTCTTGCCCTCCCCGCCGGGCTGGCCGTCGGCGCCGAGGGACATCACGTCGATTTCGCCCTTGACGCCGGGGTTGAGGTACTGGTACGGCCGGCCCCACGGATCATTGGGCAATTTATCGAGGTAGGGCTTCCAGTTCGCCGGGATCGGCGGGGTCGCGGGCTTGCTCACCAGCGCCTGCAGGCCCTGCTCGCTGGTGGGGTAGTGCTGGTTGTCCAGTTTGTAGAGCTTGAGCGCCTGCATCAGGTTGTTGACGTCCGTGCGGGCCGCAGTCACCCGTGCGTCGTCGGCCCGATCCAGCACGTTGGGGACGATCAGCGCGGCGAGCACGCCGATGATGACCAGCACCACCATCAGCTCGATGAGGGTGAAGCCCGCTTGGCGGGCGCGCCGCAGGCGCAGGGAGAGATGCTTCATGGGTTTGTCGGTCCGATCGGTTCAATGATAATCGCCACATGGTGAGCAATTCGCAAAACAGGTGGGTTGTGGCCGCAGCGACCTTCGCCCTGTGGGCGCTTGTCGCAGCCAGTGCCGTGTACTGGGGGCTGAAACTGGCCACGCGGCCGGCTGGGCCTCCGGCGGCGCCACCTGCGGTTCGCGCGCCGATGCCGGTCGACCCGATGGCGGTGGCCCGGCTGATGGGCGCCACCCAGGCGGCCGCGGCGCCGCTGCCCAGCCTGGCCAGCCGCTTCTCGCTGGTCGGCGTCGTCGCGAGCCGCACGCACCAGGGAGCGGCCCTCATCGCGGTCGATGGCAAGCCGCCCAAGCCGTTTCGCGTCGGCGCCGCGGTCGACGAGGGGCTGGTGCTGAAATCGGTGGAGCCGCGCCGCGCCATCCTCGCCGCCAGCCAGGACAGCGCGCCGGTGCTGACGCTCGAGCTGCCGCCTCGAAAATAGCCCGATGGCGCAGCTGCAGACGGATCCCGCCGCTGCCACGCTGCCCGACACGCCGCGCGGCGATCCGCCGCACTCGCAACAGGCTTTGTTGGATCGTCCAGCGTCTCACGCATTGGCCGAGCAGTCGTTCGAATCGCCGCTTGGCACGCTGGTGACCCGCGCGCCCGTGGCCTGCGGCTCCGACACGCCCTTGCGCGATGCGCTGGCGCAAATGCAGCGGCTGGGAGTCGGCTCGATGCTCGTCGTCGATCCGGCGGGCAGGCCGGTGGGCATTCTCACGCGCTACGACATCCTGGGCCGCGTGACGCTGGCGGAGATACCGCTTTCCGCGCCGATCGGCCGCGTCATGGTGCAGCCGGTGCATTGCCTCACCGCCGCGCACACCGCGCAGGACGCCGCCCTGCTCATGTCGCGCCACACCATCCGTCATGTGCCGGTCACGCGCGATGGGGTGGCGATCGGGGTGGTGTCCGAACGGGACCTGTTCGCGCTGCAGCGCCTGAGCCTGAAGCATGTGAGCGCCTCGATCCGCGCCGCGGCCGAAACCGACGCGCTCCAGGTCGCGGCCCGTGAAATCCGCTGGTTGGCGCGCAGCCTGCTCGGGCAGGGCGTGAACGCGCGCCAGATCACTGCGCTGATCAGCCATCTCAACGACCTGCTGACGCGCCGCCTGCTCGAAATCAAGGCGGCGCAGCACGATATCGAACTGGCGCGCGTGTGCTGGCTGGCATTCGGCTCGGAGGGGCGCAGCGAGCAGACCGTGGCGACCGACCAGGACAACGCCCTCATCCTGCCGGACGACACGAGCGCAGCGCAGCGCGCGCAGGCCCTGGCCTTCGGGCACGACGTCAATCTCGCCCTCGACGCCTGCGGCTATCCGCTTTGCCGCGGCGGGGTCATGGCGGGGGAGGCCGCCTGCTGCCTCACCTTGCAGGAGTGGCGCGCGCGGTTCACTCACTGGATCGACCACGGCGCGCCGCAGGACCTGTTGAACGCGAGCATCTACTTCGACCTGAGGCCGCTCGCGGGCGACGAGCAGTTGGCGACGCTCCTGCGCGAGGAGGTACTGGCGGCGGCGCAGGCCACGCCGCGTTTTCTCAAGCAGATGGCCCTCAACGCGCTGACCCGGGCCGCACCACTGAACTGGCTGGGCGGCTTTCGTGCGGACGCGGGCGGAACCATCGACCTGAAGCTGCAGGGGACGGCGCTCTTCGTGGACGCGGGGCGCTTGTACACGCTGGCGCAGGGCGCCGGGGCGATCGGCACCGGCGACCGGCTGGAGCGCGCCGGACGGCAGATGGGTCTGGCGCCGACCGAATACCGGGCCTGGGTGACCGCCTTCGAGTTCCTGCAGCTGCTTCGGCTGCGCGTGCAACTGGAAGGCAGCGCGCCGGCGGACGACCCCAATCGCATCAGGCTGGCCGACCTCAACGACATCGACCGCCGCATGCTCAAGGAATGCTTCCGGGTCGCACGGCAGCTGCAGCAGCGATTGCGGTTGGATTACGAGCGCTGAAGCCATACAATTTCCTTCAAACCCAGAAGACCGGAGGCAACAGATGGCCCACCGCGCGATCCGTGCGCAGCGGCTGGTGGCATTGTTCATGCTGGGGTGCCTGCTATTCAGCTATCCCCTGCTGTCGTTGTTCAACGTCGGCGGCACCGTGGCCGGCATTCCGGTGCTGTACGCCTACCTGTTCGGTGTCTGGATCGCGCTGATCGCCCTGATGATCCTGGTCGTCGAGCGCAGCAAATAGGCCCCGGCGATGCTCCTGGGCGGCGTCATCCTCCTGATTTCCGCAGCCTACCTGGGCATCCTGTTCGCCATCGCGTACTGGGGCGACAAGCGCGCCGATGCCGGCCGCTCGATCATCGCGAATCCGTACATCTACGCCTTGTCGATGGCGGTCTATGCGACCTCCTGGACCTTCTACGGCAGCGTCGGCCGGGCGGCCGCCAACGGCGTCGGCTTCCTGCCGATCTATCTGGGCCCGACGTTGATGGCCGCGTTGTTCTGGCTGGTGCTGCGCAAGATGATTCGCATCAGCAAGGTCAACCGCATCACCTCGATCGCGGACTTCATCGCGGCGCGCTATGGCAAGAGCGCGCTGCTGGGCGGGCTGGTGACCGTGATCGCGGTGGTCGGCATCATTCCGTACATCGCGCTGCAACTGAAGGCAGTCTCCACCAGCTTCCTGGTCCTGCTGCAGTATCCGGAAGTGGTCATGCCGCCCAAGGGGCAGGCGGTCGCGTTGTGGCAGGACACGGCGCTGTACGTCGCCCTCCTGCTGGGCGCGTTCACGCTGTTGTTCGGCACGCGCCACCTGGATGCCACCGAGCGGCACGAGGGCATGGTCGCGGCGATCGCGTTCGAATCGCTGGTCAAGCTGCTGGCGTTCCTGGCGGTCGGCATCTTCGTCACCTTCGGGCTGTATGGCGGTTTTGCCGACCTGGTGGCGCAAGCGGCGCGGCTGCCCGATAGCGGCAAGCTGCTGCTGCTGGGCGATTCGTCGGGCACTTACGGCTCCTGGGCCTCGCTGGTTTTCCTGTCGATGCTCTCGATCCTGTTCCTGCCGCGCCAGTTCCAGATCAGCGTGGTCGAAAACGTGAACGAGAAGCACCTGACCAAGGCGATCTGGCTGTTTCCGGCGTACCTGCTGGCGATCAACATCTTCGTGCTGCCGATCACGTTCGCCGGGCTGATGCAGTTTGCGCCCGGGCAGATCGATGCCGATACGTTCGTGCTGACCTTGCCGATGCTGCATCGCCAGGAAGCCCTGGCGCTATTGGTCTTCATCGGCGGCCTGTCGGCGGCCACCGGCATGATCATCGTCGAGACGATCGCGCTGTCGACCATGATCTGCAACGACCTGGTGATGCCGGTGCTGGTGCGATGGAACGCGCTGGCGCTGTCCAGGCACGACGACCTGTCGGCCTTGTTGCTGGGCATCCGGCGCGGCGCCATCGTGCTGCTGATGATGCTGGGCTATGCCTATTACCGGATCGCGGGCGAAGCGTATGCGCTGGTGTCGATCGGGCTGGTGTCGTTCGCGGCGGTGGCGCAGTTCGCGCCCGCGATGCTGGGCGGCATGTACTGGAAACAGGGCAGCCGGGCCGGGGCGCTGTGCGGCCTGTCGCTGGGCTTCGTGCTGTGGAGCTATACGCTGCTGCTGCCGTCGTTCGCGAAATCCGGCTGGCTGCCGATCTCCTTTGTCGAGCGCGGACCGCTGGGGATCGAGCTGTTCAAGCCGTTGGCGCTGTTCGGGCTGGAAGGGCTGGACGACATCAGTCACTCGATGTTCTGGAGCATGCTGGCCAATGTGGGCAGCTACGTGGCCGTGTCGCTGCTCGGCCGGCAAAGCGTGCGCGAGCAGTTGCAGGCGCTGTTCTTCGTCGACGTGTTCAAGCTGGCCAACCGCAGCCCGGGGCCGTGGCGCGGCAGCGCGTCGATGCAGGACATCATCGCGCTGGTCGGCCGGTTCCTGGGGCCCGCACGCGCCGAGGAAGCCTTCGAGGGCTACGCGGCGCAGCGCGGCCTGAAGTCGGCGCGCGGGATGGAACCCGACGCCGATCTGGTGCGCTTCGCCGAAGATCTGCTGGCCGGCGCGATCGGCGCCTCCTCGGCGCGCGTCATGCTGGCCTCGGCAGTGAAGGAAGAGGCGCTCGGGATGGACGAGGTCTTCAACATCCTCGACGAGGCTTCCCAGGTGATCGCCTACAGCCGCCAGCTCGAGCAGAAGTCGCGCGAACTCGAGGCCGCCACCGCGGAGCTCACGGCCGCCAACGAGCGCCTCAAGGAAGTCGACCGGCTGAAGGACAATTTCATCACCACCGTGACGCACGAGCTGCGCACGCCGCTGACCTCGATCCGGGCCTTTTCCGAAATCCTGCACGACAACCCGACGCTGGAGCCAGGCCGGCGCATGGAATTCATCTCCATCATCGTCAAGGAAAGCGAGCGCCTTACGCGCCTGATCAACCAGGTGCTCGACCTGGCCAAGCTCGAATCGGGCAACGCCGAATGGCATTCGACCGAGCTGGACGTCAACGAGGTGATCCACGAAGCGGTGTCGACCACCAGCCAACTGTTGCGCGAGAGCGGCGTCGCCCTGACCCTGGACCTGCCGCCGTCCGTCCCGCCAGTGCGCGCCGACCGCGACCGGCTCGTGCAGGTGATGCTGAACCTGATTTCGAACGCGGTGAAATTCTGCGATCCGGCCGCGGGGCGTATCGACATCGGTGTGCGGGTGCTCCCCGATGCGCTGCAGGTCGACGTCCACGACAATGGCCGCGGTGTCGCCGAGGCCCACCAGGAACTGATCTTCGAGAGATTCCGCCAAGTCGGCGACACCCTCACCGAAAAGCCGCAGGGCACCGGCCTGGGCCTGCCGATCAGCCGGCAGATCATCGGCCACTTCGGCGGAAAGCTCTGGGTCGGCAGCCGCGCCGGGCAGGGCGCGACTTTTTCCTTCACGCTGCCGCTGGAGTCCCCGTTGCGTCAGCCGCCACCGCTGGACCTTGGATCATGACCCACACCGTGCTGATTGCCGACGACGAACCGAACATCGTCATCTCGCTGGAATTCCTGCTGCAGCAGGATGGCTACCGGGTGCTGGTGGCGCGCGACGGGCACGAGGCGCTGGAGACGATCGAGCGCGAGGGGCCCGACCTGGTGCTGCTGGACGTCATGCTTCCTCGCCTGAGCGGCTACGACGTCTGCCAGCGGATCCGCCAGAACCCGGCTTGGGCAAAGGTGCGCGTGATCATGCTGACCGCGCGCGGGCGGGAAGTGGAAATCACCAAGGGACTCGCGCTGGGTGCGGACGCCTACGTCACCAAGCCGTTCTCCACCCGCGACCTGCTGGACGAGGTCCGCCGCCAGCTCGGGGCGGCGGGGTCGTAGCACTCGCCGGCCGATGCGATGCGCCTGAGATCGAAATACATCCTGTGGCTGGCGCTATCGACCGTGCTGGCCCTCGCGCTGATCGCGCTGGCGTGCTTCGCGTTCTGGGCCGACCTGCAGGATGCGGAGCGCCGGGCGCTGGCCGAGATGCTCGGCTCGCGGGCGGCGCTGCTGGTCTTGCTCGCCCTGTTGCCCTCGCTCGTCATCGGCGGGTTGCTGCAATTGGTGCTGGCGGCCTATCCGCAGGCCGCGGTCAAGCTGGCCGAAGAGGTGCGGCTGATCTATTCGGTCCACCCGGCGCACCGCCTGGCGCCCACGGGAGCCGCCGAAATGCGCCAGCTCGGGGCCGCGGTGAACGAACTGGCGAAGGCGCATGGCGCGCTGCACCAGGAAGTGCAGGCGCGCATCGAGGAAGCCAACGCGCATCTCGCACAGGAGAAGAACCGGCTGGCAGCATTGATGTCGGAGCTGGTGCAAAGTGTGCTGGTCTGCAACACCGAGGGCCGGATCCTGCTCTACAACGCGCGGGCCAGCCGGCTGCTGGAGCAAGCCGGCGGCGCCGACGTCCCGGTCGGTCTGGGCCGCTCCATCTTCGGCATCCTCGACCGCAGCCCGATCATCCACGCGCTGGGCCAATTGGTTCACCGCCTGGAGCAGGGCAAGCCGCAGCCGGTGGCGCGTTTCGTCACTACCCGCGGCGGGCGGTTGCTGCGCGCCCAGATGGCCCCTGTGCTCGACCAGCATGGCGGCATCACCGGCTTCGTGCTGCTCCTGGAAGACATCACCCGCACGGTCGAGGACAACAGCCGGCGCGACCAGCTCCTGCAGCAGCTGACCGAGGGTTCGCGCGCGTCACTGGCGAGCCTGCGTGCCGCAGCGGAAACGATGCAGCAGTACCCGGACATGGACGCATCGCGGCGCGAGCGATTCTTCGCGGTGATCGCCGACGAATCGCGCAAACTGTCGCGGCAGCTCGAGGACGCTCTGGCGGCGCAGGGCGACGCACCTCGCACCTCATGGCTGCTGGAAGACATGTCGGCGGGCGACCTCGTGTTCGCGCTGCGCCGGAACCTGCCGTCCGGTCCGCGCATCGCGACCGACTGGCAAGACGAAGGCGCGCCGCTGTGGCTGAGCGTCAACAGCTATGCGATGGTTCAGGCACTCTCGCACCTGGCCGGCCGGCTGGCCGTGGCGTTCGGCCTGGACGAAGTCGGCCTGGAGCTGCAGGCGGTGGGTCGCTCGATCCGGCTGTCGCTGTGCTGGCGCGGAGCGGCGCTCGATGCCGCCCTGCTGCACGAGTGGGAAGGCCAGAGCCTGTCGATCGGCGCCGTGGCGGGTGCCGCCAGCCTCAAGCAGGTGCTGGACCAGCACGGCGCGGAAATGTGGTTCCAGCCCGGTCCCGCCGATGCCATGCAGCGGCTCTGCCTGCAATTGCCCGCGGCGCAACCCGAGCAGCCCGCCTCGGTGCCGCAAGCTCGTGGCGGAAGGCCGGTCTATTACGACTTCGATCTGTTCAGCCAGCCCGGCCAGAGCCCGGAACTCGACGATCGTCAGCTCACCGAGCTGGCCTACACCGTGTTCGACACCGAAACCACCGGCCTCGCTCCGTCGGACGGCGACGAGATCATCTCGATCGGGGCCGTGCGGATCGTCAACGGCCGGCTGCTGGAGCAGGAATGCTTCGACCGCCTGGTGCAAGCGCGCACAGTGGTGCGGCGCGAGTCCCAGGCGGTGCATGGCATCACGCCGGCCATGCTGGCCGACCAGCCCTTCATCGAACAGGTGCTGCCCGCGTTCGAACGGTTCGCGGAGGACACGGTGCTGGTGGCGCACAACGCCGCATTCGACATGCGCCTGCTGCAATTGGCGCAGGCGCGCACCGGCGTGGCGTTCGTGCAGCCGGTGCTCGACACCTTGTTGCTGTCGGCGCTGGTGCATCCAGGCCACGTCCATGCGGACCACCGGCTCGAGCAGATCGCGGCCCGGCTGGGCGTGCAGGTGATCGGCCGGCACACGGCGTTGGGCGACGCCATCGTCACCGGCGAGGTGTTCCTCAAGCTCGTGCCGCTGCTGGCGGAGCAGGGAATCCGGACCCTCAAACAGGCCCGCGAAGCGTCGCAGCGCACGCCGTACGCGAGGCTCGAGTATTAATGATGGCCGCTGCATCCGCATCGGTTGGAGCAATCGATACATCGAGCGTCGGCAGCTTGTTCGCGGAACCGTTCGGCCGGATCGGCAGCGCGATAGCCGCTGCAGGAAGGGTCGATCAACTCGCTCTGGCGGCGCAGGGTATCCGCACATTCGCCCGCGACGTGCTGGGTCAGGGCGTCGGGGCGCGCCAAGTGACGCATCTGATCAGTCGTCTCAACGATGCCGTGGTGGCGCGGATGCTGCAGAACGCCGCCGGCGACCGGCACCTGGACTTGACACAGGCCTGCTGGCTCGCGTTCGGGTCCCACGGACGTTGCGAGCAGACGATGGTGACCGACCAGGACAACGGGCTGATCTTCAACAGCGAGAATCCCTCCCGCGATCGCGAACGCTGGCTGGAGCTGGCGCGGTGTGTCAACGAAGGCCTGAGCGCCTGTGGGTACACGCCGTGCGGAGGTCAGGTGATGGCCGGAAATCCGGCGTGCTGCCTGACGGTTGCCGAGTGGTGCGACCGCTTCGCCGGCTGGATCGAGCACGGGGCACCGCACGATCTGATGGAGGCATGCATCTACTTCGACTTGCGGCCGGTAGCCGGTCACCTGCAACTGGCGCAGCCCCTGAAGGAAATGGTGACGCGGCAACCCGGGAGCGTGCCGCGCTTCCTCAAGCAGATGGCCGGCAACGCGCTGCGCGATGATGTGCCACTGAGCTGGCTCGGCGCGATTGAAACGTACAAAATGGCGGGTCGGGCCATGTTCGACCTCAAGCACCACGGGACGATGCCCTTCGTGGATGCAGCACGCCTGTATGCGCTCGTGTACGGCATCGAGTACACCGATACGCGTCGGCGATTCGAGGCCATTGCCCACCAGCTGAAGGTGCCGGGCCAGGAAAGCGAAGCCTGGGTCCGAGGTTTCGAGTACCTGCAACTCCTGCGTCTGCAAACGCAGGCCGCGTGCGGCACGCAGCCCTGCGAAAACGCCAACGTCATCGATGTGGGCTCGCTCAACGACATCGACCGCCGCATGCTGAAGGAAAGCCTGCGAGTGGCGCGGCGCCTGCAGCAGCGCATGCAGCTCGACTACGGGCGCTGAGGCCGCAGACGCTGCGCCGGCGTGCGCTGCATCCAAAGCATGGCCTTCGGGACGCCGGTGCTACGTCTGCAGGAACAGTCGATAGACGGGGTTGGCCGTCTCCTCGACATGGGGATAGCCCAACGTGTCGAGGAACTCCTTGAACGCCTTGTTGTCCGCGGTGGGCACCTGCAAGCCCACGAGGATGCGGCCGTAGTCGGCGCCCTGATTGCGATAGTGGAAGAGCGTGATGTTCCAGCCCGGCCGCATGTGCGACAGGAACTTCATCAATGCGCCGGGGCGTTCCGGAAAGACGAACCGCAGCAGCCGCTCGTCGTGCGCCAGGGACGACCGGCCGCCCACCATGTGGCGGATATGCTCCTTGGCGAGTTCGTCGTGCGTGAGGTCCAGCGCTTGGAAACCATGGCGGCTGAAGCTGGCGGCGATCTTGCCCGACTCGCCCTTGCCATGGGTCGTCAGGCCGACGAACACATGCGCCTTGGCGGCGTCGCCGATGCGGTAATTGAACTCGGTGACGTTGCGCGGACCGCCCGGCAGTGTGCCGATCAATTCGCAGAAGCGCCTGAAGCTGCCGCGTTCCTCGGGTATGGTCACGGCGAACAGTGCCTCGCGCTCTTCGCCGACCTCGGCGCGCTCGGCCACGAAACGCAGGCGGTCGAAGTTCATGTTCGCGCCGCACAGGATCGCGGCGTAGGTCTCGCCGCGGGTCTTCTTTTCAGCCACGTATTGCTTGATGGCGGCGACCGACAGCGCGCCGGCGGGCTCGACGATGCTGCGGGTGTCGATGAAGATGTCCTTGATCGCGGCGCACACGGCGTCGGTGTCGACGGTCATGAATTCATCGACCAGCTCGCGCGCCACGCGGAATGTTTCCTCGCCCACCAGCTTGACGGCGGTGCCGTCGGAGAACAGGCCGACGTCGTCCAGCGTGATGCGCTTTTGCGCCGCCACGGAGCGCGCCATCGCGTCCGAGTCGTTCATCTGCACGCCGATCACCTTGATCTCGGGCCGCACGGCCTTGATGTAGTTCGCGACGCCGGCGATCAGCCCGCCGCCGCCGATCGCCACGAATACGGCGTCGAGCGGTCCCTGGTGCTGCCGCAGGATCTCCATCGCAATAGTGCCCTGGCCGGCGATCACGTCGGGGTCGTCGAACGGGTGCACGAAGGTCAGGCCCTGCTCCTTTTCGAGCTCGGCCGCACGCACGTACGCATCGGAGTAGCTCTCGCCGTGCAGCACCACTTCGCCGCCCAGGGACTTGACGCCTTCGATCTTGAGCTGCGGCGTGGTGGTCGGCATCACGATCACGGCACGCGAGCCCAGCCGGTGGGCGGCCAGCGCCACCCCCTGGGCGTGGTTGCCTGCCGATGCGCAGATGACTCCCCGGCGCAGCTGCTCCGCCGTGAGGTGCACCATCTTGTTGTAGGCGCCCCGCAACTTGAAGCTGAAGACCGCCTGCTGGTCTTCGCGCTTGAGCAGCACCTTGTTGTGCAAGCGCCGGCTCAGGTTCCTGGCCGGCTCCAGTGCCGATTCCACGGCCACGTCGTACACCCGCGCCGTGAGGATCTTCTTGAGGTAATCGGCGGGGGTGAGCTGCTTCTTCATGGACGAGGAATGATAAGCGCCCAGCTCGACCGGGGCTGCGGCCGGGGCCGCGCCGACGCGCCAGGTTTTCGACGGGCAAGAAAAAAGCCCCAGGATCTTGCGATCCGGGGGCTAAATCCACCAAAGGAGAGGTGGAGGAGACAACCGGTGATTGGCGGCAGTCGCCAACGAGGCACAACGAAATCGTTATGCTATGAAACCAGTATAGCCGGATCTTTGCTGCGTCGCAGCAAGCTCGTCTGTCTCAACCTGAGACAAGCGGCGGTATTAGCGGAATTAATTCAGGACAAGCCACATCGATAGGATCAGCCGATGGAATGCACAGTGAGCTGGACAGGCGCGACGGGTGCGCGCTCGCGCATGGGATTCATCGCCGAAACCGGCAGCGGGCATGTGCTGGTCATGGACGGCGCGCCCGATGCCGCCAAGGGCGACAACGGCGGCCAGAACCTCGCGCCGCGGCCGATGGAGACAGTGCTAGCCGGCACCGGAGGCTGCACCGCCTACGACGTCGTGCTGATCCTCAAGCGCGGTCGCCACGACGTGCGGGGCTGTTCGGTGAAGCTCACCTCCGAGCGCGCGCCCACGGATCCCAAGGTGTTCACCCGGATCCACATGCATTTCACGGTGAGTGGCCGAGACCTCCCGGAAGGCGCAGTCCAGCGGGCGATCGCAATGAGCCACGACAAGTACTGCTCCGCCAGCGTCATGCTGGGCAAGACGGCCGAAATCACGACCAGCTTCGAAGTGGTGGCCGTATAGCGGTCTAGATGTAGTGCGCGGTCGTCGTCATGACCTTGGCGGCCGCGCGCATCAAGCCCTTAGCGGGCGCCGGCAACTCGACCCCTCCGGCCTGGAGGGCCTGCGCGGCGTGGGCCGCTTCGTCGTCCTTCATCTGGGCCACGATGGCGCGGGACGCGTGGTCGGAGGGCGGCAGGCGGTCCAGGTGGCTTTGCAGGTGGGCCTCGACCTGCCGCTCGGTTTCCACCACGAAACCGAGGCTGACCCGGTCACCGAGGCGGCCTGCCAGCAAACCGAGGCCGAATGCGCCCGCGTACCAGAGCGGGTTGAGCAGCGAAGGGCGCTCGCCCAGTTCCGCGAGGCGCTCCGCCGTCCACGCGAGGTGGTCCGTTTCTTCCGCCGCCGCGCTTTCGAAGTGCCTGCGCAGGCCTTCGTCGCGGGTGACCAGGGCCTGTGCGGTGTAGAGTGCCTGGGCGCACACTTCGCCCACGTGGTTGACGCGCATCAGCGCCGCCGCATGCCGGCGTTCGTGGTCGTCGAGGCGCGTTTCATCGGCTGGCACCACGGGGCAGGCCCGCGTCGCGCGCTGTTTGGCGAAAAGTGTCCTGAGTGCGCTGTCCGCAGCGCCGAGAAATCGGTCCATCGGCCTTAGTTTACGTGCCCGCGCGCATCTCCGCCGCAGCCCAACCCGGCGCAGCGCCGACCGCCCTTTTTTTTCGCCATCCGGTACGAAGCGGGAGGGTGTTGCGCCTGTTCCACTGGGCCGATTGCTTGTGTTGTCCGGGTGCAACGAAAGCCTCGTTGAAAGGCTAAATACTTTGCGAAAGAAAGGCCGCTCTGGTGCAATAACGACAACTTCCCAAAAGGAGGTTGGCCCGGGGATCCGGCGGGAGCACCAAAGTGCCTGCATTTCGTGACCCCTTCGCACCGGAGCCCTATGTTTAACCTTGGAGAAACTTGCATGAAAAAGTCCCTGATTGCTCTGGCTGTGCTGGCGACCGCCGGCGTGGCTTCTGCCCAATCCTCCGTCACTCTGTTCGGCATCGTTGACGCGACGCTGCAGCACGTGTCGAACAGCGGCGGCACGAGCGTGACGCGCCTGACGAATTCCGGCTACAACAGCTCGCGTCTCGGCTTCCGTGGCACGGAAGACCTGGGCGGCGGCATGTCGGCCTCCTTCTGGCTGGAAGCCGGCTTGGCCAATGATGACGGCCAGGGCGCGCCCACGAACTCGAACAACCAGGCTAGCGGTGCCGGTGCTGCCGTCGCCGGCCGCCAGGGTCTGACCTTCAACCGTCGTTCGACGGTTAGCCTGGCCGGTGGCTGGGGCGAAGTTCGCCTGGGCCGTGACTACACCCCGCAGTTCTGGAACCTGACCGTGTTCGATCCGTTCGGTACGAACGGCGCTGGCACGACCCAGACCCTGAATTCGATCATCACCGGCGTGACCGCCGTCCGTGCTTCGAACACCATCGGCTACTTCCTGCCGGGTAACCTGGGCGGCTTCTACGGCCAACTCCAGACCTATCGTGGCGAGAACCCGAGCGGCGCCGTCACCTCCAGCGACGGCAACGGCAACGGCCTGCGCGTCGGCTTCGCCAACGGCCCGTTCAACGTCGCCCTGGCTGTGAGCAAGACCAAGTACGCCGCCGGCGATGTCAAGCAGAACAACATCGGTGGTGAGTGGAACTTCGGCATGGCCAAGCTGCAAGCGCATTACGCCAAGGACACCAATGGCACGCTGGACGGCAAGGGCTGGCTGATTGGCGCCCTGGTGCCGGTTGGCGCCGGCGAAATCCGGGCCGCCTACTCGCGTTATCGCACCGACCTGGCCGGCAACCCGACCAGCAAGAAACTGGCGCTGGGCTATGTGCACAACCTGTCCAAGCGCACGGCCCTGTACGCCACGTACGCTCGCGTGAAGAACAGCGGTGGTGCGGCTGCGTCGGCAGTTCCGGGCGCGGCCACCGGCCCGGCAGTGAACGACTCCTCGACGGGCTACGATTTCGGTATCCGCCACAGCTTCTGATCGCGCGGCTGGCCTCGTGCCAGCTTCAGCTGAAGAAACTTGAAAAGCCGCCTTCGGGCGGCTTTTTTTATTGAGCAACAGCATTGCCGGCATTGCGCGGTTGAGTTAACTTCGACGACAGGAAATGTTGGGACTGAGATGCACCACCTGTCGAACCGGGCCGGCTGGCTCCTGAGCACAGCCGTGCTGGCCGGTTGTGCGGCGACACCGGTGCCGCAGCGCACCCTCGAAATCGGCAACAGCCCCTGGGCTTTGCAGTCGACCCCGACCGTCGGCCAGCTTTCATTGCAACCGTCGCGCTGGGGCCATCTGCGTTTTCCGGGCAAGACGCCGACACGCTTCAGCTACGTGCGCCAGGACGGCCGTGATGCGATCTCCGTGCTGGCAGCTTCTTCAGCCAGCATGTTGCGCCGGAAGTTGCGGGTCGAGCCGGCGGAGCTCGGCACCCTGAAGTTCTCGTGGAAGGTGCCGCAGCTCATCGCTGGAGCGGACATGACCCTGCGCGAAAGCGATGATTGCCCGGTGCGGATCGTGCTCGCTTTCGAAGGCGATCGATCCCGGTTTTCAGCACGCGACGCCATGCTCTCCGAACTGCTCCGGACCCTGACCGGCGAGGAGATGCCCTACGCGACGTTGATGTACGTGTGGAGCAACCGGCGCCCGGCGGGAACGCTGATCGCGAGCCCGCGCACCGATCGCATCCGCACGCTGGTGGTGGAATCCGGACCGAAACGCCTGGACGAATGGCTCGACTACGAGCGCGATATCCGCGCCGACTACGAACGGGTGTTCGGAGAGCCACCCGGTGCCCTTGTCGCGATTGGCCTCATGACCGACAGCGACAACACGCGCAGCACGGCGCGGGCGTGGTATGGCCCGGTGCGGCTGGGCAGTTCGACCCGAGCGGCAAGCTCGCCCGGCATGTGAGCGGCTGTTCCGGCGTCGGCCAATGGTCCAGGCCGAAGGAAACCCCTGTGTCGGCGCGGCTGTTGCTCTGCTAGCATCCCCTCTGCTTTTTTCATAGACATGCTAGCCTTCGTTCTACGCCGCCTGTTGCAGGCTGTGATCGTCATGATCGCAGTGGCGTTCATCGCCTTCATGTTGTTCCAGTACGTCGGCGATCCGGTGGTGTTCCTGCTGGGGCAGGACGCCAAGCCGGACCAGATCGCGCAGTTGCGCACTGACCTGGGACTGGACCAGCCCTTTTTCGTTCAGTTCTGGCATTTCCTGGTCAACGCGGCCCAAGGGGAGTTCGGCCTCAGCCTGCGGCAGGGGGCGAAGGTGTCGCGGCTGATCGGCGAACGTTTCCCGGCCACGCTCGAACTCTCCCTGGTCGCGGCGGTCGCGGCGGTCGTCATCGGCATCCCGATGGGCGTTTACGCCGCCTTGCGGCGAGGCACTTTCATCAGCCAGGTCTTCCTGACCATCTCGCTGCTCGGCGTGTCCTTGCCGACCTTCCTGATCGGCATCCTGCTGATCCTGGTGTTCGCGGTGCTGCTCGGCTGGTTCCCGAGCTTCGGGCGGGGCAGCGTGGTGTCGCTGGGCTGGTGGAACACGGGCTTGCTGACGGCCGACGGCTGGCACCACATCGTGCTGCCCGCGGTGACGCTCGCCATCTTCCAGCTCACGCTGATCATGCGGCTGGTGCGCTCGGAGATGCTCGAGGTCCTGCGCACCGATTACATCAAGTTCGCCCGCGCGCGCGGCCTGCCCGACCGGGCGATCCACTTCGGGCACGCGCTCAAGAATACGCTCGTGCCGGTCATGACCATCATCGGCCTGCAGGTGGGGACCCTCATCGCCTTTTCCATCATCACCGAAACGGTATTCCAGTGGCCCGGCATGGGCCTGCTGTTCATCCAGTCGGTGACGTTCGCTGACATCCCGGTGATGGCCGCCTACCTGTGCCTGATCGCGCTGATCTTCGTGGTGATCAACCTGGTGGTGGACCTGCTGTATTTCGCGGTCGATCCCCGGTTGCGCGTTGGCGGCGCAGGAGGCCATTGATGCTGGCACCGCGCCTGAAAGCCGGCGGCCGCGCGTTCGCGCACATCGCCCGGTTCCATCCCGAACTCACCGCGCTGCGCCGCGACCTGCACGCGCATCCCGAACTGGGGTTCGAGGAACTCTACACCTCCGGCCGCGTGAAGGAGGCGCTCAAGCTTTGCAAGGTCGATGAGATCCACACGGGCATCGGCAAGACCGGCGTGGTTGCACTCATCAAGGGCCAGCGGGCTTCCAGCGGGCGCATGGTCGGCCTGCGCGCCGACATGGATGCGCTCACGATGGTCGAACAGAACGACTTCGCCTGGAAATCTTCCAAGCACGGCATGATGCACGGCTGCGGGCACGACGGCCACACGGCGATGCTGGTCGGAGCGGCGCGCTATCTGGCCGAGACCCGCGACTTCGACGGAACGGCGGTGCTGGTGTTCCAGCCCGGCGAGGAAGGGTTCGCCGGCGCCAAGCAGATGATCGAGGATGGCCTGTTCCAGCGCTTCCCGGTCGAATCGATCTATGCGATGCACAACTGGCCCGCGATGAAGCCCGGCACCATCGGCATCAATCCGGGCGCGATGATGGCGGCGGCCGATCGCATCACGATCGAGATCACCGGGCGCGGCGGCCACGGAGCGCATGCTTACCTGGCGATCGACCCCGTGCTCGTCGCGGCGCACATCATCACCGCGGTGCAGAGCATCGTGTCGCGCAACGTGCGGCCCATCGACAGCGCGGTGATCAGCTTGTGTGCCGTGCAGGCTGGCGACATGGGCGCGATGAGCGTCATTCCGGGCAAGGCGACGATCGTCGGCACGGTGCGCACGTTCGACCCGGACGTGCAATCGATGATCGAACGCAGGCTCGCCGAGCTGTGCAGCGCGGTCGCGCTGGGCCTGGGCGCCACCGCCACCGTGCACTACGAGCGTGTCTACCCGGCCACCATCAACTCGCAGGCGGAAGCCAATTTCGCGGCCGACGTCGCCGAAAGCCTGGTTGGCCCCGAGCATGTGGTCCGCGACATGGAACCCAGCATGGGCGCCGAGGATTTTTCCTTCATGCTGCAGACCAGGCCGGGGGCGTACATGCGAATCGGCCAGGGCGGCGAAGGCAGCTGTTTCCTGCACAACGGCCGCTACGACTTCAACGACGACATCCTTTCCCTCGGATCGGCCCTGCATGCAGGCATCATCGAGCAGTCGATGCCGCTTTCCACCTGACCACCCACGATACCTAGAGGAGCACATCATGAAATTCATTCCCACCCTGCTTTCGCTCGCCGCCGCCGTGGCGCTGGGCGCCACCAGCCTCGCGGCGGACGCCGTTACGCTGAAGATCGCGAACCAGGGGGATGCCCTTTCGCTGGATCCTCACTCGCTGAACGAGTCGCTGCAGCTCACGGTGCTGGAAAACGTTTTCGAAACCCTGGTGACGCGCGACGCGAGCTACAAGCTCGCCCCAGCTCTGGCCACGAGCTGGAAGCAGACCTCGCCCACCGTCTGGCACTTCGATCTGCGCAAGAACGTGCAATTCCACGATGGCACCCCCTTCACCGCGGACGACGTGATCTTCAGCTACCAGCGCGCCAAGGGCGACGGATCGGACATGAAGACTTACGTCGGCCAGATCAAGGAAATCCGGAAGTTGAACGATCACTCGATCGACATCGTCACCACCGAGCCGTTTCCGATCCTGCCCGAAGTGTTCTATCGCTGGTTCATGATGAGCAAGAAATGGTGCGAGACGAACCAGGCCACCCACCCGGTGGACCGGCGCAAGGGCATCGAGAACGCGGCTTCATTCCGTGCCAATGGCACCGGCCCGTATCGCGTCCGCGAACGCCAGCCGAACGTGCGGACCACATTCGTGCGCAACGGCAACTACTGGGGCAAGGTGCAGGGGAACGTGGACGAGGTGGTCTTCAACGTGATCGGCAACGATGCCACCCGCGTAGCGGCGCTGTTGTCCGGCGAAGTGGACGTGATGGAGCCCGTGCCGGTGCAGGACATCGACCGCATCAAGGCCGCATCCAACCTCAAGGTGATGCAGGGTCCCGAACTGCGCGTGATTTTTCTGGGCATGGACCAGAAGCGCGACGAACTGCAGTTCTCGAACGTCAAGGGCAAGAACCCGTTCAAGGACAAGCGTGTGCGCCAGGCGTTCTACCAGGCGATCGATATCGAAGGCATCAAGCGCACCGTCATGCGCGGGGCTTCGACCCCGATCGCCGAAATGTTCCCGCCGCAGGTCAAGGGTTTTGCGCCCGACCTGAACAAGCGCCTCCCCTACGATCCGGAAGCGTCCAAGAAGCTGCTGGCCGAGGCGGGTTATCCGAGCGGCTTCGAAGTCAAGATGAACTGCCCGAACGACCGGTACGTCAACGACGGGGCGATCTGCCAGGCGGTCGCCGCCAATCTGGCGCGCGTAGGCGTGAAGATCAATCTCGAGGCGGAGACCAAGGGCACGTACTTCCCGAAGATCCTCAGGCGCGACACCAGCTTCTACATGCTGGGCTGGACATCCGCCACGGTGGATGCGCATTACGTGCTGTATCCCATCATGTCGACGCCGGGCGAAGCCGGACGCGGCCAGTTCAACCTCGGCGCCTACAGCAATAAACGCGTAGACGAACTCACCGACAAGATCGCTTCGGAAATCGACGACAAGAAGCGCAATGAAATGATCCACGAGGCGATCAAGATCCACCAGGACGACATCGGGCATATTCCGCTGCACCAGCAGGCGCTGGCATGGGGCGTCAGGAAGAACATCGAGATGGTTCAATTGCCCGGCGACGAAATGGTGTGGAAGTACATCACCGTCAAGTGACCTCGGGAACGATGGCAGGCTGGTTCCACCGGGTGTGGCAAAGCGACGTAGGCTACAGCTTTCGGACATCGCCGGTGGCCATCGCCGCCGCGGTGGTCGCATTCGTGTGCATCTTCGCCGCCGTGTTCGCGAACCTGGTGGCGCCCCACCACCCATTTGACCTGGCGACGCTGGAACTCGGCGACGCCTTCCTGCCGCCTTCCTGGGTGGACGGGGGCAAATCGAAGTACCTGCTGGGCACGGACGACCAGGGCCGCGACATCCTCTCGGCGCTGATGTACGGCGCCAGGATTTCGCTGCTGGTGGGCCTCGCTTCGGTGCTGCTGTCGATGTTGATCGGCGTGACCCTCGGCCTGCTCGCCGGGTTCATCGGCGGCAGGCTCGACGCGTTCATCATGCGGGTGTGCGACGTCATGCTGTCGTTTCCCGCGATCCTGATCGCACTGCTGATCGCCGGTGTCGGGCGAGCCCTGTTCCCGAATGCCACCGAGTCGCTCGCATTCGGCGTGCTCATCATCGCCATTTCGCTCAGCGGCTGGGTGCAATACGCGCGCACGGTGCGCGGCTCGACGCTGGTCGAGCGCAATCGCGAGTACGTCCAGGCGGCGCGCGTCACTGGCGTGGCGCCGCATCGCATCATGGTGCATCACGTGCTTCCCAACATCCTCGGGCCGGTGATGGTCCTCGCGACGATCCAGGTGGCCACCGCGATCATCACCGAGGCGACGCTGTCGTTTCTCGGCGTGGGCGCGCCGCCCAATTCGCCGTCGCTCGGCACGCTGATCCAGGTCGGCAACAAGTTCCTGTTCTCCGGCAACTGGTGGATCACTGTGTTTCCCGGGGCGATGCTGGTGCTGATCGCGTTGAGCGTGAACTTGCTGGGGGACTGGCTGCGCGACGCGCTCAATCCGAGGCTGCGATGAAAGCCCACCCCCGACCGGACAGCGCGGTGGAGCACTGATGTGAGCCTGCTGCAAGTCAAGAACCTGATCGTGGAGTTTCCTGGGCGCCACGGCACGCTGCGCGCGCTGGACGACATCTCTTTCGACATTGCGCCGGGCGAGATCCTCGGCGTCGTGGGCGAATCGGGTGCCGGCAAGTCGCTCACGGGCGCGTCGATCATCGGGCTGCTGGAGCCGCCGGGGCGGGTCGCGTCGGGGCAGATCCTGCTGGAAGGCCGGCGCATCGACAATCTTCCCGCGGAGCAGATGCGCCACATTCGCGGCCGCAAGATCGGCGCGATCTTCCAGGATCCGCTGACGTCGCTCAACCCGCTTTACACCATAGGCCGCCAGCTCGTGGAAACCATCCAGGCGCACCTGCCGGTGGACGGCGGCGAAGCGCGGCGGCGTGCCATCCGCCTGCTCGAGGACACCGGCATCCCGGCCGCGGCGCAGCGCATCGAGCACTACCCGCACCAGTTCTCGGGCGGCATGCGCCAGCGCGTCGTGATTGCGCTGGCCCTGGCCGCCGAACCCAAATTGATCGTCGCCGATGAGCCGACGACGGCGCTGGACGTCTCGATCCAGGCGCAGATCATCCAGCTGCTCAAGCGCGTGTGCAAGGACCGCGGCGCGGCCGTGATGCTGATCACGCACGACATGGGCGTGATCGCGGAGACGTGCGACCGCGTGGCCGTGATGTATGCCGGACGCATCGCCGAGATCGGGCCGGTGCACGAGGTGATCAATCAGCCGGCCCATCCCTACAGCATGGGCCTGATGGCGGCGATTCCGGACATCACCATCGAGCGCGAGCGGCTGAGCCAGATCGACGGTGCCATGCCGCGGCTGAACGCGATTCCGGCCGGGTGCGCGTACAACCCGCGTTGCCCGCGCGCCTTCGAACGCTGCACCCGCGAGCGCCCCGACCTGCTCGACGCGGGCGCCACGCGCGCGGCCTGCTGGCTCCACGATGCCCACGTGGCTGTGACGGCATGAACACAACCGCTCACGCCGGCCCCGATCCAGCAGGTTCCATGCAGCCGCGCGAAGCACCTGCAGTGCCGCTAGAGCCCGCAGTGACAAAGGACGGGCATGCTCCCCTCGTGCAGGCGCGCGACCTGGCCAAGACCTTCGATGTCTCCGCGCCCTGGCTCAATCGTGTGATCGAACGCCGCCCGCGGCAGCTGCTGCATGCGGTGGACGGCGTAAGCTTCGAGATCGAAAAAGGCAGGACGCTTGCGTTGGTGGGCGAATCGGGCTGCGGCAAGAGCACGGTGGCGCGCCTGCTCGTGGGCTTGTACGAACCGACCCGGGGCGGCTTCACCTTCGATGGCCTGGACGCGCATGCCACGTTCAAGACGCCGCAGGGGCGGCATTTGCGCCGGCGCATCCAGATGATCTTCCAGGACCCGTATGCCAGCCTGAACCCGCGCTGGATCGTCGAAGACATCGTGGGCGAGCCGCTCAAGGAGCACGGCATCATCACCGACGAGGCGCAGCTGGAACAACGGGTCGGCGAACTGCTCGAGTCCGTCGGCCTGTCGCCGCTGGACATGACCAAGTACCCGCACCAGTTCTCCGGCGGCCAGCGCCAGCGCATCTCGATCGCCCGCGCGCTGGCGACCGAGCCGGACTTCCTGGTGTGCGACGAACCGACCTCCGCGCTGGACGTCAGCGTGCAGGCCCAGGTACTCAACATCATGAAGGACCTGCAGCGCCAGCGTGGCCTCACCTATCTGTTCATCTCGCACAACCTCGCGGTGGTGCGGCACGTGAGCGATCAGGTCGGCGTGATGTACCTGGGGCGGCTGGTGGAGCTCGCGGGCAAGCACGAACTGTTCGGCAGCCCGCGGCATCCGTACACGCGCATGCTGCTGGATGCGATCCCGAAGATGCACGACATCGGTCGAGCCCGCACCCCGGTCCAGGGCGAGGTGCCGAACCCGCTTGAGCCTCCGGGCGGCTGCGCCTTTCATCCGCGCTGCCCGCATGCGAATGCGCGGTGCAGAGCCGAGCGGCCGCAACTGCTGGAAATCCACGGCGTGCGGATCGCCTGTCACGCCGTGGAGGAGGCCCGGATCTAGCCGGCTGGCGTGCGCCGGTTTCAGGCGTAGCGCTTGTTGCGCAAATTGTTCTTCATCTCGCGCAGCAATGGCTGCAGGCGCGGCCCGATGCGCAGCGCCACGGCGGTCGCCAGCACGTCGATGATCACCAGGTGCAGCAGCCGCGACACCATCGGGCTGTAGCGGTCGTAGCCTTCCGGGTGATCGGCCGCCAGGTGGATCTGGCCAGCCGACGCGAGCGGAGAGCCGCTGGCGGTCATGACGATCGTGGTTGCGCCGTTCTTGCGCGCAATGTCGCAGGCGTCCATCAGGTCGCGGGTGCGGCCGGAGTTCGAGATCACCACCACGCAATCGCCCGGCCCGAGCAGCGTGGCGCTCATCACCTGCATGTGGCCGTCGCTGTATGCGATCGTGTTCACCCCGAGACGGAAGAACTTGTGCTGCGCGTCCTGCGCCACGATGCCCGAATTGCCCACGCCGTAGAACTCGATGCGGCGCCCGGTCTTGCACGTCGTCGCCAGTGCATCGACGGCCTTCTCGATCGCGAAGGTGGATGCATCGTTGCGGTACTTCAGGAACGCCGCCACCGTGTTGTCGATCACCTTGACCAGCACGTCGCTGGTCTTGTCGTCCACGTCCACGCTGCGATGGATGAATGGCACCCCCTCGCTCACGCTGCCCGCGAGTTTGAGCTTGAAGTCGGACAGCCCGTCATAGCCCATGCTGCGGCAGAATCGCACCACCGTAGGCTTGCTCACGTGGGCGCGGTCGGCCAGTTCGCTCACCGGCAGGTTGGCAAACGCGCGGGGGTCGCCGAGCACCAGCCGTCCCACGCGCTGTTCGGCCGGCGCCAGCGACGGCAGCGATGCCTTGATGCGGTCTAACACGGCGTCGGCCCGGTGCTGCGGGATGTCAACATTCCTCGCTCCAGCAATGGCCGTCCCGCGCGATCATCGCACTGGCGGCGCTCGGCCCCCAGGTGCCGGCGGCATAAGAACGCGGCCCGGAAGTGTCCGCCTGCCAGTGTTCCAGCACCGGCTCCACCCAGCGCCACGCCTCTTCCTGCTCGTCGCTGCGGACGAACAGGTTCAGTCTCCCATCGATCACGTCGAGCAGCAGCCGCTCGTACGCGCCGACCCGCTCGGAACCGAAGCGCTTCTCGAAGTCCAGGTCCAGGTGCACCTGTGTCAGGGACTGGACGGCTCGCCTGGCGCCGCCGCGGCTGTCCTGTCCTTGCGCGAGCAGGTGCAGCTCGAGCCCATCCCTCGGCTGCAGGTTGATGACCAGGCGATTGGCCGCACCCGTCGGGGACTGGAAGATCGCATGCGGTGCGGGCCTGAAGTTCACGACGATGCGCGCGTCGGACGCCGCCAGGCGTTTGCCCGTGCGAATGTAGAACGGCACGCCGGCCCAGCGCCAGTTGGCGATCTCGGTGCGCAGCGCCACGAAAGTCTCGCTCGTGCTGCGCGGATCCACCCCTGGCTCCTCGCGGTAGCCGCGCACTGGCTCGCCGCCGATCGTGCCGGCGGTGTACTGGCCGCGCACGACATGCTGGCCCAGTGCCTCCGGCACCCAGGGCCTGAGTGAACGCAGCACCTTGAGCTTCTCGTCGCGGATCGCATCGGCGTGCGCGTTGATCGGGGGCTCCATGGCCAGGGCGCAAAGCAGCTGTAGCGCGTGGTTCTGCACCATGTCACGCAGCGCGCCGGTGCTGTCGTAGAAAGCGCCGCGCTTTTCGGCGCCCAGGTCCTCGGCCAGCGTGATCTGGATGTTGGCGATCGTCTCGCGTCGCCACAGCGGCTCGAACAGCACGTTGCCGAACCTCAGCGCGAACAGGTTCTGCACCGATGGTTTGCCCAGGTAGTGGTCGATGCGGAAAATCTGGTTTTCGCCGAACCCGCGGCGAACGGTGGCATTGATCTCGCGATTGGACGCGACGTCGTGCCCCAGCGGCTTTTCCAGCACGATGCGCGTTTCAGGCGTGTTCAATCCGGCGCCGGCGAGCTGCTCGCACACGGCGGCGAAAAGAGAGGGCGCCGTAGCCACGTACATCATCACCGTTTCGGCCCGCCGCTCGCGCAGCGTGGCCGCCAGCCGCTGGTAGTCCTGCGGACGCGACAGGTCCATCCGCAGGAAATGCAACAGGGCCGCGAACCGGCTGAACTCTTCCGGGCTCGGCCGTTTCGCGAGTTCGACCTGTTCGAAACGCGAGCGGATCAATGCGCGGTATTGCTCATCGCTCAGCTCGTCGCGCGCCACGCCGATGATGCGGCCGCCAGGCGGCAGGCTGCCGTGGCGGAACGCCTGGAACAGGGCCGGCAGCAACTTGCGCCAGGCCAGGTCGCCGGTGCCGCCGAACAGGACAAGATCGAAGCTCATGTGAGATGAAATTGGACGTTGCGGGTAATGTAACTTGGTTTCAGTGGGGCGGTCGGGACCGCGCCTGGCTGTTGCCCGCGAACGCGGGCGCGGCTCGTGCTTTCCTTTCTGTACGCGACGAAGCGCGGGACGTGCTGGGCCGTAATGAAATTACTTGAAGCTGTGCCGCAGAGGTTTGGTAACGGCGACAGCACGCGCATTCCCCGCAACCGGATAATGCGTGCATGAACGACGGACCGGCAGCGGAAAACGGCTCGAAAAGAATGGGCAAGTGCGACGCCGGATTCGCGTCCGCTCGCCTCATGAAGGCCAACGAGCGATGAGTGCGCCTCACTCCCGGCCGCAATGCGATCAGACCGCCGCCTGGTCGGCGCTGCGCGAGCAGTTCGAGCGCATCGGGTGCAAGCTCGACCTGCGCGATGCGTTCCGGCGCGATCCGGGCCGCTTCGAAACATTCAGCCAGGAAGCGCCCCATGTGTTCGCCGACCTGTCGAAGAACCTGATCGACACGCAGAGCGAGGCGCTGCTGATGGAGCTGGCGCGCGAATGCGGCGTCGAGTATCACCGCGACGCGATGTTCGCGGGGAACGTCATCAACAATACCGAGCAACGCGCCGTCAAGCACTGGCTGTTGCGGTCGCCTAAAGGAGCCAGCGCGGACCCCGATGCGGTGCTGGTGCATGCGACGCTCGATGCGATGCTGGCGTACGCCGAGCAGGTGCGGGCCGATGCGGCCATCACCGACGTGGTGAACATCGGGATCGGCGGGTCCGACCTGGGGCCCCAGATGGCGGTCCTGGCGCTCGACTCGTTCGTGCTCCCGGGCAAGCGTTTCCATTTCGTCTCGAACGTGGACGGGCATGAGCTCGCCGCCGTGCTGCGCACGCTGCGGCCGCAGAGCACGCTGTTCCTGGTAGCGTCCAAGACGTTCACCACCATCGAGACGATGACCAACGCGCGCTCGGCGCGAGCGTGGTTCGAGGCGCAGGGTGGGCGCGACGTGGCGCGCCACTTTGCGGCGCTGACCACGAACGTGGCGGCCGCGCGCGAGTTCGGCATCACCACCACCTTCGGTTTCTGGGACTGGGTGGGTGGCCGCTACTCGATGTGGTCCTCCATTGGCCTGTCCATCGCCATCGCGACCGGCGCCAGCGCGTTTCGGGAACTGCTGGCCGGCGCGCACGAGATGGACCGGCACTTCGCCTCCGCGCCCTTGGAGCGCAACCTGCCGGCCAGGCTGGGGCTGCTGGATGTGTGGAACCGGAATTTCCATGGCTTTGCGAGCCGCAGCATCGCGCCGTATCACAGCGCGTTGCGGCGGCTGCCCGCCTACTTGCAGCAACTCGAGATGGAGAGCAACGGCAAGCGCGTCGATGCGGACGGCCTGGCTCTCACGCAAGCCTCCGCCCCGGTCTTGTGGGGCGAGCCCGGCACGAACGGGCAGCACGCCTATTTCCAGCTGCTGCACCAGGGCACCGACCGGGTGCCGGTGGAGTTCATCGCCGTGAAGACGCCGTCCCATTCCTTGCCGAAGCATCATGAATTGCTGCTGGCCAACGCACTTGCGCAGGCCCAGGCCCTGATGCAAGGCAAGCCTGACGAGGGCGGGCACAAGGACTTTCCGGGCAACCGTCCGAGCACCTTCCTCCTGCTGGACCGGCTGACGCCGGCGAGCCTCGGGGCTCTGGTGGCGCTGCATGAACACCGCGTTTTCGTCAGCGGCTCGGTGTGGGGCATCAACAGCTTCGACCAGTGGGGCGTGGAACTGGGCAAGGTGCTGGCGAAGGACATCGCGGGGCGGCTGGCGAGCGGCGACGTCGCGGGGCTGGATACCTCCACTGCGGGATTGCTGCGCCGGCTGGCCGATCCGTCCGCGTGAGCGCGCGGCGCCGCGCCTGGCTGGCGCCGCGCCGGCCGAGCGCCTATCATGGCGCGGGCATTTGCCCGGGACTCGCGAGGAGATCGTCATGAACTTCAGCCAAGCCGTTTCCAGCTGCCTGCGCAAATACGTCGATTTTTCCGGCCGGGCGGGGCGGCCCGAATTCTGGTGGTTCTTCCTGTTCCAGATCGTCGTGATGGTCGTCACGGGATTCATGAGCGACATCCTCAACGGGCTCGCCGCCCTGGCGCTGCTACTGCCCGGCCTCGCCGTCGGTGCCCGCCGCCTGCACGATATCGGCAAGAGCGCGTGGTTCCTCCTGCTGGGGCTCATCCCGATTCTGGGCTTCCTGATCCTGCTGTACTGGTTCGTGCAGCCGAGCGGGCCCGCGAATGCCTATGGCGCCGCCGAAGCCGCCCCCGACGCGCCGACCGTCATGCCCGGCCCCGGCCAGCAATAGGGCAACGCAAATAAAAAGCCGCTCCGAAGAGCGGCTGTTTTGTGGTCGAGCGCTATCGCGCTACTCGACGCGGCATGGCGATTCAGGGTTAGGCGCGGCGGCGCAGACAGTCTCGTTGTCTTTGCGTGCGGAATAACATGCAAATAAGAAACCGGGGCTTTGCCCCGGTTTCTTGTCTAGCTAAGCCACTGCATAAAACGCGTAGCGTTTTTGCAGTGAACGCGGGTTACATGTCCATGCCGCCCATGCCGCCCATACCGCCCATGCCGCCGCCCATGCCGCCGGCCGGAGCTTCCTCCTTCGGCGCTTCGGCGACCATGGCTTCGGTCGTGAGCATCAGGCCGGCGACGGAAGCGGCGTTCTGCAGCGCGGTGCGGGTCACCTTCGTCGGGTCCAGGATACCCATTTCGATCATGTCGCCGTAGGTGTCGTTGGCGGCGTTGAAGCCGTAGTTGCCCTTGCCGGCCAGCACGGCGTTCACCACCACGCTCGGCTCACCGCCGGCGTTGTAGACGATCTCGCGCAGCGGCGACTCGACCGCTTTCAGCACCAGCTTGATGCCGGCTTCCTGGTCGGGGTTCTCGCCTTTGATCGTGCCGGCAGCCTGGCGGGCACGCAGCAGCGCCACGCCACCGCCCGCCACGATGCCTTCTTCCACGGCAGCGCGGGTCGCGTGCAGCGCGTCTTCCACGCGGGCCTTCTTTTCCTTCATCTCGACTTCGGTCGCGGCGCCGACCTTGATCACGGCAACACCGCCGGCCAGCTTGGCCACGCGCTCTTGCAGCTTCTCGCGGTCGTAGTCGCTGGTGGCTTCCTCGATCTGCACG
>JAGRPN010000386.1 GCA_019449555.1 Ramlibacter sp.
CCCAGGTGGCGGAATTGGTAGACGCACTAGTTTCAGGTACTAGCGAGTAACATCGTGGGGGTTCGAGTCCCTTCCTGGGCACCAAACATGGATCATAAAGCCGGCATCGCCGGCTTTATCGTTGGTGCAGTGACTGAGCCTCGCGTTCGGACAAGCCGAGGACGACGCGTCAGAACGGGACCGCCACCAGGTCGTGCCCCTGCGTTGCCACCACCCGCGCCTGCGTGAATTCGCCGACCGCCAGCCGCTTGCTGAGCTTTTCGGGCGGCAGCAGTTGAACGGTTCCATCGATTTCCGGCGCATCCGCATACGAGCGCCCGACGCCGCCTTTGCGACCCAACGCCGGCGCCGAATCGACCAGCACCTGCATGGAGGCGCCGATTCGCTCGCGCAGCTTGGCAGCCGAGACTTCCTCGGCCACCTCCATGAAGAGCGCCCGCCGCCGCTCGCGCACTTCCTGGGGCAGCATGCCCGGCAGCGCGTTGGCGGCAGCGCCTTCGACCGGGCTGTAGGCGAAACAGCCGGCCCGGTCGATCCGCGCTTCGCGCATGAACTGCAGCAGGTGCTCGAATTCCTCTTCAGTTTCGCCGGGGAACCCCGCGATGAAGGTGCTCCGGATGACGATCTGGGGGCAGGCCTCGCGCCAGCGCCGGATACGCTCGAGGTTCCTTTCGCCGCTGGCCGGCCGCTTCATGCGGCGCAGGACGTCCGGATGGCTGTGCTGGAACGGCACGTCGAGATAAGGAAGAACCTGGCCCGACGCCATCAAGGGCAGCACTTCGTCCACAGATGGGTACGGATATACGTAATGCAAGCGCACCCAGCCGCCGTAGGGCTTCGCCAGCTCGCCCAGCGATTGCACCAACTCCAGCATGCGCGTCCTGATCGGCTTGCCGTCCCAGAAGCCGGTACGGTACTTCACGTCGACTCCGTAGGCCGAGGTGTCCTGGCTGATCACCAGCAACTCCTTGACGCCGCTTTCGAACAGTGCCCTCGCTTCATTGAGCACGTCCCCGATGGGCCGGCTCACGAGGTCTCCCCGCATGGAAGGAATGATGCAGAAGGTGCAGCGGTGGTTGCATCCCTCGCTGATCTTCAGGTAGGCATAGTGCCGCGGCGTGAGCTTGATCCCGGCGGGCGGCACGAGGTCGGTGAAGGGGTCGTGCGGCTTGGGCAGGTTCGCGTGGACCGCGTCCATCACTTCGCGGGTGGCATGCGGGCCGGTGACGGCCAGCACGGAAGGATGCATCCGCCGCACCAGGTTGCCCTCGCCCGCACCGCCCTTGGCGCCGAGGCAGCCCGTCACGATGACCCGGCCGTTCTCGGCCAGTGCCTCGCCGATCGTGTCCAGGCTTTCCCGCACGGCATCGTCGATGAATCCGCAGGTATTCACGATCACGAGGTCGGCGCCCTCGAAGGTCTTCGAGGTCTGGTAGCCCTCGGCGCTGAGTTGCGTAAGGATGAGTTCGGAGTCGGTCAGCGCCTTGGGGCAGCCCAGGCTGACGAATCCGACCTTCGGTGTCTTGGTTTCGGGAGAGGCAACTTCGCGCATCCCGCGATTGTCCCAGAGCGGCGCATCCAACGTGCGTTGCGGGGCTTGACAGGCACGCTTGCCGATGCGGGCTCGACCCGCAATCCATGACCCGAAGCCATGGATGCCGGATCGGGTCCGGCATGAGGCATGACAACTATCGCTTGATGCCCAAGGCGCCGAGCATCTGCTCCTGCATCTTGTCGAAGATGTTCTTGGACTGCTCCACGTAGTTGCCCATCATCCCCTGCATCAGCGGGTTCTGCAGGCTCATGAACTGGGCCCACATCTCCGGCGTGAGCGTCTTCGACTGCTCTGCCAGCTTGGCCTGGATGTCGGTGAAAGCCTGCACGTTCTTTTCCAGGTACGTGCCCATGAAGCCCTGCGCCGCGTGGCCGTAGAAACGGATCAGGTTCGCGAGCGCCGCTTCGCTGAACATCGGCGCGCCGCCCGCCTCCTCTTCCAGGATGATCTGCAGCAGGATGCTGCGCGTCAGGTCCTCGCCCGTCTTCGCATCCCGCACGATGAACGACTCGTGGTCCATCACGAGTTGCTTGACCTCGGCCAGCGTGATGTAGGTGGAGGTGTCGGTGTCGTAGAGCCGGCGATTGGGGTATTTCTTGATGACGCGCTGCGCGGGTTTGCCGGCAACGGTGGCTTTCTTGCTTTGCACTTGGCTGACTCCTGGCACGGGCGCTGACAGCCGGCGCTCGAGGTATTGCACTGCAACACATTCTAGGGGACCCGCTGCCGGGCACTCCCCCGAGGTTTACCCCTAGCGCCGCGCCGCTTGCGCCCCACCCACCGCATCGATTCCCAGCGCGCTCGTTCCCTTGGCGCCGTGCCCCGCTGCAATCAGTTGATCCATGCGGGCCGCGATCGCCGGCAGGACAGCCATCGGCCGATTGCCGCAGGCTTCGAGCATCAGCCCCACGTCCTTGCGCGCCATGGCCAGCTCGAATGTGGGTGTGAAGTTGCCCTTGGCCATCTCCGCTCCGCGCCCGGAGACCATTCCATTCAGATCCAGCAGGCCAAGCAACTTGACGGCGTCCAGTAGATCCACGCCGCTGGCCTGGGCGATCGTGAGGACGTCGGCCGTCATCGCAGTCACGCCGATGATCATCGCGTTTCCGAACAACTTGTTCACGGCTGCGAGGTCGCTGCGTTCGCCGAGATACTCGAGCCGCGCGGTCATCTTCGCGAGTTCGTCCTTCACGCTTTCGAACAGCGCCTTCGGCCCCGCGACCAGCATGGACCCCAGTGCTTTTCGCGCGGCCGGCGGTCCCATGAAGACGGGGCAGTGCAGGTACTTCAATCCCTCGGCCTGGAACCGCGTTGCCCGCACTGCCGTGAGCGTCGGCAAGGTCGTGGAGTGATCGATCAGGACGGCATCGCTCGAAAGCGAGGGGCGCGCGGCGGCGATGACTTCCTCGACCACGGCGTCGTCCTTCAACACGAGATGCACCCTCGATGCGCCCCGAACCGCGTCGGCCGGAGTGCTCGCTGCCTTCACGCCGAACTGCGCGAGTGCCTGAACCTTGTCCGGCGAACGGTTCCACGCCGTGACGGTGTCCCCTCTTTTCGCGGCAGCTTCCGCAAAAGCGCTGCCGAGAAGCCCGGTGCCGAGAAATGCGATGTTTGCCATGGTCACGCTCCTGGTTGCCAACGCAAACGGCACCCGAAGGTGCCGTTTGCGTTGTGTCATTGGTAGGCGCGATTGGACTCGAACCAACGACCCCCA
>JAGRPN010000387.1 GCA_019449555.1 Ramlibacter sp.
GGCTGAACTTGCCGGATGGCGCGGACATCCTGGAAGTCGGAAGTGGCACAGGCGCGAATCTGGACCTCCTTTCGCGATTTGGCAACGTCGTGGCACTCGAAATGGCGGGGGAGGCAATCGCACTGGCCGAAGCGCGATGCGGGAACACCGCCCGGCCGATCACGATGCGGCAGGGCCGCTGCCCGGAGGATCTGGGCGCAATTTCTGAACGCTTCGACCTGATCTGCCTGTTCGACGTGTTGGAGCATATCGAGCAGGACGAGGACTCGCTGGCGAAGCTTGCGCTACTTCTGAAGCCTGACGGGACGCTCATCGTGACCGTGCCCGCCTATTCATGGATGTGGAGTCCGCATGACGTCCATCTGCATCACAAGCGCCGATACAGCAGGCGGCATTTGTCGCAAAAGTGCGAGCACGCAGGCCTCGCGGTCTCGAGGCTGAGCCACTTCAACACCATTCTCTTTCCAGTGGCTGTGCTGGGGCGCCTGTTCGAAAGAGTTTTCCGCAAGGCTACCGTGACCACGGCAACCCCACCGGCGCCGGTCAACGCGCTATTGGCCCGCCTGTTTGCGTTGGAACGACTCTGCCTCGCGCGCATGCAACTGCCGTTCGGCCTGTCGATCCTGCTGCTGGCGAAGCCGCGCCAGGCTTAGGCTGAGGCATCGCCCGTGCAAAAAAGGTTGCTCGACTTGCGCGTGACGCGGTTCGCCATCGTGGGGCTGGCGAACACGGTCGCCGGTCTTTCGGTCATCTTCGCCTGCAAGGCAGTGCTCGGTGCGAACGACGTCGCGTCCAACCTGGTCGGCTATTCGTTTGCCGTCCTGCTCGGTTTCACCTTGAACAAGCGTTGGACTTTCGAGCACCACGGTGAAGCGGCGGTCACATTCGCCCGCTATCTGCTGGTGCTGGTGCTTGCCTATGCCGCTAATCTGGTCACGACACTTTTTGCCATAGACATCCTGCACCTCAACACTTACATCGCTCAGGCAGCCGGCATCGTGCCCTACACGTTGACTGGCTACGCAGGGGGACGCTGGTTCGTGTTCACGCAGCGCCTGCAGGGCGCTGGCGCTGCCGGCCGGCCGGGCAGCTGACGCAACTGCCAACGCAACGCGGGTTGCACGATGGCCGCGACGTCGAGCGGGACGATTGTCACGCCCGCTCACCCGCCGATACAGGACAAACCGCCGGGCGAAACAGAGAGGGTTCTCCCTCACGCGCAAGCCGCGCTCCTTCCACACTTGCCTGCAACCCAGACCGAAAGGCACCTGTCGCCACCGGGCAATGGGTCCGGCTGCAACGGCGTGGCGCCGACGACGGACCGGCGTTCGCACACCATCCGCGGCGCCACAGGGAGGAAACCATCATGAGCCTCTACAACTACCGAAGCGAATTCTTCGGGTACCAGCCGATCGGCTCGCTTGCCTCGGCGAGGACGGTGGTGCCGATCGTGCTGCAGCACCTGAAGCCGCTCACGATCCTGGACGTCGGATGCGGCACGGGCGCGTGGGTCCGTGCCTACCAGGATGCGGGCGCCTCCTACGTCGTCGGCGTGGACGGCGACTACGTCCGGCCGGAGGAACTGCTGTTCGACCCATCCCGCTTTCACGCGCTGGATGTGTCCGGCGTGTTCCGCCTGCCGCGCCAGTTCGACCTGGTCCAGTGCCTCGAAGTCGCCGAGCACCTGCCCCCCTGCTGCAGCGAAGCGCTGGTCGACAACCTGGTGGCGCACGGTCCCGTCGTCATCTTTTCGTCGGCGCCTCCCGGGGAAGGCGGCGAGAACCACATCAATGAGCGGCCGTACGAGTACTGGCGCGATCTCTTCGCGGCGCGTGGCTATGGGCTATTCGATTTCCTGCGGCCGGCGATCCGCTTGCGCCTGCGCGTCGAATCCTGGTACCGGTACAACCTGCTGGTGTTCGTGCACGAGAATGCGGTCGATTCGCTGGAACCGGCGGTTGCCGCGACACGCGTGAATCCGGGCGATTGCGTGCCCGACTGGGCCCCGGTCGCATGGCGCATGCGCAGGCGGATGCTGTCCGTACTGCCGCCGTCGCTCGTCACCCGCATGGCCTCGGCCAAGCACAGGATGGCGCTGCGCAAGCACTCGCAAGCGGCCGAAGCCGAGCGGGTGGAGCCGACATGAAGACTCAGGTGCTTGCGTTCGCTGCAGGCCATTGAACGCGGCGGTAAGCCGCCGGCCGCGAGCCCGGTCCAATTCGCCCGCCCAGGGCTCGCGTTCGCATCGGGACGATTGTCACGGCGATTGCCCCAACCGGCATGGGACAAAGCGCTGCGCAAACAGAGAGGCTTCTCCCTCACGCCGGAAGCGCGCCGATTCCACACTTCATTGCAAGAGATAGCCAATGTCACACAAGGGAGTGAACGATGAAGAAGTTGAATAAAAAACTCACGATGACGGTCCTGGCGGCCGCACTGTCGTGCGCGTTCGGTATCACGTGGACCGATGCGATGGCCAAAGGCGCGAGCGCGGGCGTGGGTGCAGGCGCGTCGGCGGGTGCCGGCGGCTCAGGCGGCGGTGCCGGCGGCATCGGCGCCGGCGGCGGAGGGCCCGTGGGCGGCGGCGGATCCGGCGGCGTCAGCGCAGGCGGCGGTAACGTCGGCACCGGCAACAAC
>JAGRPN010000388.1 GCA_019449555.1 Ramlibacter sp.
CCAGGTGCTTGATGACCGGCACCTTGGCTTCGCGGCTGATGCGCTCGATCAGGCTCTTGCCGCCGCGCGGGATGATCACATCCACGTACTGCGGCATCGCGATCAATTGGCCCACGGCTTCGCGGTCCGTGGTCTGCACCAGCTGGACGGCGTTCTCGGGCAGGCCCGTTTGCGCCAGCGCCTGCTGCACCAGGCGCGCGAGCGCCCGGTTCGACTCGATCGCTTCGGAGCCGCCGCGCAGGATGCAGGCGTTGCCGCTCTTGATCGACAGGCTCGCGGCCTCGATCGTCACGTTCGGCCGGCTCTCGAAGATCATGCCGAACACGCCGATCGGCACCCGCATCTGGCCCACGCGGATGCCGCTGGGCTGCTGCTTCATGCCGAGGATCTCGCCGATGATGTCGGGCATCGCGGCCAGCTGCTCGCACCCTTGTGCCACGGTTTCGATGATCCTGGGCGTGAGTTTGAGGCGGTCGATCATGGGCGCGGGCAGTCCCTCGGCCGTCGCGCGTTCGAGGTCTTTGGCGTTTTCCAGCTGCAGCGGCTGCACGTTGGCGCGCAGCAGGGCGGCCAGCGTGCGCAGCGCCTCGATCTTGCTTGCCGCGCCGGCACGCGCCATCAGCGCGGACGCCTGCTTGGCCTGCAAGCCCAGCGTTTGCATGTACTCGGCGACGTTCAGCGCATTCATGGTGTGGATTATCCCTCCGCCTCCGGTGAGGGTTGGGTGGGGGCTCTGCTCGCGGGGGAGGGGGCAATCACAGGCCTCACCTTTGCGATCTTGCCGAGGTGGAGGCAGACGTACTGGGAATGAGACACTGTGTACATAGCTGCATCGCCAGCCGGTGCAGGGCTTGCCAGCCGTCCGTGGGCCAGTCGGGCACCTTCAGGCCCTTGACGATGCCGTCCACCAGGTGCGCGGAGTGCAGCAGGTTGTCCAGGGTCGTGGGCGTCAGGCGCGGCAGCACGCGCTCGAACAGGCGCTCCTTCAGCCCCCAGACGCGTTGCTCGCGCAGCGCCAGCGGCAATGGCCGACCGGCCCCCATCGCATCCTTGACCCGCTTGAGGGCGCGGATGTCTTCGGCCAGCGTGTAGTGCACCAGCACCTCGGCCTCGCCTTCGGCGCGCAACCCGTCGAGCATTCGCTGCACCCGCGCCACCTGGCCCGCGAGCACGGCTTCGGAAAGCTTGAACACGTCGTATCGGGCGACGTTGAGCACGGCGCTCTCGACCTGCTCGAAACTCAACACCACCTGCGCGCCATCGGCGCCCGGTGGCGCCGGATAGAGCAGCGCCAGCTTCTGGATTTCCTGGTGCGCCGCGAGCAGGTTGCCTTCGACGCGATCGGCGAAGAACTGCAAGGTGCGCTGCCCTTCCTCGTCCGAGGCAACGCGCTGGCCCTGCCGCGCCAGGCGCTGGGCGATCCATTGCGGCAGCGCCGGTCGCTCCACCGCGTCGAACTGCAGCGTGACGCCGTGGCTTTCCAGCGCCGCGAACCAGGCGCTGTTGCGGGTCAGGCGGTCCAGTTTGGGCAGCAACACCAGCGTGAGGATGCCGTCGTTGCCGCGCGCGCTTTCCGCCAGCTGCTGCAGCGCCGGACTGCCTTCCTTGCCCGGCTTGCCCGACGGGATGCGGATCTCGACGATCTGCCGGTCGGCGAACAGGCTGAGCGAACCGCCGGCCGCCAGCACCTCGCTCCAGTCGAAATGCGCGCCGGCGACTGTGTGGACCGTGCGCTCCGAGTAGCTCTGGGCGCGCGCGCAGGCGCGGATCGCATCGGCCGCCTCCTGGATCAGCAACGGCTCGTCGCCGTGCAGCGTGTACAGCGGGGCGAGCCCCTTTTGCAGGTGTTGGCTCAGTTGGGCGGCGGCGAGCTGCATGCCCGGAGTTTAAGCGGCGCTGCCGCCGCGGCTCGCGTCAGGCGGCCAGCCGTTCGCCGTCGCGCCGGCGCTGCTCGAGACGAGGCGCGGCACGGAGCTCGTCGCGCTTCTCGACAACAGTCTGGCGGAAGATGTCGACGGCCTCGTCGATCAGCTCCCTGCTGATGGTCAGCGGCGGCGCGAACCGGATCACCGTCTCGTGCGTTTCCTTCGACAGCACGCCGCGTGCCGCCAGCCGCTCCACCAGCTCGCGCGCGGTGGCATGGGCCGGATCCACATCCACGCCGACCCACAAGCCGCGCCCGCGCACCGCGCGGATCAGGGGCCGGGCCTCGTTGGCGACATCGCGCAGGCGCCGGAGCAGGTGCTCGCCCAGCGCGGCGCTGCGCTCGACCAGGTGCTCATCCTCGATCACCTGCAGCGCTTCGAGCGCCACGGCCGCGGCCAGTGCATTGCCGCCGAACGTGGAACCGTGGCTGCCCGGGTCGAATACAGCCATCACGGCGTCATCGGCGAGGAAGGCGCTGACCGGCAGCAGCCCGCCGCCCAGCGCCTTGCCCAGCACCAGGCCGTCCGGGCGGATGCCCTCGTGCTCGAACGCGAACCAGCGGCCGGTGCGGCCCAAGCCCGCCTGCACCTCGTCGATGATGAGCAGCACGTTGTTGCGGTCGCACCAGTCGCGCAGCTGCGCGAAGAATCCCGCCGGCGGCACGATCACACCCGCTTCGCCCTGGATCGGCTCCACCAGCACGGCGCACGTGTTGGGGCCGGTCGCCGCGCGCACGCTCGCCATGTCGCCGAAATCGAAATGCACGAAGCCCGGCGCGAACGGCCCGAAGCCGGCGCGGTATTCGGGTTCGCTCGAGAAGCCGACGATGGTGGTGGTGCGGCCATGGAAGTTGCCGCGCGCCACCAGGATTTCGGCGCGACCGTCCGGGATGCCCTTGACGCGGTGGCCCCAGCGCCGGGCGCACTTGATGGCGGTCTCCACCGCCTCGGCGCCGGTATTCATCGGCAGCGCCCGGTCGAAGCCGGCCACGCGGCACAGCTTCTCGAGGAACGGGCCGAGCGTCGTGCCGTGGTACGCGCGTGAAGTGACGGCGACCCGTTCGAGCTGGCGCTGCGCGGCGGCGACCAGCCGCGGGTGCAGGTGGCCATGGCTCACGGCGGAATACGCACCCATCATGTCGATGTAGCGGCGGCCTTCCACGTCCCAGACGAAGCAGTCGCGGGCGTGGTCCACCACCACCGGGACCGGCTTGTAGTTGCGGGCGCCGTAGCGGGCTTCTTTCCCAATGAAATCCTGAGTGGGGGTGCGGGTGCTGGCGTCCATGATGAATCCTCGGCTGATGAGGAAAGTCTAGGTGCCAACCGGCTGCCATGGGCGTGAATCGGATCAGTGCGCGCAGCGGCAACGGCACGAATAAAGGTATGGCGCTTCCGAATCGGAAGCGGTGTAGGACAGGCGTCGCGGGCGGTGCCGGCCGGGATGCCGTGTCAGGCCTTGCCGGCCTCGGGCAGCGGAAAGCCGGCAAACTCCTTGATGGTCTGCAGCTCGATGTTCGTGACGATCTTTTCCACGCCGAGCGGCGCCTCGTCGAGCCAGCCGCTGATCAGGTCGTGGTAATGCGCCAGGTGGGGGCATGCGATGCGCACCAGGTAGTCGTAGCGGCCGCTGATCACGTAGCATGCGACGACCTCGGGTGTGGCGGCCATGCGCTTTTCGAAACGCTGCACCACCGCCTGCCGCTGATCCTTCAGCGCGATCTCGGCGAACACCGAGATCTGCTCGCCCATCACCGTGCGGCTGATCAGGGCGCGGTAGCCTTCGATCAGGCCTTCGCTCTCGAGTTTGCGCACCCGGTTGAGCGTTGCGCGCGCGGAAAGGTGAATGGCTTCGGAGAGCGCCTGGATGGTGGTGCGGCCATCGCGCTGCAGCATCTCGAGCAGCTTGAGGTCCGCGCGATCCAGGTCCATGCGGCGCCTGTCTGCGCTACAGCGACTTCACGGCCGCGAGCCTGCGCATCAATTGCTGCACGAGATCGGTCTGCATCTCGCGATACAGCAGGTTTTCTTCGGACTCCTTGGCCAGCACCGCGGATTCGTTGAAACTGATGTCGCGCTGCTGCAGCAGCTCGGTTTCCGGGATCAGCTCCTTGCCTTGTGGCGTACGCAATTTGAAGCGGAACCGGGTGCGCAGCTGGAACTCGCGCACCTGCCCGGAAGCGTTCAGGCCAACCACCACTTTCTCGCGCTGGTCGGCCAGCACGTCCAGCACGACCTGGGCGCTGTCGAGGCGTGCCGCGTCATTGACCACCGTGACGCCGTCGCTGAACGCGATCGTCCGCTTGAGTTCGGTGCCCAGGGAAGAGCCCGCGGGCGCGCCGACATAGATGGTGCTGAACGCGAAGTGCGGCGCCTGGCGCAACTCGAAACCGCAAGCCGATAGGGTGAGCGCGACACCCAGTACCAGTGCGCGGGCTACCGCGGAACCGCCTTGGCGGGGCCGCTGGTGGCGCCCCCTCGAGGGGGAGAGGGCGAAGCCCGAGGGGGCATCGCCGAAGGCGCTTCGGGGGTGGGCTTTCATGCTCAGATCACCACGTTCACCAGCCGGCCCGGCACCACGATCACCTTCTTGGGCACCGCCCCCGGCGCGAATGCGGTGAACGCCTCGCTCGCGACGGCGAGCTTCTCGATGTCGTGCCGGCTCGCCGACGCCGGGACGAGGACCGAACCGCGATGCTTGCCGTTGACCTGCAACACCAGTTCGATCTCGTCCTGCTTGAGCGCGTGTTCGTCCACTTTGGGCCAGGGCGCGTCGAGCAGCTCGCCGTCCTGCCTCGTATAGCCAATCGCCTGCCACAGCTCGTGCGCGATGTGGGGCGTGACCGGATAAAGCACCCGCAGCAGGATGCCGAAGCATTCGCGAACGGCGCCTTGCGCGCCCGGCTCGGTCATGCCCTTGAAGTCCTCCAGCGCGTTGAGCAGTTTCATCGCGCCCGAAACGACCGTGTTGTACTGCATGCGCTGGTAGTCGTAATCCACCTGCTTGAGCACGGTGTGGATCTCGAAGCGCAAGGCCTTGGCCTGCTTGCCCAGCGCCGCGGCCTTGCCGGTGCCGGACTCGCCGCTCGAGGCCAACTTGTGGCCGAAGCTCCACACCCGGCGCAGGAAACGGAAGGAGCCTTCCAGCGCGGCGTCGTTCCATTCGAGCGTCGCTTCCGGCGGTGCCGTGAACATCGTGTACAGGCGTGCCGTGTCGGCGCCGTATTTCTCGATCAGGTCCTGCGGATCGACGCCGTTGTTCTTGGACTTGGACATGGTGGTCCAGCCCTCGTACGTCACCGGCAGGCCGTCGGCCTTGGCCGTGGCCGAGATCACCTTCGCGTGCTCGTCGCGCACGATGTCCAGGTCGTCGGCCCAGAAGTATTGCTTGCCGGCCTTCTCTCCGGTGCGCACGAAGGCTTCGTTCAGCACCATGCCCTGCGTCAGCAATTTCGTGAACGGCTCGTCCACCTTCACGAGGCCGAAGTCGCGCATCACCTTGGTCCAGAAACGCGCGTACAGCAGGTGCAGGATCGCATGCTCGATGCCGCCGATGTACTGGTCCATCGGCATCCAGTAGGCCGCGCCCTCGGCGACCATTGCGCGCTCGTTCTTCGGGTCGCAGTAGCGCATGTAATACCAAGCCGAATCGACGAAGGTGTCCATCGTGTCGGTTTCGCGGCGCGCGTCCTTGCCGCACACCGGGCATTTGCAGCGCAGGAAATCCTCACGCTTGTTCAGCGGGTTGCCCGAACCGTCGGGCACGCAGTCCTGCGGCAGCACCACCGGCAGGTCTTTTTCCGGCACCGGCACCGCCCCGTGCTCATCGCAGTGGATGATCGGGATCGGCGTGCCACAGTAGCGCTGGCGGCTGATGCCCCAGTC
>JAGRPN010000389.1 GCA_019449555.1 Ramlibacter sp.
AGTGATCCACCTTGTCCGCCTGGGCTTGTTGCATCGCCTGCACGATGTTGTCGTCCTTGACCTTGCAGATGCCCATCAGGGTGCTGAGCAGGGCGACCGAGATCGCCACGGCCGCATTCAGGCGCGAAGGCCGGGCCGGTCCTTCCTTGACGGATTCGACCGTGTCGAGGGGATTGATTTCCATGGCCGCATTGTGCAGTCAACTCGGCCTTGACAGCCGCGCCCTAGGCCGAGGCCCGCAACAGCCAGCCACCGACTTCGTCGGGCATTCGCCGCACGTGCGCCGGCATCGGTCCATACGGGAAGCCCACATGGCCGCCCTCGCCGGGTTGCCACAAGGTGACGTATGCGCCCACGTCGCGCGGCAGCGGCAGGCTCGCCGCCGGGACGAACGGGTCGTTGAGCGCATTGAGCACGAGGGCCGGGATGCGGATGCGGTGCAGGTGCGGCTTGGCCGAGGCGCGGGCGTAGTAGTCGTCCGCGTCGCGGAAGCCGTGTACCGGCGCCGTGAAGATGTCGTCGAACTCGTACAGGTTGCGCGCCGCGATCAGCTTCGCGGCGTCGAACAGGCCCGGGTGCTGTGCGAGCTTGGCCAGTGCCTTCGGCTTCATGCTGCGCAGGAACATCCCGGTATAGACACATCGGTTGAAGCCGCGGCCGATCGCCATCGACCCGGCGGCGAGGTCGACCGGCGAGGAGACCGCCGCGACCGCGCGGGCGATCTTGGCCGCCTCGCTGCCCGCTTCGGCCGCCCAGCGCATCAGCGCGTTGCCGCCGAGCGACACGCCCACCGCGATCAGGGGGCCTGCGTGTTCGGCGCGCAGCCGCGCCAGCATCCAGTCGATCTCCTCATGGTCGCCCGAGTGGTAGGCGCGTGGCGCATGGTTGAGTTCGCCGCTGCAGCCGCGGAAATGCGGCACCGCGTAGCCCAGGCCGTGCTCGCGTGCGAAGTCGGCGAATGCCTCGGCATAGTGGCTGCGCGACGAGCCCTCCAGGCCGTGGAACAGCACCAACAGCGGGCGATCCGCCGAGGGGCTGACCAGCCGGTCGACATCGACGAAATCGCCGTCGGGGGTGGTCCAGCGCTGCCGCCGGTACGCAGCCCGCGGGCCGAAGCCGCGCCGCGCGAACAGCGCGGGCCAGATGGTCTGCAGGTTGCCACCGGGCAACCACCATGGAGCCGCGTAATTCAATGCAGCACCTGCCGATTGCCGGAGACTTCCTGTATCTCGCTCTCGGTGCCGGGGCTGGCGTGGTGCGCCACCATCCGCCAGCCCTGCGCCGTCCTGTGATACACGTTGGTCGCGATGACCCAGGCGTGGCCCGGTCCCTCGGGTGTGAGCACCTCGATGCGCTCGAGCACGTTGTGAACGGCGCTGGCGGCGGCCTGCAACTTGCGCGCGCCCTGCGGCCAGGCGCGAATGCTGCCGGCGGCGAACATGGCTTCGAACGTGGCGCGGATCGCGCCCGCTCCCACCAGCCGCGGCCCGCCCGGATGGATGCAGACGATGTCGTCCTCGTCGGCCCAGCAGGCCATCAGCCGGTCGATGTCGCCGTTTTGCAGCGCGTCGTAGAACGCCGCTTCGATGTCGTCGGCGCTGCCCTGGAGATTGGCGGCCTGGAGTGTGCTTTTTCGCATTGGGAAGCGGAGTCGATGGGAGAATTCTGCCCCCATTCAGGCGCGCAGCCACTGCCGCGCTGTCGCGAGCAGGTCGCCCTGCGCCGCGCGCCACACCAGTTCGGGCGCGGCGATGTGGATGCCGGGGGGCGCGAGCTGCAGCGCGACCGCGAGCAGTTCGGCCACCTTGGCGGCCCGCACCGGCTGCTCGCTGCTGGACACCATGAAGCGGCCGATCGAGAGCATCCAGTGCGCCACGCGCGACAGTGCCCCGCCAACGACCGCCGCGCCGGGCTTTTGCGCCGAGCGGATGAGGAGCAGCCGTTCGAAACCGAGCGCCGCCACGGCCTGTTCATCGAGGCTGGCGAGGCCGCGCTTGAGCGCTTCGGGCAGGCGTCCCTGCGCATGCGGCAGCACGATGGCGAGCGTCGCGACGCCGCTGCGCCGCATCCAGTGCGCGAGTTCGGGCAGTTGCTCGGGGCGCGGCGTCCAGAGCGCCCGCTCCCGCTGGTAGAAAAGCCGCGGCGGATCGAACAGGATCACGCCGACGTCGGCCCGCGCAGGCAGCCACCGCGCGGGCGAATCGGACGCGACCACGCTCAGGGCGAGGCCGCGCAGCCCCGCTCGCACAGGCTCGCGCGCGAGCACCTGCGTACTTTCGAATCCCTTCAGGCCGACCAGGCGTCGCAACACTTCATTCCCGAGCGCGCCCGTCGCGCCCGCGATCACGAGCGTTGGTTTGCGTTCGCCTTCGACCGGGCGCCGGGTCGCGCACAGCACTTGAATTGGGCCGGAACGCATCCCATCTATGCTACCGTTGCCTCTATCCAAGGAAGGAAGGAACAACAACATGAAACGCTGGCTCCTCATCATCCTGGCGGCCCTGTCGCTCGCCGGCTGCGGCTACAACGATTTCCAGCGGCTGGACGAACAGACCAAGTCCGCCTGGAGCGAAGTGCTCAACCAGTATCAGCGCCGCGCCGACCTGGTGCCTAACCTGGTCGCCACCGTGAAGGGCGAGGCCAACTTCGAGCAGGAAACCCTTACGAAAGTGATCGAGGCACGTGCCAAGGCGACGTCGGTGCAGGTCACGCCGGAGACCTTGAACAACCCGCAGGCGTTCCAGAAATTCCAGCAGGCGCAGGGCGAACTCTCCAGTGCGCTGAGCCGGCTGATGGCCGTGAGCGAGCGCTATCCCGACCTGAAAGCCAACCAGAGTTTCCGCGAGCTGCGCGTGCAATTGGAAGGCACGGAAAACCGGATCACGGTCGCTCGCAACCGCTACATCCAGGCAGTGCAGCAATACAACGTGCTGTCCCGCAGCTTTCCGACCAACCTGACGGCCATGGTGTTCCACTATGAGCCCAAGCCGACCTTCACGGTGCAGAACGAGGCACAGATCTCCACTCCGCCATCGGTGGACTTCGGCCCGAAGAAGTGACATCCCGGGTCCAGCCCGGAACGACAGCCGTGAGAAAGATCGCCCTGTTCCTGATGGCGCTGGTCGCATGGGCCGGTATTGCCTTCGCGCAGGACATCCTGCCGGTCCCGCCGCTCACGGCCCACGTGATCGACCAGACCGGCACGCTCGATGCGATCCAGTTGAAGGGGCTGGAAGACAAGCTGGCGACCTTCGAGCAGACCAAGGGCACCCAGGTCGCGATCCTCATGGTGGCGACCACGCAGCCCGAGGACATCGCGAGCTACGCGAACCGCGTCGGCAATGAATGGAAGATCGGGCGCAAGGGCATCGGCGACGGCGTGCTGCTGGTCGTGGCCAAGAACGACCGCAAGGTCCGCATCGAAGTGGCCAAGACACTCGAGGGCGCGATTCCCGACCTGGCGGCCCAGCACATCATCGACGAGGCGATCACGCCGAACTTTCGCAAGGGCGATTTCGCGGCCGGCCTGCACGCCGCGGCGGACCAGATCATCGCGCGCGTGACCGGGGAGGCGCTGCCCGAGCCGAAGCAACGCGAGCAGCGCGGGGCCGGCGGCAGCGGCTTCAACTGGATGGACCTGGCGATCTTCCTGTTCATCGCGGTGCCGATCGCCGGCCGCGTCCTGAGCGGCATGCTCGGACGCAAATTGGGCTCGCTGGTGACGGGCGCCGGCGTCGGCACCATCGCGCTGCTGATCACATCCAGCATCGTCGTCGCAGGTATCGCGGGGCTCGTCGCGTTGCTCTTTTCTCTGCTGTCCGGCGGAATTCCTTCCACAGGCATGCATCGGCGCGGCGGCTGGGGCGGCGGCCCGTGGATCGGCGGCGCAGGTGGCGGGTGGAGCGGTGGCGGTGGTGGCGGTGGCGGCTGGGGCGGCTCTGGCGGCGGCGGCGATTTCGGGGGCGGCGGCGCCTCGGGGGACTGGTGATGACGCAAGCTGCATCCCGGCGATTCAGGTTCGGCCGCATGCTGCGGCACCTCTGGTGCGACGAGTCGGACACCCGCAAGGCGATCCCGCCGGAGCTCGTGCAGCGGCTCGCGCAGCGCGTGACTGCCAGCGAAAAACGGCACAGTGGGGAAATCCGTCTGTTCGTCGAAGCGGGTTTGCCGATGAGCTATCTTTGGCGCGACGCGAGGCCGCGCGAGCGCGCGATCGCGGTGTTCGGCAAATTGCGCGTGTGGGACACCGAGCACAACAACGGCGTGCTCGTCTATCTGCTGCTGGTCGAGCGCGCCATCGAAATCGTGGCCGATCGCGGCCTGGCGAGCAAGGTGCCGCCGCCGGAATGGCAGGCCATCGTCTCGCGCATGGGCTCGGCCCTGCGCGAGGGGCGTTTCGAGGACGGACTCACGCAGGCGCTGGAAGAAGTCTCGGCCTTGCTCGTGGCCCATTTCCCGGTGGCGGCCGGAGCGGAAAACAATAACGAGCTGCCCGACGAGCCGGTGCTGGGCTAGCCGGGGACGCGGACGAGAAAAAACCCCTGCGCTTGCACACAGGGGTTTTGGAGCGCGGTTGCCCGCAGGTGCGGCGAGGGCCGCTTGCTTCGTCTTATTGAGCTGCTATTTTGCTCCGTCCGACCGAGCGTTCTCTGGCTCGTAGGGGACAGGCGTACTGCTTTTCCTCGGATCCGTCCTGCCTTTGTTCTTAATCAGTTGGGGACAGAGCTGAAGATCTGTCCCGCAAAGTATAGAGCTAAGTTTACCTTTTCTGCCGGTACTTCCGCAACGCGGCGATCTGCGCGGCCATCACGGCGAGTTCCGACTGCGCCTTCGCGAGGTCGATATCGCTCTTGGCGTTCTTCAGCGCTTCTTCCGCGGCGTGCTTGGCCTCGTTGGCTTTTTCCTCGTCGAGGTCCTTGCCGCGGATGGCGGTGTCGGACAGCACCGTGACGCAGTTGGGCTGGACTTCGAGCACGCCGCCGGCGACGAACACGAATTCCTCGGTGCCGTCGGCCTTCTCGATGCGCACGGAGCCGGGCCGGATGCGCGTGATCAGCGGCGTGTGGCGCGGGTAGATGCCGAGCTCGCCGGCCTCGCCGGGCAGCGCCACGAAGCGGGCCTCGCCCGAGAAGATCGACTCCTCGGCGCTGACGACATCCACGTGGATGGTGTGAGTGGAGTCCATATATTCCTGGTCGGTTGAGGACAGAGTTGAAGATCTGCCTCGCAAGTTATCAGACTTTCTTCGCCTTCTCGAACGCCTCGTCGATGCCGCCGACCATATAGAACGCCTGCTCGGGCAGGTGGTCGCATTCGCCGTTGACGATCATCTTGAAGCCGCGAATGGTTTCGGCAAGCGGCACGTACTTGCCGGACGTGCCGGTGAACACTTCGGCCACGTGGAACGGCTGCGACAGGAACCGCTGGATCTTGCGCGCACGCGCCACAGCCAATTTGTCTTCGGGCGAGAGTTCGTCCATGCCCAGGATGGCGATGATGTCGCGCAGTTCCTTGTAGCGCTGCAAGGTGCCCTGCACCGCGCGCGTGGTGTTGTAGTGGTCCTCGCCCACGACGTTCGGATCGACCTGGCGGCTGGTGGAGTCCAGCGGGTCCACCGCCGGATAGATGCCCAGCGACGCGATGTCGCGCGACAGCACCACGGTGGCGTCCAGGTGGGCGAACGTGGTCGCGGGCGACGGGTCGGTCAGGTCGTCCGCCGGCACGTACACGGCCTGGATCGAAGTGATCGAGCCGACCTTGGTGGACGTGATGCGCTCCTGCAGCCGGCCCATTTCCTCGGCCAGCGTCGGCTGGTAACCCACGGCGGAAGGCATCCGGCCCAGCAGCGCCGACACTTCGGTGCCGGCCAGCGTGAAGCGGTAGATGTTGTCCACGAAGAACAACACGTCGCGGCCTTCGTCGCGGAACGATTCGGCGATGGTCAGGCCGGTCAGCCCCACGCGCAAGCGGTTGCCCGGCGGCTCGTTCATCTGCCCGTACACCATGGCCACCTTCGACTCGCCCAGGTTGTCCTTGTTGACCACGCCCGAGTCCATCATCTCGTGGTAGAAGTCGTTGCCCTCGCGGGTGCGCTCGCCCACGCCGGCAAACACCGACAGGCCCGAGTGCGCCTTCGCGATGTTGTTGATCAGCTCCATCATGTTCACGGTCTTGCCCACGCCGGCGCCGCCGAACAAGCCGACCTTGCCGCCCTTGGCGAACGGGCAGATCAGGTCGATCACCTTGATGCCGGTTTCCAGCAGTTCCTGGGAAGGCGACAACTCGTCATACGTCGGCGCCTTGCGGTGGATGGACGCCATCAGCGTCGTGTCCACCGGGCCGCGCTCGTCGATGGGGTTGCCCAGCACGTCCATGATGCGACCCAGCGTGGCCTTGCCGACCGGCACCGTGATCGGCGCTTCGGTGTTGTAGACCATGTTGCCGCGCCGCAGGCCGTCGGACGAGCCCAGCGCGATGGTGCGCACGATGCCGTCGCCGAGCTGCTGCTGCACTTCCAGCGTGAGGGCCGTGCCTTCCATCTTCAGCGCATCGAACACCTTGGGCATGCGGTCGCGCGGGAACTCCACGTCCACCACCGCGCCGATGCATTGAACAATCTTTCCCTGAACGTTGCCGTTCTTCCGGGGATTCGCTTGAGCCATCTTGGTCGCTCCAATAAAAATATAACGGTGTCGGTGCGCGGCGTCAGACCGCCGCGGCGCCGGCCACGATCTCCGAAAGCTCTTTCGTGATCGCAGCCTGCCTGGTCTTGTTGTAGATCAGCTTGAGTTCGTCGATCACGCTGCCCGCGTTGTCGGTGGCGGATTTCATCGCGACCATCCGCGCGGACTGCTCGGAGGCCATGTTCTCGGCCACCGCCTGATACACCAGCGCTTCCACGTAGCGCACCAGCAGTTCGTCGATGACGGATTGCGGGTCGGGCTCGTAGATGTAGTCCCAGCCGTGCTGGCCCTCGTCGGCCTTCATATTCGTGTCGGTCAGCGGCAGCAGGCGCTCGACCACCGGTTCCTGCTTCATCGTGTTGATGAAGCGCGTGTAGCTCAGGTACACGGCGCTGATCTTGCCTTCCGCATACGCGTCCAGCAGCACCTTGACGGGCCCGATCAACTTGTCCAGGTGCGGCGTGTCGCCCAGCTGGGTGACGTGCGAGACCACCGGCGCGCCGATGCGATTGAGGAAACCGAAACCCTTGGTGCCGATCGCCACCGCCTGGACGGTGGAGCCCGCGGCCTGCACTTCCCTCAGCTTGGCCGTCACGGCGCGCAGCACGTTGGTGTTCATGCCGCCGCACAGGCCCTTGTCCGTGCTGACGACGATGAATCCCACGGCCTTGGCGTCGTTCACCTTCATGAACGGGTGCGTGTACTCGGGGTTCGCCTTGCCCAGGTTGGCGGCGATGTTGCGCACCTTGTCGCTGTACGGGCGGGCATGGCGCATGCGCTCCTGCGCCTTGCGCATCTTGGACGCAGCCACCATTTCCATGGCCTTCGTGATCTTCTTGGTGTTCTCCACCGATTTGATCTTGCCGCGTATCTCTTTACCTACAGCCACGAGACTCTCCTGAAGTGGGACTTAGGCAAAGGACTTCTTGAACGCCGCGATGGCGTCGGCCAGCTGCGCCTCGGCATCCTTGTCCATCGCCTTGTCGCTCTCCATCTTCGCGAGCAGGGCGGCGTACTTGTCGCGCAGGAACACGTGCAGGCCATGCTCGAACGAGAGCACCTTCTTCAGGTCCACGTCGTCCAGGTAGCCCTTGTTCACCGCGAACAGCGAAGCGGCCATCAGGCTGATCGGCAGCGGCGTGTATTGCGGCTGCTTGAGCAGCTCGGTCACGCGGGCGCCGCGATCCAGTTGTTTGCGGGTGGCCTCGTCCAGGTCGGAAGCGAACTGCGCGAACGCGGCGAGTTCACGGTACTGCGCGAGGTCGGTCCGGATACCGCCCGACAGCGCCTTGATCAATTTGGTCTGCGCTGCGCCGCCGACCCGCGACACCGAGATACCGGCGTTGATGGCGGGGCGGATACCGGCGTTGAACAGGCTCGTTTCCAGGAAGATCTGGCCGTCCGTGATCGAGATCACGTTGGTCGGCACGAACGCGGACACGTCGCCGGCCTGCGTTTCGATGATCGGCAGTGCCGTGAGCGATCCGGTCTTGCCCTTGACGGCGCCCTTGGTGAAATCCTCGACGTACTTTTCGTTCACGCGCGCGGCGCGCTCGAGCAGGCGCGAGTGGAGATAGAACACGTCGCCCGGATAGGCTTCGCGGCCCGGCGGGCGGCGCAGCAGCAGCGAGACCTGCCGGTAGGCGACGGCCTGCTTGGACAGGTCGTCATAGATGATCAGCGCGTCCTGGCCGCGGTCGCGGAAGTACTCGCCCATCGTGCAGCCCGAGTAGGGCGACACGTACTGCATCGCCGCCGATTCGGAAGCGGACGCGGCCACGACGATCGTGTACTCCATCGCACCGTGCTGCTCGAGCGCCCGCACGATGTTCTTGATCGTGGACGCCTTCTGCCCGATGGCGACGTACACGCAGGTCATGTTCTGACCCTTCTGGTTGATGATCGTGTCCACCGCCACGGCCGACTTGCCGGTCTGGCGGTCGCCGATGATCAGCTCGCGCTGGCCGCGGCCGATCGGCACCATCGAGTCGATGGCCTTCAGGCCGGTCTGCACCGGCTGGCTGACCGACTGGCGCGCGATCACGCCGGGCGCAACCTTCTCGATCACGTCGGTCATCTTCGCGTTCACGGGGCCCTTGCCGTCGATCGGCTGGCCGAGCGCGTTCACCACGCGCCCGATCAGCTCGGGGCCGACCGGCACTTCCAGGATGCGGCCCGTGCACTTGACGGTGTCGCCTTCCGAGATGTGCTCGTATTCGCCCAGGATCACCGAGCCGACCGAGTCGCGCTCGAGGTTCAGGGCGAGGCCGAACGTCGGCGTGCCATCGGGCGCGGCGGGGAACTCCAGCATTTCGCCGGCCATTGCGTCCGACAGGCCGTGCACGCGGCAGATGCCGTCGGCCACGGACACCACGGTGCCCTGGTTGCGGATATCGGCGCTGGCAGCCAGCCCTTCGATGCGGCTCTTGATCAGTTCGGAGATTTCTGCGGGATTGAGTTGCATGACTCTTTCCTTTCCTTGGGTTAGCACGCCGCCGTCAAGCGGTGAGCGCGACTTTCATTTGTTCCAGGCGGGCCTTGACCGAAGTGTCCAGCACCTCGTCGCCGACCACCACGCGAATGCCGCCGATGAGGGAGGGATCCTCCTGCACCGTGACGTTGAGCTTGCGGCCGAACCGCTTTTCCAGGGTCTGGGTAACCTCGCCCAGCGTCGAAGGCGCGATCGGGAACGCGCTGTAGACCACGGCGTCCGACGATCCGCCCTGTGCGTTCTTGAGCGCGCGGAACTGCGCAGCGATTTCCGGCAGCGCGGGCAGGCGGCCGTTTTCGATCACCATGCGCAGGAAGTTCTTGCCGTTCTCCGGCAGCGGTGCCTTGGCCACGTCGGCCACGACGTCGAACACCTGCTGGTCGGTGACCTTGGGGCTCCCCGCGAACTGCAGCAGCTGCGCGTTGCCGGCCACGGCTGCGAGCGCATCGAGCCACAGCGCCGTGCCGTCCAGGTCGTTGCGGGCGGACTTGTACAGGGCCTCGGCGTAGGGACGCGCGATGGTGGCGAGTTCAGCCATGGTTTCGCATCCTCTAGAGCTCGACCTGCAGGCGATTCAGCAACTCGGCGTGCACCGCGGCGTTGACTTCGCGGCGCAGGATCTGCTCGGCTCCCTTGACGGCCAGCGCGGCCACGTGCTCGCGCAGGGCTTCCCGCGCCTTGACGCTTTGCTGATCGGCTTCGGCCTTGGCGGCGGCGATGATCTTGTTGGCTTCCTCGACGGCGCGGGCCTTGGCCTCCTCGACGATCTGCTGGCCCCGGCGTTCGGCATCGGCCAGCAGCGCGGCGGTCTCGTTGCGCGTCTTGCCCAGCTCTTCCTCCACGCGGCGGTCGGCTGCGGCCAATTCGGCCTTGGCCTTGTCGGCGGCGGCCAGGCCTTCGGCGATCTTGCGTGCGCGCTCGTCGAGCGCGGTCGCGATCGGCGGCCACACGAACTTCATCGTGAACCCGACCAGGATCAGGAACACGATCATCTGAATGATCAGGGTACCGGTAATGCTCACTTTTTCATCCTTCACCCGCGACGCGCAGGCGGCGGGGCATGAGGTTGCTGACGCTTCGCCTTCGCGGATTACTTCGGCAGGTTCGCGATCTGGGCCAGGAACGGGTTGGCGGTGGCGAACCACAGGGCCACACCGGTGCCGATGATGAACGACGCGTCGATCAGGCCGACCAGCAGGAACATCTTAGTTTGCAGCTCGCCCATCAGTTCCGGCTGGCGGGCAGCGGATTCGAGGTACTTGCTGCCCATGATTCCGATGCCGATGCAGGCGCCGATGGCGCCCAGACCGATGATCAGGCCGGCGGCCAGTGCGACAAAACTGATAACTTGCATGATTGCTCCTAGAGGACTTGGTTGACGTTGAAAAAGAAAAAGGGGGAAACAGGGCGGCCGGTCGATCTCAGTGGGAGTCGTGGGCCTGGCCCAGGTACACCAGGGCCAGCATCATGAACACGAACGCCTGCAGCACGATGATCAGGATGTGGAAGATCGACCAGAGGGTGCCGGCGATGATTTGGCCGATGGCCAGGCCGATGCCGGTGGCCGACAGCGACCAGGCGCCGCCCATCAGCGCGATCAGCAGGAAGATCAGTTCGCCCGCGTACATGTTGCCGAACAACCGCATGCCGTGCGACACGGTCTTGGCGATGAATTCGATCATCTGCATCGCGAAATTGAACGGCCACAGCGCCGGGTGGTTGCCGAATGGCGCGGTGAACAGCTCGTGGATCCAGCCGCCCAGGCCCTTGATCTTGATGTTGTAGAACAGGCAGAGCACCAGCACCGACACCGACAGCCCCATCGTCATGGACAGGTCGGCGGTCGGCACCACGCGCAGGTAGGCGTGTTCCGGGTCATGGCCGGCGGCGCCGTTGAGCGATTGCCAGATGGCCGGCAGCAGGTCGACGGGCAGCAGGTCCATCGAGTTGAGCAGGATGATCCAGATGAAGACCGTGAGCGCCAGCGGCGCCACGAACCTGCGGCTGGCCGCGTTGTGCACGATGCCCTTGGCTTGCGTGTCCACCATCTCGACCAGGATTTCGACCGCTGCCTGGAACCGGCCGGGAACGCCCGAAGTGGCCCTGCGGGCGGCGCTCCACAGGAACCAGCAGGTCAGGATGCCCAACGTGATGGAAAAGAACAGCGAGTCGAAATTGAAGACGGAGAAATCGACGACGTTGCCGGCCTTGTGGTTCTGCAGGTGCGTCAGGTGATGAATGATGTATTCACCCGCGGTCGGTCCGTGTTCAGCAGCCATGTTCTTCAATTCAAAGTTTGACGTTCCGCCCGCGCGGGCGGAACGCCAGCGCGAGCCAATAAACCTTCATCGTCAGCACCATGCCGACCAGCAATGCCGGCCAGCTCAGGGCGGTGACGAGCCTCGGGGCGGCCATCAGCATGGCCACCGTCAAGCCGATCTTCACCATCTCCCACACCATGAAACCGGCGGCCGCGGAAACCGCGTTGAGGGATGAAAAACGCCCGGTGAGGCCCCGCGCAAAAATGGCCGCGGGAATCACCACGGCCAACGCGCCATATCCGGCGGACCACCCAACGTTTTGCTTCCCCGTGAGCGCCCAGGCGGCCAAAGCCACCACGAGCCCCATTCCCGCCTGCCCCGCCACCACCCACCAGGGAGAGACCGGCGGGTTTTGCTCGCGCAGCCGGCGCGCCTCATCGGCGGTCAGCGGCTTGAAAGGGGGCTCTTCCTCCGTCGTTTCGGGCAGCGGCGCGATTTTTTTCATGAGTACCCCTGCCCGCTCACGGCCCTGAAACTTCACAAAGCCCCTGATTATAAGTAGAAACCCCCGGCGATTTGAGCGAACCCGACCGTGACGTCGGGCTATGGAGGGCGGTGAAAGGTGTTTTTCTGACCCAGCACAATGCGGGGACTGGACAATCAAATTCATGAACCCCTACGAACTCCCCAACCTCCCCTGTTATCTCAACGGTGAATTCACGAACCTGCGCGAAGCCAAGGTCAGTGTCATGGACCGCGGCTTCATCTTCGGCGACGGCATTTACGAAGTCGTGCCGGTGTATGCCGGCCGGCCGTTCCGTTTCGCCCAGCACATGGCGCGGCTGAACCGCAGCCTGGGCGAGCTGCGCATCCCGAATCCGATGACGTTCGAGCAGTGGCGCGAGCTCGCAGACCGGCTGATCGCGGCTTACGCGCAAACGCTGGGCAAGAATCCGGCCGAAACCGACCAGCTGGTTTATTTCCAGGTCACGCGCGGCGTCGCGATGCGGGACCACGTGATGCTGCCCGGCATGACGCCGACCGTGTTCGCGAACAGCAACCGGATGAGCCCGCCGCCGGAGGAAAGCCGCACCGCCGGCGTTGTTTGCGTGAGCGCCGACGACTTTCGCTGGAAGAAGGCGCACATCAAGAGCGTGAGCCTGGCCGGCGCCGTGCTGGCCCGGCAGATCAGCGCGGACGTGGGAGCGCTGGAGACCATCATGTTCCGCGACGGCGAGCTGAGCGAAGCTGCGGCCTCGAACGTGTGGGTGGTCAGGAAGGGCGCCGTCATGGGGCCGCCCAAAAGCAACCTGGTGCTCGAAGGCATCCGTTACGGGCTGATCGAGGAGCTGTGCCGCGACGCCGGCATCCCGTTCGAGCTGCGCGCCGTCCCGCGCGCAGAGGTGTTCGGCGCCGACGAGCTCATGCTATCCAGCGCGACCAAGGAAATCCTGCCCGTGACGCGGCTGGACGGGCAGGCTATTGGAACCGGCCGCCCCGGCCCCATTTATCAGAAGTTGTACGCCGGCTACCAGCGTGCCAAGCAAGCCTCCTCCTGATGACCCGTCCTTCCGCACCCATTCCCACTCCAGCCGCCCCGCAGCGCCAATCGCTGATCGAATACCCCTCGCGTTTTCCCATCAAGGTGATGGGCGCGAAGGTCGAGGGGTTCGTGCATGCGGTCACCTCGATCGCGCGGCAGTTCGACCCCCAGTTCGATGCCGCCTCGGTCGAGCTGCGCGACAGCCGGGCCGGCAATTACCTGGGCATCACGATCACGATCAACGCGACCAGCCGCGACCAGCTCGATGAGCTGTACCGCACGCTGTCCACCCACCCCATGGTGAAGGTGGTGCTGTAGTGGAAACGGCCGTGCGCGGCCGGGTGGACTACCTGCCGACCCTCGAGGCGATGCGGGCGTTCACGGCAACGCGCACGGATTCGACCGCCGACGAACTGTGGCTGTGCGAGCACCCGCCGGTGTTCACCCAGGGATTGGCGGGGCGGCCCGAGCACGTGCTCGATGCGGGCGCGATTCCCGTCGTTGCCACCGAGCGCGGCGGGCAGGTCACGTACCACGGCCCGGGGCAGGTCGTGGCCTATCCATTGCTGGACCTGCGGCGCGCCGGCTACTACGTCAAGGAATACGTGTACCGGATCGAGGAAGCCGTGATCCGGACCCTGGCGTATTTCGGCGTCACCGGCCATCGGGTGGCCGGCGCGCCGGGGATCTACGTGCGCCTGGATGATCCGTTCGGGCATGCGGTGCTGGCGAGAACGCCTGGCATTGCGGGCTCGACCCGCACGCCACGGATCCCGGATGACCGTCCCGCGACAGCCAATGACCCGTTTGCAGGCCTGGGCAAGATCGCGGCGCTGGGCATCAAGGTCAGCCGGCACTGCACCTACCACGGCGTGGCCCTGAATGTCGCGATGGACCTGGAACCCTTCGGCCGCATCCACCCCTGCGGGTACGCCGGGCTGGAAACGGTGGACCTTTCTACAATCGGCGTATCAACCCCCTGGAACGAGGCGGCGCAGGTGCTGGGCCAGAAGCTCGGCAGCCTGCTTGCGCCGTAAACAACAAACTATGAGTTCTTCAGAAGTCGTGCGCGAGGCCCAGCCCGCGGAAAGCTACAACGCCAGCGCGAAACAGAAGGCCGCGGCCAAGCTGTCGCGCATTCCCGTCAAGGTCGAGCCGGCCGAGGTCCTCAAGAAGCCCGACTGGATCCGGGTCAAGGCAGGTTCCCCGACGACCCGCTTCTACGAGATCAAGCAGATCCTGCGCGAGAGCCATCTGAACACCGTGTGCGAGGAGGCCTCGTGCCCGAACATCGGCGAATGCTTCGGCAAGGGCATCGCGACCTTCATGATCATGGGCGACAAGTGCACGCGCCGCTGCCCGTTCTGCGACGTGGGCCACGGCCGGCCGGATCCGCTCGATGCGAACGAGCCGCGCAACCTCGCGAGGACCATTGCCCGCCTGAAGCTCAAATACGTGGTGATCACCTCCGTGGATCGTGACGACCTGCGCGACGGCGGCGCCGGCCATTTCGTCGAATGCATTCGCGCCACCCGCGAGCTGTCGCCGGGCACCACGATCGAGGTGCTGGTGCCCGACTTTCGCGGCCGTGACGATCGCGCGCTCGAAATCCTCAGGGCCGCGCCGCCGGACGTGATGAACCACAACGTCGAGACGATTCCCCGCCTGTACCGGGAAGCGCGGCCCGGCTCCGACTACGCGTTCAGCCTGAATCTGCTGAAGAAATTCAAGGCCTTGCATCCCGGCGTGCCGACCAAGAGCGGCCTCATGGTGGGCCTGGGCGAGACCGACGACGAGATCCTGCAGGTGATGCGCGACATGCGCGAGCACCAGATCGACATGCTGACCATCGGCCAGTACCTCGCGCCTTCGAGCTCGCACCTGCCCGTGCGGCGCTACGTGCATCCCGATACGTTCCGCATGTTCGAAGCCAGGGCACGCGAGATGGGGTTCAGTCACGCCGCTGTGGGCGCGCTCGTGCGCTCCAGCTACCACGCGGACCAGCAGGCGCACGCGGCGGGCGTCGCCGAGCGCTGATGGCGGCGGGGAGCAGCTCGCAGGCCGCCCTCGCGAGCGGTGCATCCCCGGCGTCCGCGGTGGGCGCCAATCTCTACGCCGCGGGCGCGATCGCCTTGTGGGCCACGCTGGCCACGCTCGGGGTAGCGCTGCGTCACGTGCCGCCGTTCCTGCTCACCGGCCTGGCACTTGTCATCGGCAGCGTCCCGGCCTGGCCGCTGGTGCGGCAATGGCGCGTTCCCGCAGCGACACTGTTGCTCGGCGTGTACGGCTTGTTCGGGTTCCACTTCCTGCTGTTCATCGCCTTGCGCCACGCACCGCCGGTCGAGGCCAACCTCGTCAATTACCTGTGGCCGCTGCTCATGGTGGCGATGGCGCCGCTGTTCCTGGCCGGCATGCGATTGCACTGGATGCACGCGGTGGCGGCGCTGGCGGGCTTCGCCGGGGCGGCGATCGCGATCCTCGGCAACCGTGGAGCGGAGGCGGGCGGCTGGGCCTGGGGCTACCTGCCGGCCGTCGGATCGGCTTTCGTGTGGGCGAGCTATTCGCTGTTGACCCGGCGCGTGACACCGTTCCCCACCGCCGCGATCGGCCTGTTCGGACTGGTGTCGGGCGTGTTGTCGCTGCTGAGCCATTGGCTGTTGGAGCCGCCGGTGGCGCTGCAGGCGCGCGACTGGGCGCTCATCGCCGCCATGGGGCTCGGGCCGCTCGGCGCGGCATTCTTCCTGTGGGACAAGGCGCTCAAGCGCGGCGACCCGCGCCAGATCGGCATCCTCAGCTACATCACGCCGCTCGCCTCCACCATGCTGCTGATGGTCGCCAGCGGCAAGGCGCTCAGCTGGAGCATCGCGCTCGCGGCGGTGCTCATCGTCGGCGGCGCCTTCCTCGGTGCGCGCGCCCGGGCAGCCGGCCACTGAGTCCGGGCGACGGCTTCAGCGCGCGAGCGCAGCGGCCGGGTCTTCCGATTCGATTACTTGCCGCGCCCACTCGGTCAGGCGGCTCGTGTCGGCCCGCAGCACTTCCTGCTTGACAGCGAGGATCTGGGCCGGGTGCATGGAGAAGCTGCGCAGGCCCAGGCCCAGCAGCAAGCGCGTGAAGCTCACGTCGCCGGCCATCTCGCCACACACGCTGACCCCTTTGCCTTGTGCATTGCATTCGGAGATCGTCTCGGCCACGAGCCGCAGCACGGCCGGATGCAGCGGGTCGTACAGGTGCGCCACGGATTCGTCGGAGCGGTCGATCGCCAGCGTGTACTGGATCAGGTCGTTGGTGCCGACCGACAGGAAATCGAAATACTTGAGGAAGATTTTCAGCGTCAGCGCGGCGGCGGGAATCTCGATCATCGCGCCGAGCTTGATCGGCCCGTAGGCCACGCCGCGGTTGTCCAGCTCGGCTTTCGCGAAGTCGATCAGCGAAACGGTCTGCCGGATTTCGCTCGGGTGCGACAACATCGGGATCAGCATGTTCACGGAGCCATGCGATGCGGCGCGCAGGATCGCCCGCAATTGCGTGAGGAACATCGCCGGGTCGGCCAGGCTCCAGCGGATGGCGCGCAGCCCGAGCGCGGGGTTCAGGTGCGCTTCGTCGCGCATGGACTCGTCCAGCGGCTTGTCGGCCCCGACGTCCACGGTGCGGATCGTGACCGGCAGCCCTTCCATGCCTTCGACGGCGCGACGATAGGCCCGGTACTGCTCTTCCTCGTCCGGCAAGTTGCCCTGCCGCCCCATGAACAGGAATTCGCTGCGGAACAGCCCCACGCCCACCGCGCCGGCCTTCAGCGCCGCCGGCGCGTCGTCGGGCATCTCGATGTTGGCCAGCAGTTCGACCTTCTGCCCGTCCAGCGTCACGGCCGGTGTATGGCGCAGCCGCCACAGCCGGCCCCGCTCGAGTTCGCCCTGGCGCTGCTTGAACCCGTACTCGGCCAGGATGATCGGCGACGGATCGACGATCATCACGCCCGCGTCGCCGTCAATGATCACCCAGTCGTCCTGGCGCACCAGCTGGCTGGCGCTGCGCGCGCCGACCACAGCGGGAATGTCCATGCTGCGCGCCACGATCGCCGTGTGCGAGTTCCGGCCGCCCACATCCGTGACGAAGCCGGTGAACACGCTCTGCTTGAACTGCAGCATGTCCGCCGGCGAGAGGTCGTGCGCGATCATCACCAGCGGCACATCGGCGCTGTCGTCCAGCAACAGGTCCTGCTGCGTCTTGCGGCGGCCGAATGCCGGCGGGGCCGTGGGCGAAGGGACGCCCTTCATGTAGCGCAGGATGCGCTCGGCGACCTGCTCCAGGTCGGCCTTGCGCCCGCGCAGGTAGTCGTCCTCCATGTCGTCGAACTGGCGGGACAGGACTTCGAGCTGGGTGGTGAGCGCCCATTCGGCGTTGTAGAGGCGATCGCTGATCCAATGCTTGACGCCGGTGATCAGCTCTTCGTCCTGCAGCAGCATCAGGTGCACGTCCAGCAGCGCCGTCAGTTCGTGCGGCGCCTCCTTCGGCCCCATGATGGCGATCGTCTGCTGCAGGCGGTGAATCTCGTCCGCCACCGCGTTGCGCCCCGCACGCACGCGGGCGATCTCGTCCTCGACCTGGGTCGGCTCGACAAAATAGTGAGCGACATCGACGCGGCTCGATGCCATCAGCACGGCACGGCCGATGGCGATGCCGCGCGCGACTGGGAGACCGTGGACTGAAAAGGTCATGAGCTTTTCCTGTGGGCGCTCTGGCTCGCGTGCCGGGCGTCGAGCCCGGCACACGTGGGAATGAAAACTCTGGTCGACCCCGCACGCGGGGCCCGCGCCCTTCGTGTTTTCATTCCCCCTCCCCAAACTTATCCGCGATGAGGGCCAGCAGCGCGTCCATCGCTTCGCGCTCCTGCTCGCCGCTGATTTCGATCGTCACCTCGCTGCCGATGCCGGCGGCGAGCATCATCACGCCCATGATGCTCTTGGCGTTGACGCGCCGGTCGCCCCGGCTCATCCAGATGTCGCAGGGGAAACCGCCCGCCAGCTTGGTGAGCTTGGCGGATGCCCGGGCATGCAGCCCCAGCTTATTGTTGATGGTCGTCGTCGTTCGGATCATGATTTCGTCGCGGCTGGTTCTGCGGCGCGGTGATGGCCACTTGCATCACGCCCTGGGTGCCGCCCACAACGGCCCGCGAGACCAGGGCCTCGAGCGGTTCGTTGCGATAACTCACGCTGCGCAGCAGCATGGGCAGGTTCACGCCGGTGATCAGGCGCGATGCCACGCCATCCACCAGTTTCTGCGCGACGTTGCTGGGCGTCGCGCCGAAGATGTCGGTCAGCACCAGCACGCCGCTGACCTTCTCGCCATGGGTGAGCTGTTCCAACGCGATCCGGGCCGTCGCCAGCGTTTCCTCCGGCGGCAGGTTGGGCTGGACGTCGATCGCCACCAGCTCGCCGCCGCAGTCCGGAAAGACGTGCAGCGCGCACTGCCGTAGCGCATGCGCGAGCGGCGCATGGGCGATGATCAGAATCGCGTTCATTGCCGGGAATTATCCTTTGCGAGCATGAAGTACCCGTAGGACATAACGCTGCTGGCGAGGAAGACGGCCATCGCGAGCCGGAACGCGGTCACTTCGCGCAGCCCGGCAGCGGTGAATCCGTCGATGAGCAACCCGATGCCCCACTGCAGGACGAACACGCCTGCGAAGATCACCAGGTTGTAGGCCGACAATGCGCGGCCCGCCAGCGCAGGGGGAAAGGCCATCCCGACGGCCGGCTGGGCCAGGGCAATGAAAGTCGAACTCATGCAGAACAGCGCCCAGGCGCCGGCTCCGGCGGCAGGCCCCGCGACGATGATTGCAGCGAGCACCAGGAAACTCAGGGGCAAGCCGCCGGCGATCATCCCGTTGGTGGTCAGGCCCTTGCGCAATAGCCAAGGCGTCACCATGCCCCAGCTCCAGAAAGTCGCAAGCATGCCGAGGTTGATGAAGAACAGGCCGCCGGCGGCCTCGAGCGGCGCATACCCGGCCACCCGCACCATCCACGGGCCGGCCCACAGCGTCTGCATCGCCAACAAGCCGCCATAGTTGAAGAAACCGATGCCGCTCAGGCGGCGGAAATACGAATGGCGCCACACCTGCGCATAGCTGCCGGGCCTTTCGGCTGCCGCCGACCCGGCCCACGGCGGCACTTTCCAGGCGATCACGGCCATCGACACGCCGACCGCCAGCGCCAGGCCCCAGAACAGCGGACGCCAGCCGATCACCGGCACCAGCCATTGCACCGGCAGCGTCGAGGCGACCATCCCGAACGAGGCGGTCATGAGCATCCAGGAATTGGCGCGCAATTGGGCGGTCGGCGTGAACCAGCGGCGAAAACCGGTGAGCGGCGCCATCAGGCAGGCGCTCACGCCCGCGCCGCACAGCACCCGCGCGATCAGCAGCGCGGTGAAATTGTCGGCGAGGGAGAACGCGATGCAGCCCACCAGCGCGACCAGCAGGAAACTCAGGCTCACGCGCTTCGGTCCATGACGGTCCAGCCAGCTGCCCATTGGCAATTGGGTCGCGGCGAATCCGAAGAAGTAACCGCCCGCCAGCAGCCCCAATTCCTGCGCGTTGAGATCGAATTCCCGACTCAACGTCGGTGAGAGCGTCGCCGTGATCGCGCGCACCAGGGCGGAGAAGAAATATGCGAACGCAAAAGCCAGGAACACCACGACGGCGGTGCGGCGGGGCAGCAGGGACTCGGCGATCGAGCCGGCGGAGACTGCGGACACGCTGCCCGGCCAGCGGCCGTGCGCTTGTTCGTGCGACCGGGCCTCGCTCATTCGTACTTGGTGGAGCAGGGGAGCATCAGCCGATTATCCGTTTTACGGATGAGTCGAGCGGGCATCGCCGCTATTTGAGCCGGCTCGAAGCGCCGACCCAGCTTTGCCGCGACAATGCCGCCTCATGAGTTCATTAACTGGAATCCGGGTTCTCGATCTTTCACGTGTGCTGGCCGGGCCGTGGTGCACGCAGACGCTGGCCGACCTGGGGGCGGATGTGATCAAGATCGAGCGGCCGGGCAGCGGCGACGACACGCGCACCTGGGGTCCGCCGTTCCTCAAGGACGAGGCCGGGCACGACACGGCCGAAGCGGCCTACTACCTGGGCACCAATCGCAACAAGCGCAGCGTGACCTGCGATATCGCACAGCCGGCCGGGCAGTCGCTGATCCGCGAGCTGGCCAGGCAATGCGACGTGTTCGTGGAGAACTTCAAGGTCGGGGACATGGCGCGTTACGGGCTGGACTACGGTTCGATCAAGGTGCTCAATCCGCGGCTGGTCTATTGCAGCGTGACGGGTTTCGGCCAGACCGGGCCGTACCGCGAGCGCGCCGGCTACGATTACGCGATCCAGGGCATGGGCGGGCTCATGAGCATCACCGGCGAACGTGACGGCATGGTGGACAGCGAAGGCCGACCCGTTGCCGGCGGCCCGCAGAAGGTCGGCGTCGCGGTGGCCGACCTCTTTACCGGCATGTATGCAGCGGTCGCGATCCTCGCGGCGCTGCGGCATGCCGAACGCACCGGCGAAGGGCAGTACGTCGACATGGCGCTGCTCGACACGCAAGTCGCGATGCTGGCCAACCTTGGCGCCAATTACCTCGTGAGCGGCAAGGTGCCCCCGCGCGCCGGCAACGCGCACCAGAATATCGTGCCCTACCAGGTGTTCGAAGTCGCGCCGGCCGCGGACGGCAGCAAGGACCACCTGATCCTGGCGGTCGGCAACGACAGCCAGTATGCGAAGTTCTGCGAACTCGCCGGCCGCCCGGAACTGGCGACCGATCCTCGATTCGCCAAGAACCAGGACCGCGTGCGCAACCGGGGCGTGCTGGTGCCGCTGCTGGAGCCGATCATGAAGGCGCGCGGCAAGGCCCACTGGCTGGCGGCGCTGGAAGGCGCGAAAGTCCCCTGCGGCGCGATCAACAACCTGGCGGAAGTCTTCGCCGACCCGCAGGTGAACGAGCGCGGCATGGTCACGCAGTGGCAGCATCCGCTGCAGCCCGAGCTGCGGCTGGTTTCCAGCCCGATCAAGTTGAGCGCCACGCCGGTGCGCCGGCACCTGCCGCCCCCCCTGCTGGGGCAGCACACGGACGAGGTGTTGCGCGAACTGCTGGATTGCTCCGACGAGCGCCTGGCGCAGCTGAAAAGCAGCGGCGTGGTATAGCCGGCCGGCTATTTCAGCGCGCCGAACACCTTGCGCAGGATCGCGCTGCCGCTGCCCGCGGGGTCGCGCCGGATCTTCTTTTCCTCTTCGCCGATGACGAAGTAGAGCCCGTCCAGGGTTTTGCGCGTGACGTACCGCTCGATGTTCGCGTCGTCCTGGCGCACCAGCCCCAGGCCCGCGGCCTTGCCGGCCACCCGGTTGTATTTTTCCGCCAGACCGACCTTTTCCGTCGCGCGGGTGACCACCGGCAGGAAACGCGCCGCCAGCGGGTCGCGCGTCTTCTGCGCGAAGAACGCCGTCACCGAAGTCTCCCCGCCGGCGAGGATATTGCGCGCGTCGCTCACCGTCATCGTTTTGACCGCGTTCACGAGCAGGTCCTTGGCCATCGGCACGGCGGCTTCAGCGGCACGGTTCATGGCGAGTTCAAGCTCATCGAGCTGCTGGCCTCGGCCCATCGCGCGCAGGAACCTGGCCGTATCCGAGATGAAGCCGGGCAATGGAATGCGCACTTGCGGATTGCCCAGGAATCCGTCCGGGCGCCCGAGCAGGCCGACGGCCGCCAGTACGCCCCGCTCGAGGGCGGTTTTCAGGCCGAGCGCGGCATCGGCATTGGACAGGCCGGCCGCGCCCGCGACAGCGCGCATGGCCAGCAGGCCGGACGAAACGATGGCCACAAACGCGAACCGGCGGCGATCCATGGAAGCCTCCCGCAAATGCTGGAAGGCCTATGGTGCGCCCGCAACGGCCGGGCTGGCAAGCGAGCTGGCTGCGACGCGGCGCCGGCACACCATGCAAAACGTCTGCGATCCGGCAATGGAAAATGCCGACGTTGCAGTGTGGGTGAACGGTCCGTTAAACTGTCAGGCCCTGTCCAACAGCAAGCGCGCGTGCAAACGCAACAGTTACCGCTGATCCGGCTGGCAACGCCCAGCACTCCCGCAGAGCTCGACACCGTACGCGAGATATTCCGCGAATATGCCCAGGGACTGGGCGTCGATCTGTGCTTCCAGCAGTTCGACCGCGAACTGGCTGAATTGCCCGGCGATTACGCCGCGCCTCGCGGTGCCTTGCTGATCGCCACGGTGGACGGCGAGCTCGCCGGCTGCTGCGCCTTGCGCGCGCTGGACTCCGCAGACTACCCGAATGCCTCGGAGATGAAACGGCTATACGTGCGCAAGCCGTTCCGCGGCTTCGGCCTCGGGCGGCAACTGGCCGAGGCGGCGCTGGACGCGGCCCGGCAGGCAGGATATGCCTGCGTGCTGCTGGACACGCTGGACGAAATGGAAGCCGCCCGCGAGCTGTACGCGGACCTCGGCTTCGAGGAAATCCCGCCTTACTATCACAACCCGATTCCGGGTGCGCACTACTTGAAGGCGGATCTCTAGGTCCGTTCTGACTAGAGGCTTTTCGCCTGCGCCAGCAGCGTCGCCGCGTCGCTGACCTCGAATTTCCTGGGTGCCTCGATGTTCAAGGTCACGACCTTGCCGTCCTTGACGAGCATCGAATAGCGGGCGCTGCGGATGCCCATGCCGCCGGCCGTGAGGTCCACCGTCAGGCCGGTGGCCTTGGCGAATTCGGCACTGCCGTCGCCCAGCATGCGCACCTTGCCGCCCGTTTTCTGGTCGCGCGCCCAAGCCCCCATGACGAAGGCGTCGTTGACGCTCACGCACCAGATCTCATCGACGCCGGCCTGCTTGAGCTCATCGGCCTTTTCCACATAGCCGGGCACGTGCTTGGCCGAGCAGGTGGGGGTGAACGCGCCGGGCAGCCCGAACAGCGCGATCGTCTTGCCGGCGGCGGCCTGCGAAACCTTCACCGCATTCGGGCCGATACGGCAGCCCTCGCCCTCGACTTCCGAGTATTCCTGCAGCGTGACGTCCGGCAGCGTGTCTCCGACCTTGATCATTCTCGAGCTCCAAAAAAGAAACGACCCACATTGTGGGTCGTTTCGGTTGGGCCTGCAGGAGACGGGGTCTCAGACTTCCGCGGCCTTTTCGATCAGGCGCGTGGCCACCCAGTTCTTGGTCTTCGAAATCGGGCGGCTCTCGGTGATCTCGATCACGTCGCCCGTGTGGAACTCGCCCTTTTCATCGTGCGCATGGTACTTGCTCGACTTGGCGACGATCTTGCCGTACAGCTCGTGCTTCACACGGCGCTCGACCAGCACCGTCACGGTCTTGGCACGCTTGTCGCTCACCACCTTGCCGATGAGGGTGCGCCTGAGGGATGTCTTGGCTTCCGTCATGTTCACTCCTTGGCCGGCGAGGACTTGCCCGCCTCTTGCGCCTGCTTCTGGGCCAGGATGGTCTTGGCCCGAGCGATGTCGCGGCGCGTGGCGCGCAGCGTGGCGGTGTTGTTCAACTGTTGCGTGGCCTTCTGCATGCGCAGCCCGAAATGGGCCTTCTGCAGTTCCTTCACTTCGGACTGAAGGGCGGCAACGTCTTTCTGGCGCAGTTCAGCAGTTTTCATCTTTTCATCACTCCTGAATTACGCGCCGATCATGCGGCTGACGAACGCGGTGCGCAGCGGCAGCTTGGCGGCTGCCAGGCGAAACGCCTCGCGGGCGAGCTCTTCGGGCACGCCGACGATCTCGAACACGACCTTGCCCGGCTGGATTTCGGCAACGTAGTACTCGGGGTTGCCCTTGCCGTTACCCATCCGCACCTCGGCGGGCTTGTGGGAAATCGGCTTGTCGGGGAACACACGGATCCAGATCCGGCCGCCGCGCTTCACGTGGCGGGAAATCGCGCGGCGCGCGGCTTCGATCTGGCGGGCCGTCAGGCGGCCGCGGTCCGTGCACTTCAGGCCGAAGTCACCGAACGCCACCGAGTTTCCCCGGGTGGCGATGCCGGTGTTGCGGCCCTTCTGCTCTTTGCGGTATTTGCGTCGAGTGGGTTGCAGCATGTTTACTCTCCTTTACCGTCAGCCGGTGTGGCTGGCGCGGCGGCTTTGCGAACGCGCTTAACGGTAGTTTTCGGTGCTTCGGCACCTGGGGTTGCTTCGGCGGGCTTGTCGCTGCCGTCGGACGGCGCGACGTTGCCCGCACCGGCTGCGGTACGGCGGGCCGGAGGACCGCGGCGCTCCCCGGCCGGGCGGTCACCCGGGCGGCCGTCGCGGCGCGGGCCGCGCGGGCGGCGCTCTTCCTCGGCACGGGGCTCGACGATCGCCGGCAGGTCATTGCGGCCGAGCGTGTCGCCCTTGTAGACCCAGACCTTGACGCCGATGACGCCGTAGGTGGTCTTGGCTTCGGAGAAGCCGTAATCGATGTCGGCGCGCAGCGTATGCAGCGGCACGCGGCCTTCGCGGTACCACTCGGTGCGCGCGATTTCGATGCCGTTCAGGCGGCCGGCGGACATGATCTTGATGCCCTGCGCGCCCAGGCGCATCGCGTTCTGCATGGCGCGCTTCATCGCGCGGCGGAACATGATGCGTTTTTCGAGCTGCTGGGTGATCGAGTCGGCGATCAGCTGGGCATCGATTTCGGGCTTGCGCACTTCCTCGATGTTGACGGCGACGGGCACGCCCAGGCGCTTGGCGAGTTCGCGCTTGAGGTTCTCGATGTCCTCGCCCTTCTTGCCGATCACCACGCCCGGGCGCGCCGAGTAGATGGTGATGCGGGCGTTCTTGGCGGGGCGCTCGATCATGACGCGCGACACGGCGGCGTTCTTCAGCTTGGACTTGAGGTACTCGCGCACCTTGATGTCTTCGGCCAGCATGCCGGCGAAGTCACGGTTGTTGGCATACCAGCGGCTGGCCCAGTTGCGGCTGACCGAAAGACGGAAGCCGGTCGGATGGATTTTTTGTCCCATGGTGTTGCCTAAAGCCTTTAGTTGCCGACCGTCACGTACACATGGCACGTGGGCTTGACGATGCGATTGCCGCGGCCTTTGGCGCGCGCGGTGAAACGCTTGAGCGAAGCGCCTTGCTCGACGTAGATGGACTTGACCATCAGCTCGTCGATGTCGGCGCCGTCGTTGTGTTCGGCGTTGGCGATGGCCGATTCCAGGACCTTCTTGACGATTCCCGCAGCTTTTTTCTGCGTGAAGTTCAGGATGTTCAGGGCCTGGTCCACCTTCTTGCCGCGGATCAGGTCGGCCACCAGCCGGCCCTTGTCGACCGAGAGGCGGACGCCGCGAAGGACTGCACGTGTTTCAGACATGGTGCTCACCTTTACTTCTTCTGGACTTTTTTGTCCGCCGGGTGACCCTTGAAGGTGCGCGTCAGGGCGAATTCGCCCAGCTTGTGGCCCACCATCTGGTCGGTGATGTAGACCGGCACGTGCTGCTTGCCGTTGTGAACGGCGATCGTCAGCCCGATGAATTCGGGCAGGATCATGGAGCGGCGCGACCAGGTCCTGATCGGCTTCTTGTCCTTCGTGGTCACGGCCTTGTCGGCCTTGGCCACCAGGTGGTGGTCGACGAACGGACCTTTTTTGAGAGAGCGAGTCATTTGCTATCCCTTACTTTTTGCGGCGCGCGACGATCATGACCTGCGTGCGCTTGTTGTTGCGGGTGCGGTAACCCTTGGTCAGGTTGCCCCAGGGGTCGACAGGCACGCGGCCTTCGCCGGTCTTGCCTTCACCGCCGCCGTGCGGGTGGTCCACCGGGTTCATGGCGACGCCGCGAACCGTGGGACGGATGCCCATGTGGCGCTTCACACCGGCCTTGCCTAGCTGGCGCAGGCTGTGTTCTTCGTTCGCAACTTCGCCGATGGTGGCGCGGCACTCGATGTGGATCCTGCGCACTTCGCCGGAGCGCATGCGCAGCTGCGCGTAAGTGCCTTCACGCGCCAGCAGCGTGGCCGAAGTGCCCGCCGAGCGCGCGATCTGCGCGCCCTTGCCCGGCTGCAGCTCGATGCAGTGGACGGTCGAGCCGACGGGGATGTTGCGGATCGGCAGGGTGTTGCCGGCGCGGATCGGGGCTTCCGAGCCGCTCATCAGCGAGGCGCCGACTTCCAGCCCGCGCGGCGCGATGATGTAGCGGCGCTCGCCGTCGGCATACACCAGGAGGGCGATGTGGGCCGTGCGGTTGGGGTCGTACTCGACGCGCTCCACCTTGGCCGCGATGCCGTCCTTGTTACGGACGAAATCGACGACGCGGTAGTGGTGCTTGTGGCCGCCGCCCTTGTGGCGGGTCGTGATGTGGCCGTTGTTGTTGCGGCCGGCCTTCTGGAACTGCGGCTCCAGCAGCGGCGCGTACGCTTCACCCTTGTACAGGTGGTCGCGCGAGACCTTGACCACGGCGCGCTGGCCGGGCGAGGTCGGTTTCATCTTGATGACTGCCATGATTAAGCGGCCTCCCCGGTGAGGTTCAGCTCCTGGCCCGGCTTGAGGATCACGTAGGCCTTGCGAACGTTGTCGCGGCGACCCACCGAGCGGCCAAAGCGCTTGGACTTGCCTTTGGTGTTGACCACCGAAACGCCCTTGACCTCGACCTTGAACATCAGTTCGACGGCGGCCTTGATCTCGGGTTTGGTGGCGTCCTGCAGGACCTTGAAGGTCACTGCGTTGGTCTTGTCGGCTACATGCGTTGCCTTCTCCGAAACGATCGGGGCAACCAAAACCTGCATCAGGCGGCCTTCGTCGAAGGTGCGGGCTGCCGGTGTGGGATTGACACGGCTCATGCGAACATCTCCTTGAGCTTGTCCATGGCGCCCTTGGTGACGAGCACCTTCTTGTAGTGCACCAGCGACAGCGGATCGGCGTAACGCGGCTCGACGACGAGCACGTTCACCAGGTTGCGCGAGGCGAGGTACAGGTTCTCGTCCACCTCGTCGGCGATCACGAGGACCGAGTCGAGGTTCATGGCCTTGAACCTGGCGGCCAATTGCTTGGTCTTGGGCGAATCCACCTTCAGGGAGTCGACCACGGCCAGCCGCCCTTCGCGGGCCAGCTGGGAGAAGATGGACGCCATGCCGGCGCGGTACATCTTCTTGTTGATCTTCTGGGTGAAGTTCTCTTCCGGGCTGTTCGGGAAAATGCGACCGCCTCCGCGCCACAGCGGCGAGGAGGTCATACCGGCGCGGGCGCGGCCCGTTCCCTTTTGCTTGAACGGCTTCTTGGTCGAGTGATTGACCTGCTGGCGGTCCTTCTGGGCCCGCGTGCCCTGGCGGGCGTTGGCCTGGAAGGCGACGACGATCTGGTGGACCAGGTCTTCGTTGTATTCACGGCCGAACACGGTTTCGGGCGCGTCGTACTTGGACGCGGCCTGGCCTTGCTCGTTCAGGAGTTCGAGTTGCATTACTTCGCTCCCTTCGGCGGTACGGCCGCACCGGCCGGCTTGGCCTTCACGGCCGGGCGAACGGTCACGAAACCGCCCTTGGAGCCGGGAACGGCGCCGCGGATCAGCAGCAGCTGGCGGGCTTCATCGATGCGGATGACGTCGAGGTTCTGGGTGGTCACGGTGTCGTCGCCGAGGTGGCCGGTCATGCGCTTGCCCGGAAACACGCGGCCCGGGTCCTGCGCCATGCCGATGGAGCCGGGAACGTTGTGCGAACGGCTGTTGCCGTGCGACGCGCGCTGCGACTTCATGTGGTGGCGCTTGATCGTGCCGGCGAAGCCCTTGCCGATCGTCGTGCCCTGCACGTCGACCTTCTGGCCGACGGCGAAGACGTCGGCGGCGGGAACCGTGGCACCCGCGGCGTACTTGGCGGCGGCCTCTTGGGTGACACGGAATTCTGCGGTGATTTCGCCGGATTCGACGCCTGCCTTGGCAAGGTGGCCGGCTTGCGGCTTGGTCACGCGCGAAGCCTTGCGTGCGCCGAACGTGACCTGCAGGGCCACGTAGCCGTCGTTCTCTTGGGTTTTCACCTGGGTCACGCGGTTGTTCGACACATCCACCACCGTGACAGGAACTGTGTCCCCGTCATCGGTGAACAGGCGCATCATGCCCACCTTGCGGCCCAGCAACCCTAGGGAGTTGCTCAGACTCATTTTGTTGCTCCAAAACTTCCGCCGCAGCCGCTGCAATTGGCTTCTGCGTTTTACGCCCGCCACAAATGGCGCGCGTTCGAAAGAAGGTTGATAAAACTTCGCCCGAAACCGGACGAAGCCGCAAATTATAGCCCGCCCCCACCATTTCAGGCAAGAGCGGGCACTGACTTCTGGTTCTTATGCGGTCCGAAAGGCCTGTTGCGAGACCCGGCTGCGCTTATTGCAGCTTGATTTCCACGTCCACGCCCGCCGGAAGGTCCAGCTTCATCAGCGCGTCCACCGTATTGTCGGTCGGGTCGACGATGTCCATCAGGCGCTGATGGGTGCGGATCTCGAACTGGTCGCGCGACGACTTGTTGACGTGCGGGGAGCGCAGGATATCGAAGCGCTTCATGCGCGTCGGCAGGGGCACGGGGCCTTTGACGATCGCGCCGGTGCGCTTGGCGGTATCGACGATCTCCGCGGCGGACTGGTCGATCAATTTGTAATCGAAGGCCTTGAGGCGGATGCGGATTTTCTGTTGAGTAGCCATTTTTATTCCTGCCTCATTCCATGATCTTGGCGACGACGCCGGCGCCCACGGTCTTGCCGCCCTCGCGGATGGCAAAGCGCAGGCCTTCTTCCATGGCGATCGGGGCGATCAGCTTGACGGTGATCGTCACGTTGTCCCCGGGCATGACCATCTCCTTGTCCTTG
>JAGRPN010000390.1 GCA_019449555.1 Ramlibacter sp.
CCGCTGGGCCGCGACCCGCGCGTGCGCGAGGCCTTCGAGCTGTCGCTCGACCGGCAGGGCATCGTGCAGGTCGCGATGGACGGCGAGGCCGACCCGGGCAACCAGTGGGTGCCGCCGACCAATGCCTTCTACGCCAAGAACGTGCCGATCCCGAAGCGCGACGTCGCCCGCGCGAAGGCGCTGCTGAAGGAAGCGGGGGTGACCAACCCCTCGTTCACGCTGATGACGCCGACCACTTCCGATGCGCAGCGCATCGCGCAGGTGGTGCAGGCGATGGCCAAGGAAGCGGGCTTCGACGTCAAGATCCAGGCGACCGAATTCGCCACGTCGCTGAACCTGGCGGACAAGGGGCAGTTCGACGCCTACATCCTCGCCTGGAGCGGGCGCGCCGACCCGGACGGCAACCTGTTCAGCTTCTACGGCTGCAAGCAGCCGCTGAACTACAGCGGCGAGTGCCGCGCCAACTGGGACGAGCTGCTCAATCGCTCGCGCACGACACTCGACCCCAAGGACCGCGTCAAGGTGTTCGCGACGCTGGCGGCGGAAGTCGTCAAGGAACGGCCGATCGTCTATCTGTTCCACCGCCACTGGCTGTACGCGTTCAACAAGAAGCTGACCGGCCTGCGCGCGATCCCGGACGGGCTGATCCGCGTCCAGGACGTGAAGATGTAAGCGCGGGGCCAACGTCGGGAAGTCATGTCGAAGTACCTGGTCAAACGCCTCGCGGCGATCCTGCCGACGATCTTTTTCGTCACCGTGATCATCTTCGGGTTGCAGCAATTGCTGCCCGGGGATGCGGCGACGATCCTCGCGGGCGAAGACCAGGACCCGCAGGTGATCGCGTACCTGCGCCAGAAGATGCACCTGGACGAGCCGCTGCCGGTGCGCTACGGGTACTGGATCGCGGGCGTGGCGCACGGCGACCTGGGCGAGTCGCTGCGCATCCAGGAACCGGTGCTCGGCCTGATCCTGCAGAAATTGCCGGTGACGCTGGAGCTGGCCGCGATTGCGATGGCGATCGCGCTGGCGATCGGCATCCCGGCCGGCATCGTGTCGGCGGTCGGCAAGGACACGGCCTGGGATTACGCGGCCAACGTGATCGCGTTATGGGGGTTGTCCACGCCGAACTTCTGGCTGGGCATCCTGATGATCCTGCTGTTCTCGGTGCAACTGGGCTGGCTGCCGGCTTCGGGCTATGTCAGCCCCCTCGAGGACCTCAAGGCCAACCTGGAGGCGATGATCATGCCGGCGTTCGTGCTGGGCAATGCGATCGCCGCCGTGCTGATGCGGCACACGCGCAGCGCGATGCTGCAGGTGCTGAACGCGGACTACGTGCGCACGGCCCGCGCCAAGGGAGTCGACGAGCGCACCGTGGTGCTCAAGCACGGGCTGCGCAATGCGCTCACGCCGATCATCACGCTCGGTGCGCTGGAATTCGGCACGCTGCTCTCGGGTGCGGTGCTGACGGAGCAGGTGTTTTCGATTCCGGGCTTCGGCAAATTGATCGTCGACGCCGTCTTCAATCGCGATTACGCGGTGGTGCAGGGCGTGGTGCTGTTCACGTCCAGCGTGTACATCGTGCTCAACCTGCTGGCGGACCTGGCGTACTTCCTGGTCAATCCGCGGCTGCGCGGGTAGGTGCCAATAGCATGAGTGCCGTCCTGACCCCCATCGTGATGGAACGCGGCGCCACGCCGGGCAAGCGTGCCTGGCGGCGCCTGCTGCGCCGGCGCGGCGCGATGCTGGGCCTGGTGATCGTGGTCTTCTTCGTGCTGGTGGCGCTCTTCGCCCCGTACATCTCGCCCTACGACCCGGTGGCCACCAGCTGGAGCGCGGTGCGCAAGGCGCCGAGCGCCGAGTACTGGTTCGGCACCGACGAGATCGGCCGCGACGTGCTGTCGCGCGTGATCTGGGGCTCGCGCGCCTCACTGCTGGCCGGGCTGGTGTCGGTCTGCATCTCGATGGCGCTGGGCGTGCCGATCGGGCTGCTGGCCGCGTATGTGGGCGGCTGGACCGACGGGTTCATCTCGCGCTTCACCGATTCGATGCTCGCCGTGCCGTTCCTGATCCTCGCGATCGCGCTGGCTGCCTTCCTCGGCCCCAGCCTGACCAACGCGATGATCGCCATCGGTGTTTCGGCCACGCCGATCTTCATCCGGCTCACGCGCGCGCAGGTGCTCGCCGTCAAGGTCGAGGATTTCGTGGAAGCGGCCCGGGCTGTAGGCAACCCGCACTGGCGCATCGCGCTGCGGCATATCCTGCCGAACGTGCTGCCCCCGCTGATCGTGCAGTCCACCCTGGCCATTGCCGCGGCGGTGATCGCCGAAGCGAGCCTGTCGTTCCTCGGATTGGGGCAGCAGCCGCCGGCGCCGAGCTGGGGCAGCATGCTCAACACGGCGAAGAATTTCGTCGACCAGGCGCCGTGGATGGCGATCTGGCCGGGCCTGTCGATCTTCCTGCTGGTGCTGTCGTTCAACCTGCTGGGCGACGGGCTGCGCGACGCACTCGACCCGAAGCACAAATAAGAAGGAAAAACTCAGTCTGCGCTCATCCGGTGGCGGTACACCATCACCGCGAGCGGAATCGTGCTCAGCACCCCGATCGTGGCAAGCGTCCAGCCCACGCCTTTTCTGCGCTCCGTGCCGAGCTTGTCGGCAAGCAACAGGCCCAGCCCGGCGCCGAGCAGTCCACGCGTGCCGACCACCATCGCAAGCTGGGGCAGGCTCAGTTCGGTCTTGATCATGCGCATCTCCGTTTGTCGTTTGCGCGGCATCCGTGCATGGGGAATATACGGCGAGCTCGCGTTCCGTGGGGCCGCGCGCGGCGCGGCTGTAACGTCGTTGCCGGGCAGCCGACCGCGGCGACAAGCGCCCCCGCCGACTCAGCGCTTGCGCGCGACCATCCCGACCAGCGCCGAATGCCCGCGGTGCGCGCAGCCTTCGGCCACTTGCGCTTCGTACTCGCGCAATTCCACGATCTCCATCGCGGCGAACGCTTCGCGCAGCATCGCCTGCGTATACAGGTGCGATACGACCGGCGGGCCGCCGGTCTTGTATTCGAGCTGCTTGGGCGTGTAGCCTTGCAGCAGCAGGAAGCCGCCGGGCTTGAGGCTGCGCTGCATGTTGGCGAAGAGGCGTTCGCGCATCGCCGGCTCGGCAAACTGCACGAAAATGGCCGCGACACCGTCGTACACGCTCTCGGGCCAGGCCAGCGAGTCGCAATTCGCCACGGCGAGATTGACCCACACGCGGTGCTCCTCCGCGAGCCGCCGCGCTTTGGCGACGCCGAGTTCGGCGATGTCGAAAGCGTCCACCACCAGGCCCTGGCGCGCCAGCCACACGCTGTTGCGGCCTTCGCCGTCGGCCACGCACAGCACGCGCTGCCCGGGCCGCCACACGCGGGCATGCTGGCGCAGCCATGCATTCGGTTCGGTGCCGAACAGATAGCCGTCCGCCTCGAAGCGGCGGTTCCAGGTGCCCACTGGATCCGAAAAACCGGGCTGGTCGCTGTTCATGCTGCGCTCACCGCTCGCGCGTGATCAGCCTCAGGCATTTGATTCGCAGCGACTCGATCGCGGCGCGATGCCGGCTGTGAAGCGCCGTGATCTCGCTCGCCGCGGCCGGTTCGGCGCGCGTCGCCGTTCGCACCAGTGAACGCAGCAGCTCCACGTGTCGCATCACCAAATCGGTCATGTCGGCGGCGAGCTGGGGCAGGGCGCCGCGCAATTTCTCGATATCGTCGAGTTCCCGGATCACCATGCGGCAGCGGTTCCAGTCGAACCAGGTTTCCACCAGCTGATCGAAGTCGGCCTGGTAACGCTCCAGCGCGGCGGCGAGTCGGAAGGCGACGGGACTCAGGGAAGCAGCTTGCGAAGTCATGAGCGCAGTCTAGGCAGGATCGCGGCTTCTTCGAGCTGATCAACACATGGTTACGAGGCCGCGGCCAATCGCAACTTTTGGAATCGGCGCCACCGGCGGCAGCGAAAGGACGGCATCATGGGAGCGAGCGCCTGGCACCAGTCCCTTGAGTCCCAACTCCGTCGATCCCCGCGCACTGCAGCTGCTTGCCCTCTTCGCGCAACAGTCGAAGGACCACGCCCTCATCTGCATGGACCCGCAAGGGATCGTGGTGGGCTGGCTCGGCGTGGCCGAGGAGATCTTCGGCTACCGCGCCGACGAGGCCCTCGGCCAGAGCGTGGCGCGCATCTTCATGCCGGAGGACCGGGCGAAGGGGCTCGACCGTTACGAATTGCAGCTGGCGGCGATGAACAGCCGATCCGAGGATGACCGCTGGCACGTGCGCAAGGACGGCACGCGCATCTGGGCCACAGGGACGGTGACCGCCATCCGGGACGACGGCGGCGCGCTGCTGGGGTTCGTGAAGATCGTACGCGACCGCACCGACCTGCGCAGCCGGGTCGAGACGATCGAGCTGCAGGCCGCGGCGTTGCGCGACTCGCGCGAACGCACCCACCTGTTTCTCAAGACCCTCGGCCACGAACTGCGCAACCCGCTGGGGCCCGTCACCAACGCGGCTCACATCATCAGCCGGCTCAGCGCGGACCCGCATGTCGTGAACGCGCTGCAGATCATCTCCCGGCAGGTCGCGGTGCTGACGCGCCTGGCGAACGACCTGATGGACATCTCGCGGCTGGAAGCGGGCAAGGTCGAACTCGAGCTGAAGCGATGCGACTTGCGCAAGCTGCTCACCGATGCCGCGCAAAGCCTCGCGAACGCCGCATCGCTCAAGCAGATCACGCTCTCGACCGTCCTGCCGCAAGGACCGCTGATGGTGGACATCGACGAGAGCCGTTTCCAGCAGGTCGTGCTGAACCTGCTCGGCAACGCGATCAAGTACACGCCGCAGGGCGGCAGCATCTGGCTGAAAGCGACGCAGGCCGGCGCCGAAGTGCTGGTGAAAGTGGAGGACACCGGGATCGGCATTGCGTCCGAGATGCTCCCGCGCATCTTCGAACTGTTCACGCAGGCCCATGTGGGCCCCGACATGGTCCCCGGCGGACTGGGTGTTGGGCTGGCGGTGGTAAGGCAGATTGTCGAGTTACACGGCGGCACCGTGCAGGCGCGCAGCGGAGGCGCCGGCAAGGGGTCGGAATTCACGGTGACCCTTCCCGCGCCGCGCGCCGACGCCGGGCTCGTGACGGGGTTTTCCACGACGCCGGATGATGAAGTCTCATGATCTTGCTCAAACACGCATGCGCCGGGGGTGCCTTTTAATGGTGTCGAAACATCCATCAACTGCTTGCCATGAACCGGTTCATAGTGCTGTTCGAGCGATGGGCAGACGCGGATCACGCGGCTATCCGGGCCGAGTGCCGCCTGGGCCGTCTTCTCGACTTGTATTGCGAGGGCGTCGGCGCCGCGCCGACACTGGCCGCGATCGCCGAGGCCAAGGAATTGCGGGCAGTGGCCAACCACCGCCTGCGTGTCCTCTGGAGACTGGCGCACGAAGCGCGGGCTTCCGTCCCCGTGCTCTGAACTGAGCGCGCCGATCAGGTCTGCGCCGTTTTGCGAAATCCAATCATCCTGACTGCGCATCACCCGCGCAGCCAGGTCGGTGCCCTCAGGGATTCCTGCGCAGGTATTCGCGGATCCGCCTGGGCGTGATGCCGACGACGGAAACCGCCTGTTTCAGGCGCGCGGGCGCAATACCCAGGGTGCGAGCCCATTCCTGCATTTCGCGCTCGCGGCTGGCGCTGGCCTGGGGACCGGTCTTCGTGCTTGCTGCGTTGACGCCCTCTCTGGACATGCGTGCCTCCTGCAGTGAACAGCGCCATGCTAGGAACATCGCCGCACCTCGGCTGTAGGACGGCTTCCCTTCCGTACGTCGGCTCGGCCGCAGCGCCTCGGGCAGCGTCGGGCGGGTGAATTCCTGCCCCTGTTTGAACGCTTTTGCCTGGGCCGGCGCTGGCCGCGCCAGGCCGCTGCCAGCGCGTTTACGGCTCCGGCCGCCGGC
>JAGRPN010000027.1 GCA_019449555.1 Ramlibacter sp.
CTTTTGCGTCAGGAAACCGGCGATGGCGGCGGCGTTGCCGGCGTTCTGCTCGTGGCGGAACGCGATCAGGCGTATGCCTTCGGCCTGCGCCATGCGGGTGAGGTCGGTGATCGGGATGCCGGGCAGGGCATAGATCGTGTTGATGTCGTTGAGCTTGAGGGCATCAAGGACCAGATGGAAGCCATCGGTGGTTTGCGGGGTGTCCGCCGCCGCCGCGGCTTTCTCTAGTACTGCTGACATGGGGTCTCCTGGATGAATCGGTGGGGGCCGCCGCGGGCCTTGCTTGCACGTGCTATCGCCGCCTGTGTAAGGGAGCGCTTCTGCACTGTCGCGGTATCATAGGAAGGCGCCTTTCGTTTCGCCGTTGACCGCGGTCAATTTTCGTAATATTGGCGCCGCGGGCGACCGTACAGGCACCCGCGAACAAGACGAACGAGTCATGCCCCACCTCACCGGTACCGCGTTGTCAGTGCAGGATCATCCTGAGCGCAACGTCATCCGCGTCCAGCTGGGGCAAAACACGGTCTTGCATGGCATGACGGCCGAGCAGAGCGCGGAGCTCGAGTCGCACCTTGCCGTCGTCGATTGCCAGAAGGGCGACTTCCTCCTTGATCAGGGCGTGTACGAGATGGAGCAGTACTTCATCCTGGACGGCATCCTCAAGCGGGTGGTGAGCAATCCCGAAGGCAAGGAGATGATCCTGCGCTTCACCGACGAGCGCGACATGGAAACCAGCTATGCCGCCTGGCGCCTGGGCACCCGCACGCCCTACAGCATCGTGTGCGTGACCAAGGCGCGGGTGGCGAAATTGCCGATGCCCGAATGGGTGAGGTTCCTGGAGGAACACCGCGAGCTCAAGCAATCGTTCGAATACGCCGTGATGAAGGAAATGAGCGAGATCATGGCCCACACGATCACGCTGCACCTGCTGGACGCCCCCGGGCGGGTCAAGCGGTTCCTGCGCAAGCACCCGGAACTGTTCGACCGGATCCCGAAGAAGGAACTCGCCTCGTATCTGAACCTGTCCGCCGAGACGCTCAGCCGTTTGAAAGCTCGCGGCAAGATCTGAGAGCCCGGACCGACCTCGCGGAATTTGCGAATTCCGGTTTTAGGTCTTCGCGTAAGTAAAGCGCCGGTTCACCACCATCAGGCGCAGCTGGTTGTCCACCTTGCCGACGCCGGCCACCCTGGTCGCGACGCGCTCGGCGTCGGCGCGCTCCTGCGCATTGATCACGATGCCGCGCAGCGTCACCTGGTCGCCGTGCGATTCGATCTCGACGTTCGTTTCGCTCGTGGAGTCGTTTTCCTTCAGCGCGGCGCGGATCGCGGCATTCAGCGCCAGGTCCGAGAGCAAAGCGCGCGATTGCTCCGTCTCCTGGAATTCCGGACGGCTTGCCAGCTGCTGGATCTGCAGCGCACAGCTTTCCACCGACATGCGTTCCGTGTTCAGCACCAGGTCGTACAGGAGCGGGTCGCCCCAGGTCACGCCGAACTCGCTCTTGATCTTCGCCGCATGCGCTTCGTCGCTGCGCCGCACCTCGGCTTCCGCGAAATCGCGGTCGTCGATCTCCAGGTGATCCATCAGCCACTGCACGCGCTTGCCGAACGAGCGCGTGATGCGCACCGTGATCACGTGCGGCACGCCCTGCAGCAGGCAGGTCGCGCCCCAGCCGCGCAGCACGATGTTGCCTTTCGCGGCGAGCGCGAAGACTTCCCTGGCGGTGTAGACGGCTACGCGCGTGCGGTCCGTCTTCAGGCGTTCGACGAGCCCCGCCTTGCCTTCGCGCAAGCGGCTGATCACGCTGGTGGGCACGTGCATCTTGCCCGCGACGTTGTCCAGCACTTCGTGGCGGGCTACCGCGAGCTTGGCGGTGCGCGCGAGTTCGAGCGCGACATCCTTGGCGAGGGAACCCATCTCCTGGGTCATGGCGATCACTGGCATCGTTGCTCTCCCGAATTGAATTCAGTTTCCGGCGGCTGCCGTTCAGTCGACCGGCTGCTCCGCCCTGAAGTCCGGCGCCTTGGGTGGGCGCACCTTGGCGATCAGCAGCGAGATCAGCGGCCAGACCAGCAGCAGGATCGCCAGCGTGGAGATCGTGCCGACCAGCGGGTTGGACCAGAGGATCGACAGCTCGCCCTGCGACAGCAGCATGGCCTGGCGGAACGAGTCTTCCGCCTTGTCGCCCAGCACCAGCGCCAGCACCAGCGGCGCGAGCGGATAGTCCAGCTTCTTGAACAGGTACCCGACCACGCCGAATACGACCATCAGCCAGATGTCGAGCATGGCGTTGTGCACCGTGTAGGCGCCGATCGCGCAGATCACGACGATCACCGGCGCGATGATCGAGAACGGGATGC
>JAGRPN010000391.1 GCA_019449555.1 Ramlibacter sp.
TCCGGCGGCACCTTTCACATCGAAGACATCCAGGACCAGGTAGAGCTCGCGCTCATGCGCGCCGGCGAGCACAACGTCGCGCGCGCCTACGTCCTGTATCGCGAAGAGCGGACGAAAGAGCGCGCGAAGCAACGCGAGGAGCAGCCGGCGGCCGCCGAGGCGCAAGTGCAGGGCATCATGGTTTCCGAGAACGGCACGCTGCGGCCGCTCGACGTGTCGCGCATCGGCGCGCTGGTGGAGGGCGCTTGTCAGGGCCTCGGTCGCGAGGTCACCGCGCAGCCGATACTCGATGCCATGCAGCGGGATCTGTACGACGGCGTGCCGATGGACGAAGTTCGCAAGTCGCTCATCCTGGCCGCGCGCGGCCTGATCGAGCAGGACCCGGGCTACACCTACGTCACCGCGCGCCTGTTGCTGCACACGCTGAGGATGGAGACACTCGGCGAAGAGGTGACCCACGCCGAGATGGGCACGCGTTACGCGCAGTATCTGCCCGAGTTCGTGCGTCAGGGCATAGCGGCCGAGCTGCTGGACGAGAGGCTCGCCGGCTACGACCTGAAATGTCTCGGGGCCGCCCTCGACGCCAGCCGGGACTTGAAGTTCACCTACCTGGGTTTGCAGATTCTCTACGACCGCTACTTCCTCCACGTCGAGGGCCGTCGCATCGAGCTGCCGCAGATATTCTTCATGCGCGTCGCGATGGGGCTCGCCCTGAACGAGCCGGAATGCCAGCGCGAGGCGCGTGCAATAGAGTTTTACAACGTGCTGTCGAGCTTCGACTTCATGAGTTCGACCCCGACGCTGTTCAACTCCGGGACGCGGCGCTCGCAGCTTGCCAGCTGTTATCTCACCACGGTGTCGGACGACCTCGATGGCATCTACGAAGCCATCAAGGAAAACGCGATGCTGCAGAAATACGCTGGCGGGTTGGGGAACGACTGGACTCCGGTGCGGGCGCTCGGCAGCCATATCAAGGGCACCAACGGCAAGTCGCAGGGCGTGGTGCCGTTCCTGAAGGTCGTGAACGACACGGCGGTCGCGGTCAACCAGGGCGGCAAGCGCAAGGGCGCCGTGTGCTCGTATCTGGAGACCTGGCACCTCGACATCGAGGAGTTCCTGGAGCTGCGCAAGAACACGGGCGACGATCGCCGCCGCACGCACGACATGAACACCGCGAACTGGATCCCGGACCTGTTCATGAAGCGCGTCATGGAAAACGGCGAGTGGACGCTGTTGTCCCCGTCGGATGCGCCGGACCTGCACGACAAGTACGGGGCCGCGTTCGAAAAAGCGTATCTGGGTTACGAAGCGAAATGCGCGAGCGGGGAGCTCAAGCTCTACAAGAAGGTACCCGCCGTGCAGCTGTGGCGCAAGATGCTCACCATGCTGTTCGAGACCGGCCACCCATGGGTCACCTTCAAGGACCCGTGCAACGTGCGCTCGCCACAGCAGCACGTCGGCATCGTTCACAGCTCCAACCTCTGCACGGAAATCACGCTCAACACCGGCCCCGACGAGATCGCGGTGTGCAACCTGGGCTCGGTGAACATGCCAGCCCACCTGGACGTGTCCACGGGGCGCATGGACATGCAGAAGCTCAAGCGCACTGTCGGCACGGCGATGCGCATGCTGGACAACGTGATCGATCTGAACTTCTACTCGGTCAACAAGGCGCGCAACTCGAACTTCAAGCACCGTCCCATCGGCCTCGGGATCA
>JAGRPN010000028.1 GCA_019449555.1 Ramlibacter sp.
CAGATCGTGGCGGACGAAGGCATCGCACGTCCCACGCTGATCGGACGGCCGAAGATCATCGCCCAGCGCATCGACAAGTTCGGCCTGCGCCTCACCGAGGAACTGGACTACGACGTGGTGAACGTCGAGCAGGACCATCGCTACCGCGACTTCTGGCAGACGTACCACCGCATGACCGAGCGCAAGGGCGTGACCGCGCAGATGGCCAAGATCGAGATGCGGCGGCGCCTGTCGCTGATCGGCTCCATGCTGCTGTTCAAGGACGAGGTGGACGGCATGATCTGCGGCACCTGGGGCACGACGGCCATCCACCTGAATTACATCGACCAGGTGATCGGAAAGCGTGCCGGCGTCTGCACCTATGCCTGCATGAACGCGCTGCTGCTGCCGGGGCGGCAGGTATTCCTGGTCGACACGCACGTCAATTACGACCCCACGGCGGCCCAGCTCGCCGAGATCGCGGTCATGGCGGCCGAGGAGATGATGCGGTTTGGCATCAAGCCCAAGGCCGCGCTGCTGTCCCATTCCAATTTCGGCAGCAGCAACCAGCCCAGCGCGCTCAAGATGCGCGAAACGCTCGACCTGCTGCGGGTGCGCGCGCCCTGGCTGGAGGTGGACGGTGAAATGCACGGCGACGTGGCGCTCGACGGCGCGCAGCGCAACCTGCTGATGCCGCACAGCACGCTGGCCGGCGATGCGAACCTGCTGGTGCTTCCCAACATCGATGCAGCCAATATTTCTTACAATTTGCTCAAGACCGCTGCCGGCGGCAACATCGCCATCGGCCCGGTGCTGCTCGGGGCGGCCAAACCGGTCCATATCCTCACCGCCAGCGCGACCGTCCGCCGGATCGTCAACATGGTGGCGCTGACCGTGGCGGACGCGAACGCGGCGAGATAAGGCCCTATGGAATAGCTGGTACTAACTTGCCAGCTGCTCCCTGGGCCCGGAATGCCCTTGGCGGCTGCCCAAAAATTGGGCAGCCGCTTGCCTTTTGAGACCAGATAAGTCACACTACCGCCTTGAAATTTTCCGGGTTTACCCGGAGTGTGGCGTCCCCCAAAGGGTCACCGAAGAAGGTCCGTTCGATGGCGAGATTCGCCGCTGTCAAGTTTGCGCTTACTAGCTACTTGTTGGCAGCGGCCCTCGGCGGGGTCCCGGCGCAAGCCAGGGATTGGGCGGATCGGCCCGCTGCAAGCGAGCCGGCCACCGTGCAGGTGGCCGAGCTGCCCAGGCAAGGCCGGGAGACCTATGAACTGATCCGTCGGGGCGGACCGTTCCCGTATGGCAAGGACGGCGCGGTGTTCGGCAACCGGGAGCGTTTGCTGCCGGCCGGAAAGCGCGGGTTTTACCGCGAGTACACCGTGACCACGCCAGGTTCGCGCGACCGGGGTGCCCGGCGCATCGTGTGCGGCGGCCCGCCCAGGGCGCCGTATGCCTGTTATTACACCGCTGACCATTACGCCAGTTTTCGAATGATCGTGGAGTGAGCCCCAAATGAAGCGGGATTTGTTTGTGACTATGGAAAGAGACGCGGAGATGGATGCACCACTTCGTCGGGAAAGCAGCGAAGCGCCGCTCAAGGGCGTGCGCAGCAACATCGTGCAGTCGATCCGGGCCTTCAGGGTGCAGGAGCTGCAGGATGCGGCGCGCTCGCTGGGGCACCACTTCCTGTACGCCAACCTCGCCGTCGCCCAGAGCAAGCAGGATGTGCTCGACCTGATCGCCCAGCAGTTCATGCTGCCGGCGCACTTCGGCAAGAACTTCGACGCGCTGTACGACTGCATGACCGACCCGGTGCACAAGTCGGGCCCGCAGCCCGGCTTCATCGTCGTGCTCGAGCAGATTCCGGCCAACGCCAAGTTCGACAAGGAAGCGCGCGAGCAGCTGCTGGACATCTTCCGCGACACCGCCGACTACTGGGCCGACCGGAAGATACCGTTCCGGTGTTTCTATTCTTTTCTGTAGCCCGTTCTGCACACACCAGCCAAGCAGAACGGGCGAACGAGGCTCAAGGGGGCGAGGCCGTGAACGGCATCGCATTGACCACCGAGAACGGCGAGAAGATGCCCACCGACAAGCTCGTGGATGTTTCGCCGCTGGCGCTGCGCATGAGCAGCCCCTTCAACGCGGGCTACTGGCTCGCGGCAGCGTAACCGCTATCTCTCAAGAAACACTGCGTTTTTTTGAGTTGCCAGCCAGGTAAAAAAGGCCGGGAAACCCGGCCTTTTTTGTCGCAGGGCACCCTGCATGTTATTGCGGGTGCGGGTTCCCAACGGCCTGGGTGAGCGCAAGGTATTCCTGGACCGGCACCTCCTCGGCGCGGCGCTGGGTGTCGAACGCGCCACTGAAGTTTCGCTGCTCCAGCCATTTCCCGAGGGTGTGGCGCAACAGCTTGCGCCGCTGGCTGAACGCGACCTGCACGAGTTCCGACAGCAGCGCCGGGTCCACCGCCGCCGGCCGGGCGAACGGCACCATGCGCACCACTGCGCTGTCGACCCGCGGTGGCGGGTCGAATGCCTCGGGCGGCACGGACAGCACGTTCTCCATCTCGTAGCGCCATTGCAGCATCACCGACAGCCGTCCATAGTCGCTCGTGGCCGGGTGGGCCACCATGCGCTCGACGACTTCCTTCTGCAGCATGAAGTGCTGGTCTTCGATGCTGTCCACGAAGCCCAGCAGGTGAAACAGGATCGGCGTGGAGATGTTGTACGGCAGATTGCCGACCACGCGGATCCGGGGGGCGCCCAGCGAACGCGCGAGTTGGGCGAAATCCACCTCGAGCACGTCGCCTTCCGTCACGGTGAGCTGGCCGTGCCGGCGCAGGCGCGCGGCCAGGTCGCGGTCCAGTTCGATCACAGCGAGCTTGCCCAGGCGCTCGACCAGCGGTTGGGTCAGGGCCGCGAGCCCGGGACCGATTTCCACCATCGGCTGGCCCGCGCGCGGATCGATCGCACGCACGATCGCATCGACTACGCCGGGGTCGGCGAGGAAGTGCTGGCCGAAGCGCTTGCGAGGGATGTGCTTCATTCTGAAGTGTGGGGGTCAGAGCCCGATTTCGTCCGCCTCTTTGCCGCTCCGGTCAGGGCATTGTCTTGAATCGGGATCTGACCCCCAGGTATTTGGCTGGGCGGGGGTTCACGACGGCGGTTCGCGCATCTCCACGTAGGCCCGGCCGCGCACATCCTGCGCCCATTGGGCATACGCCTCGTCGAGTTTCTTCTCGCGTACGACGTTGCGGGCCACCTCCCGCTGCTCGCGCTGGCTCAGCGTCGCCTGCCGGCGCTCCAGCAGCTGGATCAGGTGCACGCCGAAGCGCGAGATCACCGGCTCGGCGATCTGCCCCGGCGACAGGCTGTTCATGGCTTCCTCGAATTCCGGCACGAACAGGCCCGGGTTGGCCCATCCGAGATCGCCACCCTTGGCCGCGCTTGCATCCTGCGAGAACTCGCGCGCGAGCTGCGCGAAATCGGCCTGCCCGGCCTCGATGCGTTTCTTGAAATCGGCCAGCCGCTGCCGCGCGGCAGCTTCACTCAGTTGAGCGCTGGGGCGCAGCAGGATGTGGCGGGCGTGGCTTTGCATCACATTGATGCCGGGCAGCCCGCCGCGGCGCTTCTCGATCACCTTGATGATGTGGAATCCCGCGCCGGAGCGGACCAGCTCGCTCACCCCGCCTTCGGGCAGCGCCTGCACCGCCTGGACGAACAGCGGCGGGTAGCGCTCGGCGCTGCGCAGGCCGACCTCGCCCCCATTCGCGGCGCCCGCGGGCGAATCGGAGAACTCGCGCACGAGCTTGCCGAAGTCCTCGCCGGCGCGCGCGCGCTGCTGCACGCGCTGCGCCTTCGCGCGCAGGGCCGCGATCTGCGACTCGTTCGCTTTTTCCGGCACGGCGACCAGGATATGCGCCAGGTTCAGTTCCATCGGGGCCGTGTCGCCCTGCTGCTGCTCGCGCAGGTACTGCTCCACTTCGAGGTCGCTGACCTTCACGCGCGGCTCCAGCTCGCGCTCGCGCAGCCGGGTGAGCACCAGCTGGTTGCGCAAGTCCTCGCGGAACTGCGCCAGTGGCATGCCCTCGGCCGCCAGCCGCCGGCGCAGCTCCGCCACGTCGATCTGGTTTTGCCGCGCGACGTTCTGCTCGGCCTGGTCGACGGTGGACTCCTCCACCTTCACCCCCGTTTCGCGAGCCAGCTGCAACTGCGCCTTCTCGCTGATCAACCGCTCGAGCACCTGCCGGGCGAACTCGGACCGCGGCGGCACCGGCTGGCCGGACTGCTGCAGTTGCTGTTCGAACCGGATCATGCGCGTGCGAACCTCGTTGTTCGTGATCGGTTCCGAATTCACCACGGCCACGATGTAGTCGGCCGATCGTGGACCGCTGTCCGCCCGCGGCGCGAGGCGGCCCGCGCCGGGCAGCGGCGTTCGCAGCCCTTGCGCGCCGACGGGCATGGCGATGGCCAGGGCGATGCAGGCCAGCCACGGCGCGTACAGGCTTCGTTCAAGAATGCTCATAGGGACTACTCGTAATTGCTGAACCGGCTGGGCAGCGTGACCTGCTCGCGCAGGAACTGGTAACGCGGGATATTCTCCTTGAGCGCTTGCAGCGCGTTCGAACCCAGGCGGGTGAAGCCCACGAATTCGAGCTGGAACAATATTTTCTTGTTGGACGACGACGTGCTGCTTTGCAGCCGTTCCACGACGATGCGGCCCAGCCAGCAGCCCGCATCGTATTCCAGGCCCACCAGCGCATCGACCAGCCGCCGGTCCTTGAGGCTGAAATTGAGCCGCCCGACACTGTACCAGCGGCCCTCGCCCTCGCCGCGGCCGGGGCCCAGGTTCACCCCCTTGTCGCCCCACAAATCGTTGATCGGCCACTGCCAGCCGACGTCGATCTGTTCGCTCGAGCCGCGCTGCAGGCGGTAGGCCGCGCTGACCACCCGGTAGTTGCCCGGGCTGTAACGCCCGCCGAGGGTGGAGCGGATCGACCGCCGGGTCTTCGGGTTGTATTGCACGGTGGAGTCCACGCTCCACTTCGGCGTCCAGTTGATGGTCGTGCCGAACAGCAGGTCCGAGAGCCGTTCGCTGACGGGCGCCTCGCCGGGCAGGGTGACGAGCTGGTCCTTGAAGCGCAGCCGCTGCGCGACGCCAAAGCGGGCGGCTTCGGCGCCGGTGTCCGGGTCCAGCAGCCGGGTGGTGGCGCCCAATGTGAGCAGGTTGTTGTCCGAGATGCGGTCGTTGCCGCCGAACGCGTTCTCGGTATAGATCGTGGCGAAATTGAAGTCGCTGCGGGCGGTATCGTAGTTGGGCAGCAGGCTCTGGTCGCGAAACGGTGTGTACACATAGAACGCGCGCGGCTCCAGCGTCTGGCGAAAGCTGCGGCCGAAATAGCTCGCGTCGCGCTCGAACACCAGGCCGCTGTCCAGGCTGACCGTCGGCACCGTGCGGGTCGCCGAAGTCGCGCCATTGGCGAGCGGCGCGTCGAACTGGTACTCGGTGGCATGCAACTGCAGCTTCGGCACGACGAACCAACCCGGCGCCTGCCAGGGCCGGCTGATCCGCGCGAGCGTGAAGCCGCGCTGCGCGTTGGGCTGG